>JAEDFR010000023.1 GCA_016297945.1 Lachnospiraceae bacterium | reverse complement strand
GATGTTATATTATCACTATCGTTTTCTTTCGTCAAGCACTTTTTTTAACTTTTTTCAATTTTTTTGAAAGAAGCTTTTTTATCTTCTACAAGTCATCACTTTTTAGTGCAAAAAAAAGAAATCTCAAAGAACAAGATTACTTTTCTTGTAGAAAAAACGGAGAAAGAGGGATTTGAACCCTCGCGCCGCGCAAACGACCTACACCCTTAGCAGGGGCGCCTCTTCAGCCTCTTGAGTATTTCTCCGTACCACTGAACTTTATCCTCTACCAATATAAAGTTGCAACGTCTCTAACGTGACGCAAAAATTATTATACCGAAGTGATTTTTGTTTGTCAATCCATTTTTTGTACTTTATGAATTAAGATTTTATCTTTATTTCATTGCTAATTATCCCTATAGTATTTCTTATTCATATTCCGCAATGGCTTCTTCTATTCGCCGTTTTACTTCCTCAGCGATTTCATTCGTTTTCATTCCTTTATACTCTTCATAGTACATCGGTTTTAAATAGATCAGTTTAACCGTAATATGTCTTAATGAAGATTCATCAAACGGAACAAAGGAATTGATTAATGCACATGGAACAATCGGACATTTTGCTTTTTGTGCGGCTTTAAAACTGCCGCCTTTAAAATCCCGAAGCTTATTCCCCAGTTTGCTGCGGGTTCCTTCAGCAAAGATTACATAGTTTCTTCCATTCTTTACCTCATCCGCAACCTGATTGATTACCTGCATGGATTGTCTCAAATCTTCTCTGTCCATGGAAAGAGAACCCGTAGCTCCGACTGCCTGTTTTAACAAAATAATATCTTTTGCCTCTTTTTTTATTACAAAAGCCAAAGGCTTTGGACTGGAATAAAAAAACATCAATGTATCGAACAGTCCCTGATGATTAGGATATAGAATAAAACCATCTTCTTCGGGCAAATTTTCTACATTATGTATTTCTGCTGTTATATTCCCACCTTTAATCGCATGCGCTGATATTTTTTTACATTGCATAAATCCGGGATAGTAATCTCCGTTATAATGATGACTTAACCAAAGAAGCTTAATAAACAGAGCGGGAACAAAAAACAAATTGCGTAGTACCATCATTGCAATTCTCATAGTTACCTCTTTCTCACAGTTCAACAATATATTGTGTTATATAAATATTGTTACCTATATATATAGGAAGAAACTGTTTCATTTTTTAATCTTTATTATATGCTTTAATTGCTGTTTCATACAGATTGTTCCCATCTTTGTCAATAACAACAATTACCGGAAAATCTTTTACTTCCAGTTTGCGAATTGCTTCTGTTCCCAAATCATCATATGCAATTACTTCCGATGAGACAATTGATTTTGACAAAAGGGCACCTGCACCACCTACTGCAGCAAAATATACAGCACCATTTCTTACAATGGCATTGGATACCTCCTGCGAACGTTTGCCCTTTCCTATCATTCCGCATAATCCTAAATCCAATAAAGTCGGAGCATATTTATCCATCCGGCTTGCAGTTGTGGGTCCTGCGGATCCAATCGGTCTTCCATCTCGCGCAGGGGATGGTCCCATGTAATAAATGATATTGTCTTTCATTTCCATGGGTAAAGGCTCATTATTTTGAAGCGCTTCAAACATACGCTTGTGTGCGGCATCCCTCGCCGTATAAATAGTGCCGGTAATATATACATAATCACCTGATTTTAATTTTGCAGCCTCCTGTTTGGTTAAAGGAGCCGTAATGTGTTGTTCCATATTCTTCTCTCCCATAAAATCTTTCGTACAAAATATTATGATGTCGGAGTCAAAAGGCATTTTGACCCTGGTATCATATTATATCAATCTGACACTATGGCGATTGACATGACAACATATATTGACTGCAACTGGCAATCCCGCAATATGTGTAGAATAAGTGTTAATATTAACAGCAAGTGCGGTTGTCGTTCCACCCAATCCTCCGGGTCCAATGCCGGATGCATTGATTCTATCTAAAAGTTCTTCTTCTAACTCTTTTACATATGGTATTTCGGAATGTTCATTTACAGGTCTTGTCAATGCCTTTTTTGCCATAATAGCGCATTTTTCGAAAGTTCCGCCAATACCAACACCTACGACCATAGGCGGACACGCATTCGGTCCGGCATCCTTTACCGCTGTTAAAATGGCATTTTTTACTCCTTCTATACCATCTGCCGGTTTTAGCATAAAAACACGGCTCATATTTTCACTACCAAAGCCTTTTGGTGCAACCGTGATTTTTACTTTATCTCCCGGAACAATTTCGTAATGTATTATTGCCGGCGTGTTATCCTTTGTATTTTCCCGAATCAACGGATCTTTCACAACGGACTTTCTAAGAAATCCTTCCACATATCCGCGCCTTACGCCTTCATTTATGGCATCTTCCAGATTTCCACCTTCAAAATGCACATCCTGTCCGATTTCCATAAAGATTACCGCCATACCGGTATCCTGGCATATGGGAATCATATCTGTACCGGCAATATTCAGATTATCCTGTAATTGATTGAGAATCTGTCTGCCTAATAACGCTTCTTCTTTTTCACACGCATTGTGCAGAGCAGATTTCATATCTTCCGTCAAAAAATGATTTGCCTCGATACACATTTCTTTAATATGCTCTGTAATGTCTCCGACCTGTATTGTTCTCATTTTTTCACCAACCTATTTTGATTATATAGATGCATTTTATTGATATCCCGAATAATAAATTGCTTAAAAGAAAGAAAATGCACATTTCCTATTATATAAAGAAATGTGCATAATTTCAATCAATACACCCTTTGTTTCAACGATTCTTTTTATATTTCTTCCATATACTCCTGATAATCGCTTTCACTTGCAAACAGCATGTATTCTCCTTCTACCAATCCCATATATCCACCACTTACCAGATATCCTTTCATATTGTTCGCCTCCTCGTCTGATACTGCATTTATAAGGTTTTTCAAACCTGTTGTCTAAATAGAGTATCTCACGTTTGGCGTCCAATATTTAGGACAGCGGATTATTGTGCAATCACTTTACGGAAATTCTTTTTACCGCGTTTTACAACAACGCCATCCCCGGATAATTGTTCTTTGGAAAATATGGCTTTAATATCTGTGATTTTCTCACCTTCTACACTGACACCGCCCTGCTCCACAGCTCTGCGTCCCTCATTTCGTGTCGGAACCAGACCTGATTTTACAAGAACCGATAAAATATCAATATTTCCATCTGTAAAATCATCATCTGAAAGTGTCGCAGTCGGCATATCGGCAGAATTGCCTGAACCGCCAAACAATGCTTTAGCAGCTTCCTGTGCCTTCGTTGCTTCTTCCTCTCCATGAATCATCTTTGTAAGCTCAAATGCAAGGATTTCCTTAGCTGTATTAAGCTGACTTCCTTCCCAGGAATCCATTTTGTCAATTTCCTCTAACGGGATAAATGTCAACATGCGGATACATTTTAATACATCAGCATCACCGATATTTCTCCAATACTGATAAAATTCGTAAGGAGAAGTCTTCTTAGGATCAAGCCATACGGCACCTTTCTGGGTTTTTCCCATCTTCTTTCCTTCTGAATTTAATAAAAGATTGATGGTCATGGCATATGCATCTTTACCAAGCTTACGACGAATCAGTTCTGTGCCACCCAACATATTGCTCCACTGATCATCTCCGCCAAACTGCATATTACAGCCATATCTTTCATATAAAGATAAAAAGTCATAGCTTTGCATAATCATATAGTTAAACTCTAAAAAGCTCAAACCTTTTTCCATTCTCTGTTTGTAGCACTCTGCTGATAACATACGATTAACGGAAAAATGCGCTCCGATATCCCGAATGAATTCAATATAATTTAAGTCTCTTAACCATTCAGCATTGTTTACCATCAATGCTTTTCCTTCAGAAAAATCAATGAATTTGCTCATCTGTTCCTTAAAACATTCGCAATTGTGATCAATGGTTTCAACGGTCATCATGGATCTCATATCCGTTCTTCCCGAAGGATCCCCTATCATTGCCGTTCCGCCACCGATTAATGCAATCGGTTTATTTCCTGCCATCTGCAATCTCTTCATCAGACATAAAGCCATAAAGTGACCAACATGAAGACTGTCAGCAGTCGGATCAAAACCAATATAAAAAACAGCCTTTCCGTTATTTACCAATTCTTTAATTTCTTCTTCATCTGTCAACTGTGCAAGTAATCCCCTTGCTTTCAATTCATCAAATACTGTCATCTTTCTTCCTCTTTTCCGGTTTGTTAATTAAAATGGTACATTATTTAAATTCAAATACAAATAAAAAAGCCCATCCTCTCTTTTTGAAAGGACGGGTTTAAATCCGCGTTACCACCTATCTTTACAAACAGCTCACACTGTCTGCCTCAATGCGTACATATAATACGCTGATAATATAACGGTTATCTCCCGTCATAGCCTACTAAGCACCTGCCTTTGGGTATGAAGCTAACGGATGTATTCAGATAAAGTTAGTCGTGCGCCTCTCATCAGCCGGCTACTCTCTGTACGCTTTCACAATACCCTACTTGTTCCGCTCATCGCATTTTCATTATGAAACTAAACAAATTGTAAAGAATGATTATCTGTTTGTCAAGTTAAATAATATCATGTGAGTATTAATCATGTCATATAGGTAATAAAATACGATCAAAACTCTCGATGTAATATTTGAAATGTATTATCTAGTTCTCAACTTCTTTTATGAACTTACAAATCCCCTTAAATGTAGCATCTTGTATAGCAAACGCCATTTTTCCGGCATCTATAACAGCAGTCTCCGTATCCGTATCGGCTGTCATCAACAAGAATTTTGTTAAGACATCGGTTTTTTCTTCCAATTCCTTTGCAGTTTTCAAACCGACTTTCGTCAGTGTGATAGCACCGCCTTTTGCTATTTCTATGTACTGAGCATCTTTTAAAAGCCCCATGGCACGGCTGACGCTGGGCTTTGAAAAATCCAAAGCCTTTGCAACATCAATGGAATGAACGGTCATCCCGGTCTGTTGCAACCGGTAAATTGTCAATAAATAGTTTTTTCCTGATTCTTTCATAATAGTTTCCTCTTTTTCGTATCGTCTCTAAACAATGAAATATGCTCATTCAAATACTACTTTCAATATATTTCATTGTTTGAATATCATCCTCAATAAAATGTTAGCAAATGCTAACTGTTTTGTCAAATACTTCTGATTATCTTAAACATCAATTTGAAACAATCGTTTATCTGACATATTCTTCAAAAAAGAATTGGATTAGATATAAAAGGAACTTTGGCAGATCCAAATCTCTATTGCTTTCTACCGACTATTAAAGAATCGTATTCTGAATTTCTTCCAGTTCTTCCTGGGAAACTTCTTTGGGTTCCCACAAAATATGCTGTCCGTCATCTTCATAGCGGGGAATTAAATGAAGATGAAAATGATTTACAGTCTGTCCTGCTGCCTCACCATTGTTTTGAATAATGTTTAATCCATCTGCGTTCAACTTTTCAACCATCTGGTTTCCAAGTTTTTTCGCCAGAACAAGAATCTGTTTTGCCGTATCATCCGGCAGTTCAAATAAATTTTTCGCATGATCCTTTGGCAAAATGAGGGCATGGCCTCTGGTTGCCGGGCCAAGATCTAAAATCACCTTAAATAAATCATCTTCATAGATTGCTTTCGACGATATGTCTCCATTTGCAATTTTGCAAAAAATACAATTGTCATCTCTCATGTTTATCATCCTTTCATAAATACAAATAACTGATCCAGTGACCGCATCAAAGTAAAGTCACCCTTCACTTTCATGGTTCCGGCACTCATAAATGCTCTTTGGAAAGTCATGCGTCCGTTTATTATCTCAGACATAGTATTTTTATCGGTAGTAATCAAAACATCCTGTTTTTCCGTATCTTTAAATATACATTCCAATTGTGTCTTATCTACCGAAATATAAAGTGGAAGACTCTTTCCCTCTATCACAATCTTGTAAACCGCTTTGAGTCCGGGCTGTGGCGAAAAGTGTTCCCGAAAAGCCTCTATCATATGTTCGTCTTCATTCTCATCCTTAGAAAGCATTCCTTGGAAATAACTTGCCAATTCCTTAATATCTTCCTTTTGCGTCTGAACATAAGATTCATCTGCAGCATATTGAGACAGCTGCTCCGATTCTTTTGGCGTCAGATTGATATTTTTATTGATGGCAACCGTCTGTGTGACAGCTTTATTACTTGCCGGAAAACTGGCCATCTTCTGACTGATAGTCCGATACATATTTTCTGCTTTTTTCTCAATAATATTATTATATCCTGAATTTGTATCAAAAATGGCAGTATCCGGCACATAACCACAGATTCCGCTACAAGGTTTTCCACCTAAAATCTCCCATGCAAGCGAAAGATCTAATTTTGCCTCTCTTTCGCCGTAAGTTGTACTCATAACAATAGGGCACATGTAGATTTGGCTTATTTTTTCCTTATCACCATAGAGCCAGCATGCATCCAAAAAGCTCTGTAAATATCCACCGATTCCATACCATTCAACAGTGGTTGCCAGAATAATTCCATCTGCAGTTTTCAATGTCTGAGGCAAAGTCGTAATCGTGTTTTTCAACTCAGAAAGCATAAACCGTTCAACTTTAACATTTAACTCTTCCAAAACATCCTGCATTTTATTGATTACATACAAAGACGGATCGTCCATCAGACCTCTTCCGCCATAGTAAATATTAATCTTCACCGGTTACAACCTCCTTTTTGTGTTTGTTTTTCCTATAAATCAAAACAGCGATTATAATACCCGCAAATAATCCACCAAAATGTGCTGCATTATCTATTCTTGCCTCGGTCAATCCTCCAAACAGACAGTAACAGACCAAAAACAGCACTCTGACAAACGACATGTTGGACGCTCTTCCATGATTGCGTATCAAGATCCACAAAAATGCACCCATAATGCCAAATATTGCTCCACTGGCTCCAATGGAACCGGCAGTTTCCTCACCCAATGCCAGATGAATGGATTGTAAATATAAAGACGCACCGGAGGCAACCAGGCCAGAACCAAAATATAAAATAAAATATTTGATATGACCCATTTCTTTCTCAACGACATTGCCCAGCAAAAACAACATCATCATATTACTTGCAATATGCGTGACATTTCCATGCAAAAACAGGCAAGTTATCATACGATACCATTCGCCGTTTGTAACATCCTGCATCGTCAATCTGCCATAATTATACAACAAATCGCCGGTCAATGTACACAGTGTAAAAACAATCACATTAGTAATAAAAACAAAATGATTTACTAACGGCTGCTGTTTAAAACTTTTAATCTGTCGACCATCTGCCTGATAATAGCTCTCTTCCGAAACACTTTGGTCAAAATCTGCCCATAACCAGATTTCGATGAATCCTTTCATGCCATAAAAATCTTCTACGCTGCTTGCAGGAATAACCAATTTGCTTTGTCTACTATCAATAACCCAGAAAAACGGATTATCATCTTTTAATAAAACAGCTTTTTCTGCATCTTCAGAAATTACCAGTACAATCACATGGACATCTTGCATTCCCTGATCAACAAACTTCCATTTTACTCTGTTTCTGATCGAACTTATTTGATTGGTTGTCACGAAAGGATTTTCATTCAGGTCTACAAGGATTATAGCATTAACAAAGTCGTTTTCTTTTTTAAAAAAAACAATAAATTCCGGAACAGAAGTTTTCATCCGAAAAAATCCATCCTGTCCCAAAAAATAAAGCAATCTCTCTTTCATAATCATTCTCTTTACATGTAATGTTTTATATTAGTATAAAAATACATTTCAATTTGATAAGACCTTGAAATAATATTTAAACTCAAATACTCTTTTATTATAATACACTAAAAAAGAATGATTTAAAAGAAATAGAAAATAAGAACTATATGAAATAGAAATCAATAATAGGTAAATGTCACTCTGCCAAATTTAATTTCATCTTCGGCCTCCACTTCAACCAATTCATTCGGTTGAAGCTTAATACCGTTTTTCATACTTCCATTGGTACTGTTTAAATCGGTCAGGTAAACAATTCCATCACGTAATGTAAATCTGGCATGAATTCTGCTAATGCTGGAGTCATCTATCACAAAGTCAGCCTGATCTTTGTTTTTTCCAATGATAAAGGGAAATGTTGATAAATCAATCTGTCTTTTTTTTCCTTTTATTTTTCCAACCAATATTCTTTGTTCTACATAACAGTTTTCCTGCAGCAATACAGTCTCATATGTATCCTCTTCTCTTGTTGAATTTATTTTTTCCATTTCACTGTACTCTGCTTTTTCATAATTCTCATAATTAATCTTTTTGTTTTCTTCAAAATATGTTTTTTCTAAATCCATTTCCCCCATTTTTTCTTTGTCTATGTCAATAAAACTATCATCCATCCCTATCTCTGAATTTTCAATCACATTTCTATCTTCTGTCGTATTATTTTCAAATTCCTTTTTTCTGTTTTCGGCTCTAACGCGAACATAATCCAATATAGAAATAAAAAGAAATCCTAAAACAGATACGATACAAACAGCTAAGCCCACAAGAGTTTCCTTTTTTGTAATCAATTCCTCAAAACGAAGTTGATTTTGCCATGCTTCAAATGCCATAATTCCAACACCTAACAAAGCAAAAAATCCAAAAACAATTACACGATTTACTTTCGGACGGTTAGTGAATGTAAATTTTTCTTCATTCTTAATCTGTAATAAATCCTCATTGAGGTATAACTTTTCTTCATCCACGCTTAGGAAAGCTTCTGTTTCACTTTGCATTCGCTGTTGCGTATTTTTATGTGCTTCTGTTTCTTTTTCAGTATGAGAATCACTTTTTTCCAATTTCTCAAATACAGAAATCAGATCACCTTTTTCCTCTTTTACAAATCGATAAAAATTATAGGCATATACTACCGTCTGTTCATCTTCATTGCAGATTTTATCCAAAAGATATTCTGCAAATTGTTCAACTTCCGTTTCAAACGTTTCTTCCGGATAAGGATAGTAAAGCAAATATACCTTCTTCTCTGCTATATTAATATAGATATAGTCCGGATCAATCAGCAAATACTCCATATCCAGAAGATATTTTTCCAGTCCGGTTATAGCCTCATATATTCCACTGAAAAGCCATTTCAAATCGTCCTTTGTAAATTTTTTCTTTTCGAAAAGAACACGTAAGGTCTGCTTTGTGCTGATGTCATAATATATTTCCGTTTCTCCATTAAAACTATGAAGTGAAATCGGTAATATACCCTGTATCTGATTTTCACAAAGCATTTCCAAATCATAGACTGCGCTTGCTTGTTCAAATAAATCGAATCTTGTATCTTTAATAACAAAATAGCTTTTATGATTTTCTCTTTTAAATTCCGCCTGCATCATTTTTTTGTACCACTCCATTCATTTTTCGAAAATTTCTAATCCAAAAAACAGGATTGACTGCCTTTTTTTGAGAATAAGTTGTAAATGTATTACCTTTTTCTTTTGCATCCAATGACACAACAATCCGATTTCCGTTTCTTTTTATATTTTTATTTATTTCAGTTTCTGAAAGAAGATTTAAGTATAGTACCTCGTCTACTGCACGATTGGCTGTATCAAAACGTATTTCAGAATCTGAAAATATTTCTTCACTTCCTCTGAGCGCAGATGCAATAGCAGCCCGCTCCAGGCTACAGCGATTATAGAGTGAAAACGACAGAGAAATAAATACTAAAATCACAAATAATATCAATGGAATGATAATTGCCGCTTCAATAGTATAATTACCGTTATTTTGCACTAAGATAAAAATTTTTTCTTTATTTTTCCACGCCTTATTCCGAATCTTCATTTTCCTTTCATCTTTCTTTTTCATCTATATTTCCTCCCTCACCAAAAATCTCAAGGGAATATATACCCAATATTTTATTGTCCCAAAATCTAAAGCCATTATAAATTGCATTATCATTTCAAATATTACAATCCGCATTTACTGCAAGGTGTTCTTGCTCCGACTTCAGATATGGGAATAGCTTGTATGGTTCTTTTAAGCCCGCTGCACAATAAATCATAATGGAAACAATCTCCGTAATCAGTAATGTAAACAATATCTCCCAATCCGGATTTTGCACAAAGTGGACATGCATAGTATCGTCCTCCGGATGCATTGCGTAATACGGAAATCTGGTTTTTATCTGTCTGCTGAATCGATAAATCCAGATAATGACAACTCCGGCTTTGATGATATGCCCGGCCGGTTTCTGTAATATAAACATATTTTTCTTTTTCGGCATTTACACAATCTGATGTATTATCATACCCGGTAAAGGCACGGGCAACCGCTGTTGATCCGGTAAAAAAGCCTGCTTTGTCAGATAAAGCAAAAAATGGGGTGACCTGATAAGTGCTATACAGTTCAATTCGGTCTTTTTCCATTAATTTGCTCCCTGCAAAACATAAATTTCCGCTCCCTTTCAGCGGAGAAGTCTGCAGATATTCTGATGTCAGATCCTTGATTAAACGTGATCTGACATATGTTTCAGATATGGCAATACCAGATAAAAGAGAATCCATTTCAGAATTTTCTTCCGCATTTAAAGAATCCGTTTGCAGATTATTTTTTACAGCATATGCATATACCGATAATTCTTTTGCCGTTTGTTGTAAGGAACTGTTTATTTTCATTTGTATCTATGTGGAATAATATCCATAATTTCTGTACTAGTTAATAATGACATTTTTAAACCTCTTTTTATCTGTATTAATCTGTATACTTACCGATTAAGATACTTGCATTGTGACCTCCAAAGCCCAATGAATTGCTAAGTGCGTAAGGAACTTCTTCTTCATAACTTTGTTTGCAATAGTTAAGATCCATTTCTTCTTCACAATCCATTAAACCAACAGTTCTATGGATGAAATTTTCTTCTACTTCTTTTACGCAAGTAATAAATTCTACGGCACCAGCTGCACCTAAAAGATGACCAATCATAGATTTTGTAGAGTTAATCTTAATATTGTCTGCATGGTTATCGAATGCTAACTTAATTGCTCTAGTTTCAAACAAATCATTATGATGTGTACTTGTACCATGTGCATTGATATATGTAATAGCTTCTTTTTCTAATCCAGCATCTTTTACAGCTGAAAGCATTGCAGTTGCTGCCCCCATACCATCTTCTGCTGGAGAAGTAATATGATAAGCATCAGATGAACAACCATATCCTAAAACCTCTGCGTAAATCTTAGCACCACGTTTTTTAGCATGTTCTAATTCTTCCAAAACAACAACACCTGCACCTTCACCCATAACAAAACCACTACGGTCTTTATCGAAAGGAATTGAACAGCGTTTTGGATCATCACTTGAGGATAAAGCGGTTAAGGAATCAAAACCAGCAACACCAATTTCAGCGATACTGCCTTCTGTTCCACCAGCAACCATAACATCAGCATCACCATACTGAATTGTACGGAAAGCTTCACCGATTGAATTTGTTCCTGTCGCACAGGCAGTTACAACATTAATACTTTTTCCTTTAAGACCAAACTGAATGCTGACATTTCCTGCTGCCATATTCGTAATCATTAATGGTACAAGAAGTGGAGATACCTTTGATGGTCCTTTTTCCACCATACGAGTATATTCTCTCTGCATGCTCTGTAATGAACCTACGCCATTACCAACAGCACAACCAACGCGATATGGATCTTCCTTTTCCATATCAAGGTTACTATCTTTCATTGCTTGTGATGCAGCTGCAACCGCATACTGGCAAAAAAGTTCCATACGTCTTGCAGATTTTTTATCCATATATTCTTCTGGATAAAAATCCTTTAATTCTGCTGCCAATTTACACTTGAAATTTGTAGTGTCGAAATAGGTAATTGGAGCAAAACCAATCTTTTCTTCTTTAATTCCCTGCCAAAAATCTTCTACGTTATTACCAATTGGTGAAACTACACCAAGTCCTGTTACTACAACTCTTTTTTTCATGCCCTATTATCCTTTCATAAATGCATCTATGGTATCTGCTAAATATTGGTTAATATTACCTTCTTCGCCACCTCGCATATTCATATTAACAACCATAACTCCGTCTTCTTTTAAGTGATTTTTTACCAACTCAAAGAATTCCACCGACGACATCTGAAATGGAATAGTAATATCCTGATATGCATCAACCATAATTACATCATAGACATCATCAATTGCATTCAAATAAGCTCGCCCATCATAAGTAACAACATCAACATCCTTTGGCAATTCAAAATATTCAATTGCCAAGTCCGTGATTTTCTGATCTATTTCCACACCTGTTATATCTAGATTTTCAAAATATCTTTCACACTGTGTTGCATAAGTACCAGAACCATTTCCCAAAATGAGTATTTTTAAGTGTTCCTTCTCATTTATACCAGCCATATATGGTGCTGCCATTGCATAATCATAATACATACCTGTTAGTTCTTTGTCTTTTTTATAAATAGACTGAACACAAAATAGTACATTTGTTGAAAGTATAACTTCCCTATCGTTTTCTTTTACCTGCAAATAATTATAAATTGATTCACCTTCAAAAGTTAAATCATTTTCCCAAAATGCAAAACTATTATTATGGCCAAAAAGGATGCAGATTAGGAGGATTACAATACTGATTGGAACCCTTTGGGCCTGCTTAAAATTTATTTTTGAAGTTACGAAATATACAATGCAAAGTGCTAATAAAATACCTGCAAAGATCAAAAATGTAATGGAAGTACCAACAGCTGGAATACTAATAAAAGTTGGAACAAAAGTTCCAATAATAATGGTCCACACAATTTGAGATGAACTAAAATATGGAGCTAATAATCTGCTTGCTCCAAGTTCAACTGCCATAACTGACATACCTGCAAAAAACTCTGTCAGATATAAATATATTTTGTTTTTTAAAATTTTGCGTTCTACCATGATGTCCATTCCTCTTAATAATTGAAATTTCTATTGCTATTTGCATTCTTCTTTTCAATTATAGCCTAAATTTTAGTTAAAAAAACCCTTACTTAAATACCAAAATCTCCTGTTATTTATATAAAGTATACAATTTTTGCTATTTTGCTAAAAAAACCTACCATATAACGAAAATAGTGGTATAATACTGAGTAATTAGTTTATAACTATTATATATTTTTGATTTTATTTAAGGGGGAATCATTTTGAATCCAGCAGATTTAAACAGAACAGAGGAATTTTACGGCGAATATAAATCAGGATTTTTTGCAAATCCTGAACAAATATTTATTAGTTTTTCAGTACAGTATATATCAGGTCGTGGACTTATTTGTCCAAACGACGGAAGCAAACCATATATCACTGATGTAAGTTATAAATTTAAAGATGTTGTCAGTGTCGAGCATGGTGTTATTAATAAAAAGAACTGTGCAGTTATTCGTACCACAGCTGGTTCTGACGATGTATATTTACCTGGCATTTCAGATTCTGTTATGGATATGAAAAAAGCATTCGAAGACATAAAATTGTTAGAACAGCAGCTCCAGCAGGAAAAAGACGAAGCAGAGAAAGAAGTAGAAACTAAGTCATCTGATAACATGACTATGGATGAGGAAATGGCAGAATTCGAACGTAAAGTTAAGAAATTAAAAACACTTCACGATATCGGAATCTTAGATCCTGCAGAATACGAAAAGCTTCGTAAGAAACTTATTTCTATTTATCAGTAAATTTTATTTGAAGAATAGTATAAAAAAACATCAACCTATAAAGTTGATGTTTTTTATTGCTGTTATTACTTTTATTGATTTGAACCAAATGGATGCATGAGTTTGTAATTCGTACATTCTTTGCGTATCATTTGATACGCTTTTCATTCTGTTCATATCGTTCATTACCTGCTGTACCCAAATTGTACTCAGGCAGACTATTTACGGATTAAGTCACATATTCGCTGTTCATGCGGATGAGATTCCTGTCTGCCGTAGAACGCTCTACAACTATTTCGATCAGAGTGTTTTTAAGGCTAGAAATATTGATCTTCCAAGGCGTGTCCGCTACAAGAAAAGAAAGAAACGTTCTGAACCTCGCAAAAAGAACATTCAGCAGACTTATCGAAACAAACGAACCTATGTTGATTTCGAAAAATATACAGCTGCTTTTCCTGAGCTTGGAGTAGTTGAAATGGATACTGTTAAAGGCACTCGTGCAGCTGGCAAATGCTTACTCACCCTTCTATTTAGAAGCTGCAGTTGCATTGCTATTAAACCGTTAAAAAAACTACATAAATTCTTACTCCTTTAAATATCACTTTTTGGATATTCTATATTATTCGAATAGAAATCTTTTAAAGCATCCAATTTTTCGAATAACAAATTTCTGGATTAAAATATATCTTGATTAAAAATAATAAACTGGGAAACATGTCCGAAACGGACTAGAAATGTTTCATAGATTTATTGTAAGTTGAATTATATAAAACGTTTTTTGTCTTGTAAACCCCTTTTTACAAATTTTATTTTTTTTGTGAAAGTCTTACAAAAAATCACAAAAATAAAATTGCGTATAACACGCAAACCCCCGGAATTCCTAGGATTGCGCTTGTCAAAAGGCTGATTGCATTTATCCCTACCAGACTAGAAATCTGATAATAGGACAAGATGGAATTGACCACTAAAATCATGGCAACACCGCCAGTCATGCGTATCATAAATCCAACCAAAAAAGCGGCTTTTCGTTTTAACGCACCAATTGTCAAAACCAGTACTAAAACCGCCAGCAATGCTACCATACTGTATGCTTCGGTTTTATTGATTTGCAAAGTATTTGTCAGCCAATCAAAAAAAACAGCCATATTTGTATCCTTCTTTAACATTTAATACACTATATGCCTGTTTCTTTTTCATTATGTCTGAATTAATGAGTACTCCACTGATTTTTCTATTCTTTCCCTTTCGGATTTGTGTTCCCAATATATATCTTTGTCCGCCGACTTTTACGAGGTTTCCTGTCTTTCTTAGCGGCATAAGCGAACAAAAATAATGACCGGTTTCAACTGTCTGAAGACGAAGTCTGAGTTTTGAAACCGGTCATTTAATAATACTTTGTGAGCATGCCGCTTAGAAGGTCTAGAAACCGAAGTACAAGGCGGCAAAGATATATATTGGGAACACAAATCAGAAGAGAGATAAAAATCAAGCAAAATACCCTCTATTTGCATCACTTTCAAGGCTGACATTCAAATCTGTTTTTCCATAGGTCAATCCTGCATATACCGTCTGTGTATTGCCCATTACCGGTCCGGATGTATCCTCTTTACTTGCAACGGCAAACGCATCATGAAGTTTTTGCATAATTTTATTGCTTTCCTTTAATGGCTCTGTTTCATTGTGTAAATCGGCACGAACCAGCAGTCGGCTGATATAGATATATAACTTTAACAGCGTGGGCGCGGGCTCATATTCAAAATGCAGAGAGCCCATTAATTCTTTTAGACATCCGCGTGCTCTTTGAATATTGAGACGGAATTCTTTCGTATCTCCCTGTTCCTGATTGCATATGGCATCCGAGCAATATGTCATGAACATTTCATATAAAATGACACAAAGCTCTGTTTTGTTAGCCTGGGTAATTCGCAATGTAAACTGCTGCTTTAATTGACGATCCATCTGCTCTCCTCATTACTGTAATAACTGAAGAACCTGCTGCGGTCTTTCGTTGGCCTGTGACAATACGGAAATACCGGCCTGGGTTAATACCTGCTCGTTGGAATACTCTGTCATTTCTTCTGCCATGTCCGTATCCATAATACGTGAAAATGCATCGGTCAGATTTTCATTGGTTGCATCCAGACTGTTTGCCGTATGCTCCAGTCGATTTTGATATGCACCCAGTCTTGCACGAACGGATGATATGTAAGTATTTGCAGCATCCGTCAGTTCAATCGCTTTCAAAGCGCCTTCTTTTGTTGATAAATCTACATCTTTGAGGCCTAATTGCTCTAAGCCCAATGCCGGAATACGGATTTCCATAATTTCCCCTTCATTGGCACCAATCTGCATTCGCATCGCACCAATTCCGGTAATATCTAATGTCACATTAGAAGCTGTCGCCAAGGAATCATCAATGGTAAGATCCATGCGGAAGCTGTCTCTTCCTTCAATGATGGCTTTGTTTCCTTCATAACGGATCGTACAATCAGCCGGAAAAGCATTTGCACTTCCATCCTGCAGTAAAGTCACGGAGCCATCCATCAGATTTCCGTCTGCATCATATGTCCGATTAATGGCTGAAATAACATATTGTCCGACCTTGACCTCATCAGAATAATAGGATACCTTTACTTCTTCCACATCACTATATCCTTTTAAATCAAAATCGCCGTTTAACAGTTTCTTTCCATTAAAATCAGTATCCGATGCAATTCTGGTTAATTCCAGCTTTAACTGGTCAATTTCTTCCTGTATCATCTGTCTGTCATCATCGGAATTGGTACCATTGGCCGCCTGCACGGCAAGCTCTGAAATACGATGTACCATATCCTGCATCTCGGAAATCGCACCCTCAGCCGTCTGTACAACAGAAACACCGTCGGAAGCTGTCTGGGCAGCATTGCTAAGTCCGCGAAGCTGCATAGTCATACGATGTGCAATCGCCAGACCGGAAGGATTATCCTTTGCATGGTTGATTTTATATCCGGTTGATAAACGTTCGGATGAGACGGATAACTTACTGTCTGTCTGATTCAATGCTTTATTTGCTAAAATTGCGGAAATATTATAATTAACTCTCATAAGCTGTAACCTCCTGCTCCACACTCTGGATAAATGCTTTTGCAATCAGATATAAATCCTTTGTCGATTCGGTTTTTTCATCTTTGTGGAAAGCATTTAAATTCATTGTCTGACTTTGTACACAAGTTATATCGGCACTTTTTCCTGTTTTCTCAAGTATCAGACCACAACATTTACCGGCAATTTCCTGATAGCTTGCAAGGTCTTTATCGTCTGCAACCTGAAGCAATCCTTCGACTTTTCCTTCCTTTATCTGAAAAACAGCTCTGGCTTTTCCCAAAAATCCGTCATTTTCTTTTAAGTCGACGGTTACGGTTCCTTTTTTATCACCATTTACAACTTTGACATGGACCATTGTCACATGCTCCGATAACTGCATCGGAACATAATAACTTTCCTGTTTTGCATGCTCACCCCAAAGAGAAACCTGACGCATATCAAAAGCAAAGGAACGTACATCAATATGGTTTTTACTTTCCTCTCCGGCATCGGATAATCCCTGTAAAGCCCGCTTTGCAAAAGCTTCATAAGCTGCCTGAACACTTTCTTTTCCCGAATCGAAAGAATCCGTCAGTTTTTCCAACTCATCCAAAAACTCCTTTTCTTTATTCCGGTCTTTTAATATCTTACGATAATCTTTAACAAATGCCGCATCCTCTGATACCATCTGCTCTGCCATGAGATGATTTGCGGTTGTCGCAATCCCGTCCTGAGTCAATCCTGTAAAAGTATCCTCGGGAATTTCTTTCATTTGACGTATAAACGCAAGGTCAGACTGATAAAATTCTTTCTGCTCTTCGAAATCTTCAAACCCTTCGGCAGACATTTCATGAAGAACCCGTCCTGCCCGGTTTTTATAATAATTCATAATCTGGTCAGAAATAGATTTCTGATTATTCTGTACTTCTTTTAAAAGTCCACAGGCGTCATCGATTTTTGTATCAATAAATCCTTTTTTCCGTGTACGGACTGCACTTAGGAGATTCTCAAAATTCATATCCCGGTTTTGGGAAACAAGCGTTCCGATTGCCGCATCGTCTCCTTTTTCAATCTGTCGTAACAGGCGGTACACGCCAATATATGCATCTTTTTCTGCCTGCGAAATCTCCTTGTTTTTTTCTAATCGATAGAGATATTTACTGTATTTTTCAAGAGATTCTCCTTCATTCTGCAGGGTATCCAGATAATTCGAAAGTTCATCCAGATTGATTTCCATAGGATTTACGCCATCACGAAGCATATGCAATGTTTTTTCCGGTGTCAGCTGTTGCACAACTTTTGTAAGCAATGCTTCCGCTTCTTTTACGGCATCCAGATTTTCCTGTGTGATTTCCATCCGGTTATATCCCAAAATCCGTGCGGCTTTGCGGTTTTCATCCGATACTTCCAATCCGTTTTCCAAAAGCAGATCATCCACATTTTGAAATGCCTTTTTGATGTGATCTCCCAAATCCGCACGAGGACTTGTCATCAATGCTTCGTAACTCTGACCGGCTTTTTCATAATCGGCAGCAATATGTTTTCCTGTCTCATACACATGATCTAAGGTAAAGACACGATTTGCCATCCAGGCTTCCTGAACGGAAACTCCCAGTGTATCCTGTGGCAGATGCTTAATTTCCTCTGTCTTCTCAACAATGTTTCCAAGCTCTGTTGCATGATACAGACTTTCTTCTTTTGCAAGCATTTTGGCTAATTGATTTAGTGGCTCTAAATCAATAGAAATTCCGTGTTTCAGTAATTTAAGATTTGCCTGGGCACTCATGGTAAGCTGAATCTGTACCAGTTGCTTTTTGGCTTCTATAAATACTGTTTGGTGTTGGTCTGTCAGCGGTTCAATCTGTCCGGTCTTTTCTCCTTCGTTTTCCGTTTGCACCGCAGTTTTTTGCAAATTATCTACTGCCTGAAACAAATTGTAGAGATTGAGACTTTTTCCGCTTTTCATAACGGTAAAGATATCTTCATCGGATACAGCCTGTGTTTTTTCATATATTTTTATAGATGTATCCAGATATCCGGATTCTTCCGTCTGATAACCATTGCCGGTAATCAGATTACCTTCTTTGGCACTTAATCCCATGGAAACAGCATCTGCGGCTGCTAATGCAACCTGATTTACATCCAAAGGAAATGTAAGGGAATCCAGATTTGCCATATAGTGCAGATTTTTCTCAGTCAGAGGGAGTCCTTTTTCCAATAACCAGGTCGCATTTTCCATATTTTGGGAATTTTCTTCCAGACCAGACTGTCTGATAATGTCCCGAATCTGCGATTCCAGTGTTGAAACATCATCTATCGTTCCCTTTTTTGCCATGTATCCGGAGGTTTCGGTTTCATAATATCCTTGCGAAACAGCAGTTTTTTTACCTGCCATATAGTTTGCCTTATACAAATTGTCAAAAGTCGGATGCAATTCATTTTCAATCAGATATTTTCTGGCTCCATCCGATAATTGATCCATATTCTGCATCTGATTCATCTGCGTTGCCATGGATTTGATGTTATCCTCGGTAGCCGGAAGATTTTTGTATTTTAAAGCATTGGCTATTGCATTGGCATATCCGTCACTTAATCTTGCATCTTTGATTGTTGCTGCATCCAATTGATCCGTAAAACCGGAAACTTCCACTCCTGCCTTTACAAGCGTAATTTTGATCTGATCCATGATGGTGACCATTTCACCCGGCTCGCAATCTCCCGGATTTCCGCCGTTTTCCTGCCATTTGCAATAATCCTCATCCGACATGGTATTGGACATAACAACCATATAATCTTTGCTGTTTTTTTCATCAAAAGAAGCTGCTTTTTCTAACAACGAACTTTGATTGTCATTGTCACGGTATGCCTGCATCCCAAATCCATCCTGCGAATGATTCCACGCAAAAACCGCCTGACCTTTGGAAACTTTGTCATTTGTTCCCGGTGCAGACGTTTGGTGTCCATTCTTTACAACCTGATTTTTTTCATATGCATCAATCTGATTAATTGCAATGCTCATAGCGTTCCTGCCTTTATATAATTTTAAATTAAATTCTATACACTTTCCTTACTGCCATAAAGACTGTAATAAAACAGTTTTATCATCTGTTTTGTAGTCGTTAAATCCCAATTCATGTGCACACGACGTCCATTCTCCTTTTTGTCATAACAAAAAGGGTGAATGCAGATTGCATTCACCCTATATTTCGGCTTATTCTTCTGTTTTCATAAGATTAAAAGCGGAAAACTGCTGCTCCATATGCAGGAAGATCAAATGTCAGAGAATACGGCTTTCCGTCTGCTTCTTCTGCTTTTGCCGCAATCGAAGCCGGAATCTTATTACCACGTCCTCCGAAACACTCTTCATCGGAATTTAATAATAATGTGTATTTTTTCTTTTTAGGAACACCGACTTTAAAATCTTTTCGCTCTATCGGAGTCATATTTAAAACAACCAGAATACTATTTTTTCCGGAAGATGCTTTGCGCACATAACTATACGTACTCTGTTCACAATCATCCGCATTCATCCATTCAAAGCCTGCCCAGTCTCTGTCAATCTCTGAAAGCGCAGGATATTTACGATATAATTCCAACAGCTTTGACACATAGTATTTTAAGGAACTGTGCTCATGGTCGGAAAGTAAATCCCAGTCAAGCTCTTTGGATTCATCCCATTCATGGTCCTGTCCAAAATCCTGTCCCATAAAGAGAAGCTTTTTGCCGGAATGTGTAAACATATAAGTATAGCCCACGCGTAGATTTGCAAACTTATCCACATAAAATCCGGGCATCTTATTTAACATAGAACATTTTAGATGTACAACTTCATCATGGGAAAGCGGAAGAATGTAATTTTCACTTCCGTTATAACTCATGGCAAATGTCATTTTGTAGTGATTGTCCTTTCTAAACAAAGGATCCAACTTCATATATTCGCAGAAATCATGCATCCAGCCCATATTCCATTTGAAAGAAAAACCTAATCCGCCTTCTTTTGCATCACCCGTTACCATCGGCCATGCAGTGGATTCTTCTGCAATCATCAAAGTCCCGGGATTTCTCTTTTGCATGATGCTGTTTAAATGACGGAAAAACTCGATGGCATCCAGATTCTTATTGTTGCCGTATTCGTTTGCCAGCCATTCTCCATCCTGTTTTCCATAGTCCAAATACAACATTGATGCCACGGCATCTACACGAAGACCGTCTACATGGAATTTTTCAACCCAGAACATAGCATTTGCGATTAAGAAATTGCTTACTTCTTTTCTGGCATAGTTAAAAATCTTGGTTCCCCAATCCGGATGCTCTCCGCGTCTGGGATCGGGATGCTCATAAAGACAGGTGCCGTCGAAGTTAGCAAGACCAAACCCGTCTCTGGGAAAATGTGCGGGAACCCAATCAAGAATAACGCCGATTTTATTTTTATGTAACTGATTTACCAGATACATAAAATCCTCCGGCTTTCCGTAGCGGGAAGTCGGTGCATAATAACCGGTTACCTGATATCCCCATGAACCATCAAAAGGATGCTCCGCAATACCCATCAACTCAACATGCGTATATTTCATTTCTTTTAAATATGTAACAATGCGGTCCGCAAACTCACGGTAATTGTAAAAACCGTCTTCATCTTCTCTGGGATGACGCATCCATGAGCCGATATGACATTCATAAATCGCAATCGGTTCTTTATTCCAGTCTGTATTGGCTTTTGTGTCCATCCAGACTTTATCCGTCCACTTAAAATCTGAAATATCTGTCACTTTTGACGCGTTACCCGGACGTAACTCGGCATAATTGCCATAGGGATCGGCCTTATACAGCTTGTTTCCGTCCTGCGTTGTAATGACATATTTATACAGATCGTCTTCTTTCACTCCCGGAACAAATCCGGCATATATTCCGCCTTCTCCCAGTCTTTTTAATTCATACTGGTAAATATCCCAGTCATTAAAAGAGCCTGCCACATTGACATACTTGGCATTGGGTGCCCATACGGCAAAATAAACACCTTCTACCCCGTCTTCTAACGTCTTGTGCGCTCCCATCTTATTGTAAATTTCATAATGACATCCTTGGGCAAATACATACTGATCTGCCTCTGTGATGTAAAGTGGATTTACTTCCTTATTTTTTGCCATTTGTTTACCCCAATCAATTTATAAAAAATCCTTCTCTCGTAAAACAATCATATCATTTTCATCATATCGCTTTTTCAAAATGACATCCATGATATGGGAAACACTTCCCTTTTCTGATTTCGCGATTGCTTCATCTACAATCTGTTTTACCTCTTCAACCGTAACGGCGTGCTGACTGGTCTGACGGTTGGCAATACTGGTATACAATGCCAACATACCCATTTCATCAATGGCATATTCTTGTTCTAAAGCATATTCTCTACCGTAATTAACCAGACCGTCATTATCTAAAGCTGCAACATCAATCCGCAGGTTAAAACTATTGAGCGGCATATTGTCTTTTGCAAGGAGATCATCCATTGCCTTTTTGCCATCTTCCATAATAATTATCAAACCGTCATTATGAGGTGTTCTCAAATAATCAGAAATGGCAATCAATGTAAAATCAGACAACTCGCCGGCCTGCTCAATGATGAGTGCGCCGTTATTCAATCCGTTTAAGGTATCCGAAATATTTCTGGTATTTAACTGTTCTCCCGTAACTTTTGCCACGCGACCGGAGAAGTTTTTGTTTTCTACAGAAATTACCTTAATAATATTCTTTGCAAGGCCAAGTGTACCAACACCCTTTTCACCGGTAATAATAATATTGCCTACTGCCGGATCCAGGCTGACATTGTCTATAGCATAAGCTATTTCTTCCTGCACCTTTTTCGTTTTGGCAACCATTCCAAACAAATCTTTTTCTTCTTTGGAAAGCTGGCGCAAAGAAGAATGCGAATCCGTTTCCTTATCGGTATTATCCGAATCAACCGCCGAAGCATTGGCTGATGCTGAATGCTCATTTTCTTTTTCTGCTTCAGCCTCTCCTAAAGGCTCTTCCTTTTTCTCTTCGGCTTTTTCTTCCGTCAGGTCGGTAATTGTAAACTCAACATCTGCAAAGGATTTTTTATCACCCTGTGTTGCATTTCCATTTTTCTTTTGCGCTTCCTTTTCTTCTAAGGCCTCTAAAATCTGGCGCTCAAGATCTTTATCAAATTCCTCGGTAACGGATATTCCCGAAAGGTTAATCGGTTCTAATTCCGGATCTTTTATTTCTTCTTTTGCCTGCTCTAAGGAATTAAGAAGCTTTTCTTCTATATTATTAATCTCTGCCGTGTTAAATGTAAATTCGCTAAGCTGTGGCTCCTGCGGCTTTTCTTCTTCGATGACCGGAAGCTCTTCAGTCTCACTAATCGGCTGAATGTCTGTTAATTCCTCAACCTCATCATCTTCTGTGATAAGCGGATCTACCACCGGAATACTGCTTTCATCAAATACTTTGATGGCAGGAGTAATCATATCAATACTATCAAGCAAGCCTTCCTTTGCCGGTTCTTCATAATCCTGAAGCAGTGGTCCGGTTTGGGCCATGACCTTTTTACGCATCTCATCCAAGCGGCGCTCTTCAGCAGCTTTTTTGGTCTCTTCCCAACCTGCCACAATATCATTAAAGCTCAACTGTCCGGTAATCTGTTTTTCAATAATCTGAGCATCGGGATCGACCGGCTGTACCGCTGCAACCGATGCAGGGATAGGTTTTGCTGCTTTTACTGCCTCAACGATTGGTTCAGGAATGGGAGCCTCTACTTTTACTTCCTCGACGATTGGTTCAGGAATAAGTTCTTCTACCTGCACTTCCTCTACAATCGGCTCGGAAATGATTTCTTCTACTACCGGTGTTTCCTCTACTACCGGTTCGGGAATAGTTTCTTCTACTATCGGTGTTTCCTCGACAATTGGTTCGGGAATAATATCTTCTACTACCGGTGTTTCCTCTACTACCGGTTCGGGAATAGTTTCTTCTACTTCCGGCGCTTCCTCTACAATTGGTTCGAGAATAGTTTCTTCTACTATCGGTGTTTCCTCGACTACTGGTTCGGGAATAATATCTTCTACTACCGGTGTTTCCTCGACAATCGGTTCAGGAGAGATTTCTTCTGCCGGTTCTTCCGTAACAGCCGGTTCAGGAATAACTTCTTCATTTTGAATTTCTGCAGCCATCATTTCAGAAATGGCTTTTTCCTCTGCAATCGGTTCAGAAACATTTTCTTCTTTACTTTCAAGCATGGATTTTAATAAATCTTCTTCTGTGATCGTTTCTCTGGGTTCTTCGCCCAAAGCTTTTCTCACTTCATCAATCACTGCTCTCGTTACAGCAGTATCTGTGAGAGGTTTGAACTCTTTTGTTGCGGCAATATCCTCTGAAGAATCCGCTTTCTTTTCATCGAGTTCTTCAGCCGGGCTGCTATTAGGTTCTTCTGCAGCAAGTTCCTCAACGGAAGTTTTTCCTGACATTGCATCCTTAAGCTCTTCTTCAGTCATATTTTGAAGCGAATCAATTGGCAGAGCTTTGGTTGCATCACTTGCACCCATATCTTCCTGCTGCATCACGGCAGCCAAATTCTTAGCCAGCTCTTTTTGTAAATTGATGGTATTAAATTTACCCATATCCGGCGTTTTAATCTGAAAATCTACTTCTTCGCCGGATTCGGTCAACGGAATCTGCGGAAGATCAATTTTAATCTCTTCCTCTTCCTTTGCTGCCTCTTCTTCTACTTTCTTTGCAGGAATCCGGGTTGTGGGCGCATTGGATACCTCTACGGATTTAATCTGAATCGGCATGGACGGAATGGTTTCCATGGAAACAGAAGACATAATCGGTTCATTGGCAGATCCCAAAATCTTCTTCGCAGCCGCATTCGCTTTTTCCAGCGCAGCTTCTTTTGTCTCATCCGTTTTCTTAACCACGTAAACATTGGATTCGGATGCAAATCTCTGGTCGTATTTTTCCTGCTGGGAAGATGTCAAAGGCGCATGTAGCATTTTTAATTCCATTGCTTTTATGACATATTTCCCTTCGCCAAACCATAAAATCAATTCGTCACATTCTTCGACACAACGGGTAGCCAAACCAATACGATGATATAGATAAGCCAGTTCATATGCCCATTTTTCGCGATAATCACGCTTTTTGTATTCCTCTAATACGGCGATACGCTCTTCTAAGCTGACATCCTGCGCTTCATACAGACGATACTGTAAAATATAACGACCGGTATCTCTGGGAGCAATCTGCACAAACTGCTTGTAATACTCCACAGCAGGAATCAAATCTTCCAGCTTGATGCTCAATTCACAAAGAGAATAGATAATATTACGTGAATTGGGAAGATGCTCATCCGCCAATAACAGAATCTCTTTACTGTCCTCATAACGACGGTTCATTTTATACAATTCACTGACTTTACAGAGCATTTTTGCACTTTTTACTCTGCGCCAGTCGATCGTATCTGCAATCTTTACCGCCTCGGCAAATTTCTTCTGTTCAATTAAAGAATTGATTTCTTCGGCACAAACCTTATATTCATACTTATCCAAATGGCTCACCTCTCAGTGTCACATACATAATGTGGTATATTTTTACATAATAACCCTATTTTCTAAACTAAATATAAGTTTAGCATAGGTACATTTTGATGTCAAAAGAATAACCTTTTTCTACACAATTTTTCACAATTATTTTTGGTGTACAATTTCATCGGAAAGTTTAGCAAACTGGGAAAGGCTTAATGCCTCGCCGCGTATGGTTGGGGATAGGCCAAGTTTTTCCAAAGCAGCCTGTACATCATCTTTGGTTATTCCGTATATCCCCGCGTTGGATATGGCATTTACCAAAGTTTTTCTACGCTGGTTAAATGCAGCCCGAATCAGAGCAAACATCTTTTTTTCATCCTGTACTTCTACCGGCGGCTTTTCATATCGGCTCAGACGAATGACAGCGCTTCCGACATTTGGCCTTGGCATAAAACAATTGGGCGGAACATTGGCAACAATTTCCGGTTTGGCATAATATTGTACGGCCAGAGAAAGAGCTCCGTAATCCTTACTTCCCGGTCCTTCCTGCATCCGGTCCGCCACTTCTTTTTGTACCATAATGGTGATGGAAGACAGTGGGACGTGACTTTCAAACAGTCCCATGATAATGGGTGTCGTTATGTAATAAGGAAGATTTGCCACCACCTTTAACGGTTTGTTGTCATTGTATGTGGCGCACAAATCATTTACATCGGTCTTTAGAATATCCCCATGAATAATTGTGACATTATCATAATCAGCCAGTGTTTCCTTTAAAATCGGGATCAGATGATCATCAATTTCCACACAGATCACACGTCCGGCTGTTTCCGCCAAATATTGTGTCATAGTTCCGATACCGGGTCCGATTTCCAAAACACAATCATCTGCCGTTATTTCAGATTCTATTATGATTTTGTCCAATACATGCGTATCAATCAAAAAATTTTGTCCATATTTTTTTTGAAACTGAAATCCGTGTTTTTGTAAAACCGCAATCGTGTTTGCCGGTATTCCCAATGAAGCCATATGGTTCTCCTTTTATTTCGCTTTAATATAGCTTTTACTTTGTTGCTTCTACTTTGACTTTTTTCTCAATTAACACTATCTTATCTTTCTATATAGACGTCTTGCATTTGCATTTGTGATTTCTATTACTTCCTGCTCTGAAATGCCTTTGATCTCTGCAATGGTTTTTGCCACATAGGTCAGATAAGAGGAATCGTTTCTCTTTCCGCGGAAAGGCTCGGGTGCCAGATAGGGAGCATCTGTTTCCAAAAGAATTTTATCCATGGGAAGCATGTCAACCGTCTCTTTGCATTTACGCCCGTTTTTAAAGGTCACAACACCACCGATTCCAAAATAGAAGCCCATATCGAGGTATTCTTTTGCCAACTCCCGGCTATAGGAATAACAATGTATGACGCCGCCGATTTCCTCGGCTGCTGCCTCTTTCATAACAGACAGGGTATCTGCTGCCGCATCTCTGGAATGCACACAAATCGGTAACCCAACCTCTCTTGCCAATGCCATCTGCTGCATAAACCAGTGCTTTTGGACCTCTCTGTCTGCAATATCCCAATGATAATCCAGACCGATTTCCCCAATCGCCACGATTTTTTCTTCTTTGGCATGTTGTTTCATAAAATCAATGTCTTTTTGTGACATATCTCCTACATCATCCGGATGAACGCCTAACATCCCATAGACAAACGGATATTCTCCGATCAATGCCAAAGTGCGTTTGCATCCTTCCATGGAAGCCGCCGCATTGATGACGATTTCCACGCCTTTATCCTTTAAATTGTTTAAGATTTCTGCCTGATCTTCTAAAAATGCCTCATCATCATAATGTGCATGTGTATCGATAATCATTTTCAAATCTCCGGTGTCAATATTTATAGTAAGAATTTTTTCAAAAAACCCTTGCCAATCGGCATTTATTATACTATAATAACACTTGCGTCGCAAGTAAACGCGCCCAATATGCACCATTAGCTCAGTTGGTAGAGCAGTAGACTCTTAATCTATTTGTCCAGGGTTCGAGTC
>JAEDFR010000124.1 GCA_016297945.1 Lachnospiraceae bacterium | reverse complement strand
GTCACAAAAACGGTAGTAAATTTACCATTTTGGCTGTTGCGGAAGGTGCGATTTCCAAAGAAGACGCCGCATTAAGCAAAAAAGAATACAAAGAAAAAATGAAAAAATATCCTTATCCGTCAGTTTCTTATGAAATTGCGGACAAGATCCAGAAAAAATCCAAATATGAAGTAAGAGTAACCGTACCCGGACACACGCAGAGGGGTGGAAGTCCCTGCCCGTATGACCGTGTATTTGCATCCCGCCTCGGTTCCGAAGCAGGCAAGTTGATTATGAATGGTGAATACGGATTTATGGTAGGTTACAAAAATCGTGAGATTGTAAAAGTTCCGTTGGAAGATGTAGCCGGCAAATTGAAATATGTTTCTCCGGACTCATCCATCATTCAGGAAGCAAAGATGCTTGGCATCAGCTTTGGAGATGAATAGATTTTAGATTATTGTTGGAAAGAGTGAGCGCATGGCTTATCAGGCATTGTACCGAAAGTTCCGTCCGGCAGCATTTGAAGATGTCAAGGGACAGGGACATATTGTTGAAACACTGAAAAATCAAATAATGGCCGATAGAATTGGACATGCGTATCTTTTTTGCGGAACACGTGGTACCGGTAAGACAACCATTGCAAAAATCTTTGCAAGAGCCGTCAATTGTGAGCACCCGGTAGACGGAAGTCCCTGTGGAGAGTGCAAGACCTGCAAGGCGATTGCTTCGGGAGCCAGTCTCAATGTCATTGAAATTGATGCCGCATCCAATAACGGTGTTGACAACATACGTGAAATTGTGGAAGAGGTTACCTATTCGCCGCAAGAGGGAAGATATAAGGTTTACATTATTGATGAAGTGCATATGCTTTCCATCGGAGCCTTTAATGCCTTGTTAAAGACGTTGGAAGAGCCGCCGGAATACGTAATCTTTATTTTAGCTACAACCGAAGTGCACAAGATTCCCATTACCATTATGTCCCGTTGTCAGCGTTATGATTTCAAACGGATTGACATCGAGACTATTACCGCGCGTCTGCATGAACTGATGCAGAAAGAAAATATCGAAGTAGAAGAAAGAGCCTTGCGTTATGTGGCAAAAACTGCTGACGGATCTCTTCGTGATGCGCTAAGTTTGTTAGACCAGTGTCTGGCTTTTCACTTTGGAAAGACTTTGACCTATGATATGGCATTGGATGTTTTAGGTGCCGTAGACGGAGAAGTATTTAGCAGACTACTGCGGAATATGCTGGAACGCAATGCCATCGGATGTATTACACTTTTGGAAGAAATTGTGATGCAGGGACGTGAACTGGCACAGTTTGTTACGGATTATACATGGTATTTACGCAATTTATTATTAGTTAAAAACTGTGATGATGCAGAAGATGTGCTGGATGTTTCAAAAGAACATCTTATATTATTGAAAGAAGAAGCGGAAATGGCGGATATCCATACCATTATGCGCCTGATTCGTATTTTTTCCGAATTGTCAGGTCAACTTCGTTTTTCCACATCAAAGCGTGTTTTAATCGAAATGGCGATGATTAAGGCATGCAGACCGCAGATGGAGACCGATACGGATTCGGTTTTAGACCGAGTGCGTCTGTTGGAAGAAAAAATGGAAAGCGGACAGTTTGTACAGTCAGGGACGGGGCTTTTGACACAGCCGGATGCACAAGGCACGTTTCTTGCATCACAGCCGGAGCTTCCCGATGCAGATGACGATGATGTCAACAAGATTGTCAATCGTTTTCAGGAAATTTTGATAAATTTCCCGCGTAAGGGTGCAAAAGCCATGATGAAAAGTGCTACCCCGCGCGTAGGGAAAAATGGGGATTTGGAGATTTTTCTCAATCCCATTGAGTATAATGTAATCACAAAGGATACGACCAGCCTGCGGGAAACATTGAATGCCTATATCAATGAGACCGTTGGGAAAAAGGTCTCTATCTCTTATTTTATGATTGAATCAGGAAAAAGAAATAACAGGGAAGATAATGATTCGGTGGACTTTGATTCCGTCATATCAATACCTGTAAGTGAAGTGGAGGATTAAAAAATGGCAAAACGTGGAGGATATCCCGGAGGAATGGGAATGCCCGGCAACATGAACAATCTGATGAAACAGGCGCAGAGAATGCAGCGTCAGATGGAAGAAAGTCAGAAAGAATTAGAGACAAAAGAGTTTACTGCAAAAGCAGGTGGCGGTGCGGTTGAAGTAACCGTGACCGGAGCAAAGGAAGTTACAAAGGTTATCATTGATAAAGATGCCGTTGATCCGGATGAAACAGAAATGCTGCAGGATATGATCATGGTTGCCGTAAATGACGCGCTTCATCAGGCAGAAGAAGCCAATGCGGCAATTATGGGCAAAATGACAGGTGGTCTGGGAGGATTTCCTTTCTAATGGATTTATATAGTGGATATATCAGCCGATTAATTGAAGAATTGTCTGCTCTGCCCGGAATCGGTAATAAATCCGCACAGCGTCTGGCGTTTTATCTGGTAAACCAGCCCAAAGATAAGGTGAAAAAACTATCGGATGCTATCGTGGAGGCCAGGGATAAAGTGCAATATTGTTCCTGCTGCTGTACGTTGACGGACCGTGAGATATGTCCGATTTGTTCCAATGAGAAAAGGGACCACAGCACGATTATGGTTGTGGAAAATCCGCGCGATCTTGCTGCCTATGAAAAAACAGGCAAATTTGAAGGAGTGTATCATGTCCTTCATGGTGCGATTTCGCCGATGCTTGGAATCGGACCCGGAGATATCAGGTTAAAAGAATTGATGCAGCGTTTACAGACGGATGATGTTACAGAAGTTATCATTGCGACAAATTCCAGTCTTGAAGGTGAAACGACGGCTATGTATATCAACAAACTGATTAAACCGACGGGGATTAAGGTGACGCGGATTGCGAGCGGAGTGCCGGTCGGAGGAGATTTGGAATACATCGATGAGATTACTCTGTTACGGGCTTTGGAAGGGCGTACAGAGTTATAATATGAAGGATACTTTAAGGGAGGATGCAATATGATTACAGAAAAGGTTTTCGGACAGACGCAGGACGGACAGACAGTCACACTCTATTCGATTTTCAATGAAAATGGATTTCAGGCAGATGTTATGAATTACGGAGCGATTCTTGTCAATCTGTTTGTGCCGAACAAAAGAGGAAAAGTGGCCGATGTGACCCTTGGCTATGACAATTTAAAAAAATATTTTGCAAACAGTAACTTTTTCGGCGCATCGATTGGACCGATTGCAAACAGAACCGCAAATGCTGTTTTTGAAATCGATGGTACGAAGTATCAGTTGAAAGCAAATGATGGTGTGAACAATCTGCATACGGATTTTGATGGCGGATTTCACAAAAAGCTTTGGAAAGCTAAGATCGATAAAAAGAATAACAGTGTCATTTTTTCACTGACAATGGAAGATGGTGAGCTTGGGCTCCCGGGAAACAGAGAGTTTTCCATTACATATTCCGTAACAGATGATAACGGATTAAAAATTGTTTATACGGGAAAGACAGATAAAAAGACAATTTTCAATCCAACCAACCATTCTTACTTCAATTTAAAAGGACATGATGCAGGAAGTGTTTTAGATGAAACACTTTGGTTAAACTGCTCAAAATATACAAAGATTGTTCCCGGTGCGATTCCGACGGGTGAGCTTATAAGTGTAGAGGATACGCCGCTTGACTATACCAAAGAGATGCCTTTGGGAGCACGTATTCGTCGCCATTTTGAACAGATGACCATGGTATGCGGTTATGATCACAACTATGTCAGTGATGCCAAACCCGGCAAGCTGGAAAAAATTGCCGTATTATCCGATGCAAAAGCCGGCAGGACGATGGAAGTCTATACGGATATGCCCGGTATTCAGGTTTATACGGGCAATCACATCGGAAGACATTTGGGTAAAGGCGGAGCGCATTACAAGAGAAGATGCGGCGTTGCGCTGGAAACACAGTTCTTCCCCAATAGTGCAAATGATGAGCACTTTACCAGACCTTTACTTGAACCCGGCAAGGTATTTAAATCTACAACGATTTATAAATTTGTGTAAATATGAAAAGGAATTTTTTGCAAGTTGGACTTTTTAAAAGATATGATGCATATCTATAAATAAGGTGCGAATTCTGTGAATTTTGTTATCGACAGAATGAAAAGAGAATCTTTTTCGTATCCTATGTTTTTATGTATAAAAAAGACTGTTTCGATAAAACGGTCTTTTTTTATTTCTTTTTTTGTCATAAAAAAGAAATAAAGCCTGCCAGAAAATGATAAAATCCGCCCTCCCGTATGTGCTATATACATAGTAAGGAAATTGAGACAGGCTTTTTTGCCGGATGCAATATCCCCACAAGCATTTTCAATAATCAAAGATACAGTAATAAAGAAAGAGGGTAATCGTATGATAGAGATTGTGAAAGAAAACGGAAATGTGGTTGACAAGAGAGAAATTCCGGCAAACTTAAGACCGGTGGGAGATCCGAAGGGAAATGAAAAAGTTTACATTGAAGACTATATTGAAACGTTTGTCAGACAAATTGCTGTTAAAGACGATTCGCCCAAGGTGTTGATCTTATATGGTGAAAATCGGCAGGAAGATGAAATGATTCATCACTATGTTTGCGGTGCAATTCTCGCAGAGGAAATTCTGACTGATGAAAAAATGATTTTCCGGGATTCTATATGGAAAGACATAAACTGGAAGGCGGAGCACTTTTTCCCGAATCTTCAGGTAGTCGGATGGGCTTATATCCGATATGATTTAGCAGAATTTGCGCAGGGTAAGGTGCAGTATACACACAACCGTTGTTTTCGAAAAGATCAGAATGTATATCTGGAATATTCCGCAGTAGAGAAAAAAGAAGAAGTCTTTTTAGTTAAAAATGGAATTATGGAAAAGCAGAGCGGTCATTTTATCTATTATGAAAGAAATGAGCAGATGCAGAATTATATGGTTACCATGAAACAGGACGAGCCGGAAGAAATCAAACCGGAGGTTGATCTTGCTGCAAAAAAATGTAGAGGGATTGTCAGAGAAAAAAAGGAAGAATTAAAACATAAGCAGACCATGGGGATGCTGTATGGGACAAGCATGGCGATGCTTTTGGTGATTACAATTGTCGGAGTGACTTTGTTGAACAATTATAATAAGATGCAGGATATGGAAAAGGTGCTCTCTAATATTTCAGACCAGATGGCAGAAAATAACCGAAATGATCTTGAAGAGACGAATGCTATTTCGGATATGGTTCTTGCAGATAAGGATGCGTTGTCTCAGGAAAATCTTTTGACAGAAAACACAGAAGGAGAGGAAGCAAATGAGGTTGTGGATGAAGATGTAAATGGCGAAGAATTAGCCTTGACTAATTCTTCAACTGAGGTATCAGCAGAAGATGCTGATAAAACAAAAATATCAAATGATATAAATAATGCATCAGAAACAAATGAGGAACAAACGACGGTATCAGATTCTGCAAATGTTTCATCTCAAAAAAACATAGATGAAACAGTGGATCATTCAACAGATAATTCATCAGAGAAAGTTGTATTACAAACGAGTGATGAGGAAGTCCTTATATCAAATGACGATTCTGTTGAGATTTCAGAGCAGGAAAATATAGATACAACCCTTGCGGATCCGCAGGAAACACTAGAACAGAGTGCTCAAAATAAAACGTATAGAATAGAAAAAGGTGATACCTTAAGTAAAATCAGTTTAAAATTTTATGGTGATGAGTATCATATTGATGA
>JAEDFR010000123.1 GCA_016297945.1 Lachnospiraceae bacterium | reverse complement strand
GCAATACACTTACCAGAAACAGAATTGCCATGTATCCTGCGAATTCTCCATATAAGAATTCAAATTCTGTTATATTGGCAAAGAAAATTTCTGCAGGACCAAAAATTAAAATCATAAGCCCCAGCAAAAAACTTGCCATAAAATTTAATAATAATTTCCTTTTGTCAAGCTTCATTGCCACACTCTCCTACAACCTTTTGTATCATACAGTCTGTACCATAAATAAATCAAATTTCTTAACTTTACTATCATGTTTTACCATTCATCTCCATAAGTATTTATTCTCATTTCACGACTCTCTTCCTTTACTCTAAATCCGTCGCATACATTTTCACCACGCAATTCAATAATGCCTAAAATATTTTCATATGGTGTACTCGGAAATACATTATAACCTATTTGATCTCCTTCCTGAGGAATCCAGAGTTTTGTTTCACCTAATAAGAATTCTTTGCTCGCATATTCTCTATAGTCCTCCTGTTTCACAACTGACACCTGACAAAAATACGTAATTTGTGAACAGTATATACAAAGCATAGGGATAAGGGTCAGGAAGCATATAACTCTACCTATAGCCGCCTTTTTCTCAACTATTTGTGCTAACACAATACACATCGGCAATAATAAATAGGCTGACCCATATCGCAAAAGCGGTGCAGAAAAAAACCATGCTCCCAAGCCAATTAATGCCACTAACCATAATAAAATGTCTGCATATTTTTTTTGACATATTTTATATATACACATCCCTAATAAAAATATTGCCGACGTAAAACCCAAAATAATTAATACTTGTTCAAACCAAGATTGTTCTCTATACCATCCCCCAATCCATTCAGATATATACTGCTGATACAGATTGACATCTTTCACATTTCTTCCCCACACTACAATTTCCATTTTATCAAAATCTAATACAGAAGGAAGCATTTTCCAATCAACATTAAATAAATCCAACTTAGAATACGGATATAATAAATATCCTGAGATAATAACATTTCTTATAAGCCAAGGAATTGCTATTCCGCCTCCCACTCCCAGATGCACTATTATCCTTTTATACTCTTTTCTCTTAATCATCAACATTATTGGATAAATAGCCAGCAGAACACCTGTTGCTGTTGAAAGTTTTACTGTTGCCGCCCACATAGCCATCATACAATAAAAAGCATATGGCAAATCACTTTTCACATGCTTCTCCAGCAATTCGCTCCATTTTGCAAAAATATAAATCACCAGTAACATAGCGAGTATATCTGAAGATAATGAAGATATATATTTTCGATTTATGCATATATAAACAATCATCGCCAGCTTAAAAAAATCTGAAAGTAAGAGCTTTTTCCTTTTAATTAAATTATTCGTTGCTATTGCATATATCAACAAGAAGCAACTCAAAAATCCATTCAATGTATGTAAAGACTGGTCAAATAACCATCTCAAGCTAAATAACGCTTGCAATGGCATAAAAGCACTATTATATGCAAAGCGGTTATGTAAATTACCAAGTCCGGGGACAACACCATATTCCTCAATCCATCTGACAGCTTGCGCATGATACAGCGCCGTATCATAATGTTGCGGTGCTAAAACTGTCCATAGTAACGTCACCAAAATGCATAATCCACCTAAAATATACAGTATGCATGATATCCCCGACAGGTTTCCTACTACCGTTTTGTATAATCGTTGTAGCTGACTTCGTTCTTTCAAACATAAAATGATTAAGAGCATCAATCCCAAAATGAATAATATAAAGCAGGCCATAATTCCAACCTTGTAAAAAAGGCTGAAAATTTCTGCATATACATTTAGTATCATCAATCCACACATAATACATACATCCAGACTTAATAGCCATTTTTCTTCTTCCTTGTAAATAAAAAGGATTGCACAATATCCAAATAGCAATGATGCAGCAAAAATAACGAACCAACTTATCAAAACTTCAATCATATCTTTTGTTCCTCATCTTCTATTCAACTTCTATTTCTGGTAAAATACTCTTTGCCAACTCTTTAAAAAAATCATCTGATAATTTCTTTTCGTCAAAATGTACCCTGTCTCGAAACAACTCTTCCGGATAATAAGTAATGCTATCAAAATATGCTTTCATCCCCAATGGATCTCCATTTGCCGCCAATTCCCTCCTCATCACCTCTTCCATTTTATGCTGTTCTTTCAAATCCGCATGTGGTCCCGGTGTCAAATGAAGATTAATTCCTTTTTCCTCGCAAAGAGAATGCATCTTTTCCAAATGCCTATATGCCACTCCCGAAATAAGCCCCTCTCTTTTATGTGGAAAAACCTTTTCTTTTTTATACATGAAATTTAAATATAATTTTGTGTTTAAAGGCGACTTATCAATTAGTTCTACAATTGGTTTTTGGCAAAAAAACCAACCATACATATCATACATTTCTCTCCTTGTATCAGCATCCAGATTATCTATGGTGTCCGTCTCTACAAACGGCATCACTGCATACTGATAACCAAGCTGCGCACCAAAATCAGTTGTTAAGCTGTCCATAATAATAACTAAATAAATATCTGTAACTTCTTCGTGGTTTTGAACAAACTCTTCAGCCAAAATATATTGCCCTGCTAATGATATTGCCTGATTAGAACCACAAATACAATATATATCATTCTGTTCGTAATATCTGTTAAATATCTGATTGCATACGCTGTCTCCAATCACTAACTTTGTATAATCATTTTTTTCCTGAACTCGTTCAATATAAGGTACAATTTCTCTTGCTCCAAAATTTCCATATGCAAATTCTTCACTTTTAGTAAGTACTTCTATGGGTGTACTCCAATTTTCCTGTGCCGACATTACTAAAAATAAGCATACCATGCCCAAATATAATCCACCTAAAATAGACAGCTTAGCAATAAATTTTTTCATTACATTTTCCTCGTCAGAATTGCATATAAATGAAATTTGATGCTGCTATTCCGCATCGCCGCATTTCCACAATTGTCAATATTAATAGTATCATAATATAGCAGAACCAACGCAAAACGGCAGGCTTCCTAGCTAAAAATGCACTAATACGAATATTTCTCTCGCGTAATATATCAGTAGCAAAAAGAAGCATAATTAATAAAATACCCACAAAAATTTCACCCACGCTTAAGTTAAGTGAGAAGAAAATATCTCTTGCAAAATTATCTATTGAGATCTCAAAAAAACATTTATTTAATATACCAATCGCAGACTTTAAACCACTTGCTCTAAAAAAAATCCACGCTATATCTACTAATACAAAAACACTGATTCTTCTCACGATATCAAGCATAATACTTCTATTAGGCAAGTCTGCTACCACTTCTAATTTCTTTTTAACATTATGCCAACACTTTTCTATGACATGAAAAGCGCCATGAAGCAATCCCCACGCAAGGAAGTTCCATCCTGCTCCATGCCACAAGCCACTAATCAAAAATGTAATCATTAAGTTAACATACTGACGAATTATTCCCTTTCGATTTCCACCTAAAGGTATATATATATAATCACGAAGCCAAATAGACAAACTAATGTGCCATCTCCGCCAGAAATCTTTAATATTACAAGCCAAGTAAGGTTGTCTAAAATTGTCCTGCAATCCAAATCCCAGTACCTGGGCGGCTCCGATTGCAATATTTGTATAACCTGCAAAGTCTGCATATAATTGAAAAGCAAAGACTACTGTTGCCAACACGAGTGCCGCACCTGAATAAGATTCCCAATCTCCATAAATGCTATTAACACAAAATGAAAGACTATCTGCAATAACACTTTTCTCAAAATATCCCCAGATTATCAATAAGAAGCCTTCCTTCACTCTATTATAATCGAAGATTACGTTATGTTCATTATTCATCTGCCTTAACAAGTTGTCGCTTCTTTCAATGGGACCAGATACCAACTTCGGGAAAAATGCAATGAATAATGCATAATTTATCGGATTCTTTTCTGCACTGCTCTTCCCTCGATAGATATCTATCAAATATGCAATTTCCTGTAAAACATAAAAAGAAGTTCCAACAAGAACAAATAGGCTATATTGACTTACCCTTTCCATCATCCACGGAAGTATACAAAAAAAAATTCCTCCCCATAGACAAATTATCTCTCCAGCTTTTCTCCGGCAGGCATGTAATCTGTTCAGGATAATTCCAAATAAATAACTCACAATAGTTGAATATATCAAAGCAATTAAAGAGTCGCTATTATAAGTCAAGCAAAAAATATAACTTGTTAAGAGTAACCAGCTTTTTCTCATTTTTATAGGGATTATAAAATATAGCATTACTACAATTAAGAAAAAAAATATAAAATAGAACGAATTCAATGTCATAACAATTTCTCCAAAAATTTTCAGAAACATCATTTACTGACGATCTTTTGATTCGCTGTTTCTTACAATATACAGTTCTATCTTTCCAATCTCTGCAGCCATATGAGAAAATACACTTGTGTGGGATCCATAAATGCAAGAGCATTTCGATAAACACAAAAAATCTACTATTCCGCTTTCCATTGATTCTTTGCTTCGTCTTCCCCATACTTTATTCTGCTGAACAATAATGTTCTTAGGATACTGATTCAGCAAATACTCCTGCTCCTTAAGGTCATCTGTTGCCAAGAAAAAGTATATATTCCCATTTTCTTTTAGCAGCGTACTAATTATTTTCTCGAACGCTTTGGTGGGGCTACTACTAATTGCCACCTCATGATCAGTTCTTCTAATGTGTAAGCCAATCAAGTTTTCTTGCTTCCCGACTATTCCTTCAACTTGATCATAATACTTTTTGCGGAACAAAACTTTTGTGTAATCATTTGCATCAAAATATTCATGCATATAGCACCCGTTATATGCATGTACATATATGATTATTCTTGTCTATTTGGTACAAGCATCTTGTAACATACGGACGTTAGTTCCTGTATTATTCGGACGTAAGTTCTTATAACATCCGGACAGGATACCTGTACCAAGTAGACAAGATAACATCTAGTTGTCAGTATACTCGCTTTGTGATGATTTGTCACCACCGGCGTCAGCCGGCATATGCTCAACTGTCTGTCTGCGAGAAGGTCCTTTTAAATCAAAACGGTATGCGTTGCGTACGATACGATCCAGTACCGCATCTGCAATCGTTGCATCCTTAAAAACAGATGGCCACTCTTTGACCGGTAACTGTGCTGAAATGGCAAGGGCTCTCTTGTGATGGTAGCGTTCCTCAGTAAGTCCTCAACCACAAGTACCTTATCATAGTATCATATCTTTGAGAAAATATCTCCTGAAACATATAACCCGAATTGCACAAATCGCGCGATTCGCGCTATACAGTCTACACTACATATAGGAGGTATCTTTCATGAATACCAAAGAAAAACTTCATCAACTTCACCTGAACGAATGGGCTGCTCGATTTTCTGAGCAGAAGGCCAGCGGTCTGACTGTCAGACAGTGGTGTGATCAGAACAACTTCTCCATCCATACCTACAACTACTGGAAGCATCTTCTCAAAGAAGAACTCGCCAGCCAGGTACTCCCGGATATCGTTCCCTTATCCATTCCTGAGCCTGTAACCATTCCTGACTCTGCAGTCCCGTTTGCACCTGCACCTCCGGAGAACTCATCTCTAACGAATTGCGCGATTCGTACAATTCGCGCTACTGCAACTCTCACTATCAATGATGTCGCAATAGAAGTCACCCCGGACATTTCAGAAGAGTTTCTTCGTACGCTCATCAAGGCGGTGCGCCATGCTTAAAGATGCTGATCCCAAGTACTTTGCCGGAATCTACATCGTTTGCGGATACACTGACTTACGCTACGGCATCGATTCTCTCGCAGCTATCATTGAACGCAAATGTCACGCGAACATGTTTGTCCCAAATACGCTCTTTCTCTTTTGTGGCAGATCTGCCTCGAAGATCAAAGGATTACTTTGGGAAGGTGATGGCTTTCTGCTTCTATACAAGCGTGTGGAAAGCGGCCATTTCTCATGGCCCCGCAGTTCCGATGAACTTCGTTCCATGACACCGGAACAGTTCCGTTTACTGTTGCAGGGTTTTGCAATTGATCCCATTATCCACGATGTAATTCCCAGACATTCGGCCTGAAGTATTCTTTTCTTTTTGTGCAAAACAGAGAACTTTTATTCCTGTTTTTTACACCTCTTTCAAGGTGCTGTGCACAGC
>JAEDFR010000122.1 GCA_016297945.1 Lachnospiraceae bacterium | reverse complement strand
TAATGCCCGGTTTCAACTGTTCGAAGACGAAGTCTGAGTTTTGAAACCGGGCATTTCATATAATTTTGTGAGCATGGTGCTTAGAACGACTAAAAACCGAAGTACGAGGCGACAAAGATATATCATTTTCTGAAAGGACGACCAACAACATCCCCAACATTAATCCCAAGTTAATGTACTTGCTTCACTTCTCTTATCACGGAACATCAAATCCTTTACAGCTTCAGAAGCAGCTTTTCCGTTAAATAAAATATCATTTACCTCTTCTACAATCGGCATGGATATATGATATTTCTGTCCCAGGCCATAGGCGGCTTTTGCAGAATAGACACCTTCTACCACCATTTTAACTTCAGCCATCGCTTCTTCATAGGTATACCCCTGACCAATGAGCTGACCGGCCTTACGATTACGTGAATGCATAGAAGAACAGGTTACAATCAGATCTCCAATTCCGGTTAATCCGGTAAAGGATTCGAGTTTACCGCCCATAGCCACACCGAGCCTTGCAATCTCAGAAATTCCACGTGTAATCAAAGCTGCCTTTGTATTATCACCGCAACCCAATCCGTCTGCCATTCCGGCAGCCAAAGCAACTACATTTTTTAAAGCTCCGCCAAGTTCTATTCCTAAAATATCAGGGCTTGTGTATACTCTTAAAACATCTGACATAAAAGCATTTTGAATATATTCTGCTGTTTCTTTTGTCTTTGCGCCGGCAACCAAAGTCGTCGGCATATCTTTGCCGACTTCTTCCGCATGAGACGGACCGGATAGAACGGCAACGGTTGCCTGTGGGATTTCCTGTTCTATAATATCAGTCAATGTCATATAGGTAACATCTTCAATTCCCTTTGCCACATTGACAATCAACTGTCCATCTTCCACAAAAGGAGCCATAGATTTGGATGTGCTGCGTGTAAACGGAGAAGGAACTGCTAAAATCATCATTTCTTTTCCTTTGATTGCCTTCTCCAAATCCGTGGTAAAAAGAATGGTATCCGGTAATTTCACTCCCGGAAGCTTTAATTCGTGTTCTCTTTTTTCATTGAGCATCTGAATCTCATCTTCCATAATCGACCATACCGTAACATCATGTCCATTTTTTGCCAAAGCTCTTGCCAAAGCTGTGCCCCAGCTTCCGGCACCAATCACACTATAATTTCCCATTATATACCTCCGTTTTATGCATCTAACTTATTTTTCTTTGTCAGATATGTCTTTCTTTCATTTCCGTGTATCAGGCGGTCAATGTTTCCTCTATGACGATAAAACGCCATCATCATCATCAGAATAGCAATGATGTATAATTCCATACAATGCGCAGATGACATATGAAGCATGCCCATCTGACCTTCCACAATCATTACAACCACAAAAGCTATGTACATTAACAAAGAGCCAAGTGAAACATAGTGAGTGATAAAAAACGTAAGAAAAAACGTACCTGCAACACCTAAGAAGGACCACAAGCCCATTCCTACCGAAATACCACCGGTGGCCATAATACCTTTTCCGCCTTTAAATCCCATATAAAACGGGAAGTTGTGTCCAAGTACAACACCAACTCCGACATACATACGTAAAAGCGGCTCTATTTGTGCGTAGGTACCATTTCGGAATAAAAAATATACTGCAACCATCGGAACAATGGCTTTAACGGCATCCATCACAAAACAAATTGCGCCTGCCTTTTTTCCCATAACACGTAAGGCATTGGTCGTACCGGAATTTCCGCTTCCATGTTCACGAATATCAATTCCCTTCAGCTTGCCTAAAATAAAAGCTGTCTGAATCATGCCGAAACAATAGCCGACAATCACACATAAAACACGAATCATTTTATTTGTCCTACTTTCCTATTCATACTAAACTTTAATCAATACGATAAAACTTAACTAATACTGTAAACAACAACTGATATTGTAAACTATATCGGACACTGCAAACCATACTGATGCTGCAAGCCATATCGGATACTGCAAACCATACCGATAACTATAACTACTGATACTGTAAATCTACTGCGTATCTTTTTCTTTTCGCTCCCGGATAATGAAATGTAAAGGAGTTCCTCTAAAACCAAATGCCTGACGGATTTGATTTTCAATATATCTTTGATAAGAAAAATGCATCAGATATTTTTCATTGACAAAAATCACAAACGTCGGCGGTTTCACGGAAACCTGCGTAATGTAATACAGGCGCAGTCTTTTTCCTTTATCCGTCGGAGGCTGCTGAAGTGCAACCGCTTCCATCATAATCTCATTTAATACACCCGTTCCCACACGAAGTGTCTGGTTTTCGATTACCATTTCAATGGTCTCATACAGCTTATTCAAACGTTGTCCGGTTTTTGCAGAAATAAAGATTATTTCCGCGTACGGCATAAAAGAAAGCGTATTTCTGACATTTTCCGTAAAACGGTATATGGTTTTATCATTTTTTTCAACCGCATCCCATTTATTGACCGCTACGATAATACCCTTCCCACGATCATGTGCAATTCCCGCAATTTTGGCATCCTGTTCCGTAACACCTTCTTCGCCATCAATGACCAAAACAACTAAATCCGCTCTTTCAACTGCACTTACCGTACGGATAATCATATATTTTTCCAGTTCTTCTTTTATCTTATTTTTGCGTCGCAGTCCGGCCGTATCAATGAAAATATATTCTTTTCCATTGTATTTTACCACTGTATCCACCGCATCTCTGGTGGTGCCTGCTATATCAGAAACAATCAGACGGTTTTCACCAATCAGTTTGTTGATAATAGAGCTTTTACCGACATTGGGCTTTCCGACAATGGCAATTTTTGGTCTGTCATCCTCTTCTTCCTGTGCATTCTCTTGGGGAAACAAAGCAACCACTTCATCCAAAAGATCACCAAATCCCATCTGGTTTGCAGCGGAAATGGCATGCGGATCACCAATTCCAAGATTATAGAATTCATAGACATCCGGCATCATTTTTTCAAAATTGTCTACTTTATTTACCACAAGCAGAACCGGCTTATGACTGCGTCTTAACATATCCGCAACTTTGGCATCAGAATCCTGAAGTCCCTGCTTGACATCTACCATAAATAAGATAACATCTGCCGTATCAATGGCAATTTGTGCCTGTTCACGCATTTGGGAAAGAATAATGTCCTTGCTGTCAGGCTCAATACCACCGGTATCAATCAGTGTAAAATTATAGTTTAACCACGAAACATCCGCATAGATACGGTCTCTTGTAATTCCGGGTGTATCTTTTACAATGGAAATCTTTGATCCTGCCAGTGCATTAAACAATGTGGACTTTCCGACATTGGGACGACCGACAACAGCCACAATTGGTTTCACATTTTTACTCATAATTACATATCATCCAATTATCTGAAATCGTAACTGAATTTTCCTTTCTATCTGATTTCACTAATATATCTATCCAATCACGTGAGTGTTGAAATCAAATTTAACCACTCACCGATTGTATATAGATTGCTATATTGCCACATTACAACATTGCTACATTGCTACTCAATTCTCGTAATCAAATGTTCAAAATAGAATCTACAAAATCCTGTCCGCTTGATTTTACAATATCCACCTTAACTTGTAAAGTTTCTTCAAGCTCCGGCACGGTTATATCATCCAGAAAATAGTTTTCACCACTTCTTAAAATATTTTGCGGAAGCAAGAGTTTTTCCCCTAAGGAAAGGTCTTTTAGCTGTGCAATCAGATCCTGTCCGGTTAGCAGACCGGAAACCGTAATTCGTTCTCCAAAGAAATCATTGCGAATTGCAACCACCTGTAAATCCAGATTATCAAATGCTTCCATCATTTGCTCTGCCATATCTGAAATGGTTTGATACGCAAGCTTTCCTGTTGCCAACGTCATTCTTCGTTTTGACAAATCTTTTGCTTTTTTCTGATAAGCAGGATTCTTTTTTGCCTCATAAAGTGCCTGTGCAAATTCATTTTTTAACAGTGTCAGCATGCCGACACCATTTTCCAATTGAAGATATCCATCATATCGTTCTTCCTTTGGCAACTCTTCCTCTGCCAAAAGATACCACTCATCCGAAGCATGTATAAAATGCGTTCCATACTGTTCGTACATCGTATTCTGCCATTTGTGAATGGTCTCTAAAACCTCTTTGGCATCTTCTTTTGTAAAAGGTTCCAAAGGATAAAGACCATCCCGGTATTTGGACAATCCGACCGGTACGACAGAGACACTCTGCAGATACGGATGATACTGTATCAACTGTTTAATGCTGTATTCGAGTTCTTGTTTATCATTGACACCTTTACAAAGAACAATCTGACCGTTCATTTCAATTCCGGCATCATAAAATAACTGTACCTTTTTTAATGCCTCTCCGGCAAACCGGTTGTGAAGCATCTTACAACGCAATTCGGGATTCATGGTCTGGAAAGAGATATTTATCGGAGCCAGATGATATTTGATGATACGTTCAACATCCTTATCACTCATATTCGTCAATGTCACATAATTTCCCTGTAAAAAAGAAAGCCGCGAATCATCATCCTTAAAATACAAAGTATCCCGCATCCCTTTCGGCATCTGGTCAATAAAACAGAAAATACATTTATTATGACAGGAACGATATTCATCCATCAGACCGTTTTCGAATTCAATCCCTAAATCTTCCTGTTCATCTTTATCAATCTCTAAAAGCCATTCTTCGCCATCCGGCTTTTTTATCAAAACTTCAATATATTCATCCTGTATCAGATACTGATAATCAAAAATATCTTCGATTTCTTCATTATTTATTTTTAATAATACATCCCCAGGTTCAATTTCCATCTCCCAGGCAATACTACCTTTTTCAACTTTTTTAATGATATGTTCCATTCTTTTCATTTATATTTTTCCTTATATTATAATGATACCAAAATCAAAAGTAGCATTTTATATAAAACAGTATATCCGTTTTTGTCATTTTCCAGCATTTATTTTACTAGAATTTCCTTGACGTGTCACTATCAGAATGATAAATTAAGTACGAAAGAAAATGAATGACATCTTACGGAGGATAGCTATGCCTAATTTAGCCGCACTCGAAAATGCCATGCCGGTAGCTCCACTTAAAATTATCGCTACAGACAGCTGCATGGATTTTGCAAAAAAAGTAAATGATTACCTGGTAGAATTTCGCGCAAATACCAATTGCGATTTAAAAAACGATCCTGCATTTCAGGAGTATGCGGAAGATAACTATATTCTGGATGCAAAATGTCCTCGTTTTGGTTCAGGCGAAGGTAAAGCTGTCTTAAATGAATCGGTTCGCGGAAAAGATTTGTTCATTATGGTCGATGTTTGTAATCACAGTCTAACCTATACCGTGAACGGATTAATCAATCACAAATCTCCGGATGATCATTATCAGGATTTAAAAAGACTGATTGCTGCATGCAACGGAAAAGCACATCGTATCAATGTTGTGATGCCATTTTTATATGAAGGCCGCCAGCACAGACGCAGCGGTCGTGAGTCTTTGGACTGTGCTTATGCATTAAAAGAATTAAGTGACATGGGTGTTCGCAATTTTATCACCTTTGATGCACATGACCCCCGGGTTGCCAACGCAGCACCCTTAAACGGATTTGATAATTTCACACCGCCGTATCAATTCATCCGTTCTTTGCTCAGACATGAAAAAGACTTAATCATCGATAAAGATCATATGACTGTCATCAGTCCGGATGAAGGTGCTTTAGATCGTGCCGTATACTTTTCTTCCGTTCTCGGTGTTGATACCGGTATGTTTTATAAACGTCGTGACTATTCCAAAGTAGTAAACGGAAAAAATCCCATTGTTGCTCATGAATTTTTGGGCGATAATTTAAAAGGCAGAGATGTAGTTGTTATTGATGATATGATTGCTTCCGGCGGCAGTATGATTGATACTGCCAAACAGATTAAACAAATGGGAGCCAAGCGTGTATTTATCTGCTGTACCTTCGGATTATTCACAGAAGGATTTAAAGCTTTTGATAACGCCTATGAAAAAGGTTATTTTGACCGTGTTGTTTGTACTAACCTTACTTATCTTCCACCTGAAGTATATGAAAAACCTTATTTTGTTGAAGCTGACATGAGTAAATTTACCGCCAGCATCATCGATTTCATGAATCATGATCTTTCTATGGGAAATGTACTGACTCCTACACAGAAAATTCAGGAAGTATTAAAAACCTATAATGAAAAAGGAATTATTGAATAAATCCCTTTTCGGATTTATGTTCCCGAAAAAGATGTGCTGTAAGTGCGATATATGG
>JAEDFR010000121.1 GCA_016297945.1 Lachnospiraceae bacterium | reverse complement strand
CTCTTATTTTCTGCATCCTTTTCTGTTGTGATTGCAACTCTTGTTATGGCAACTTCCTGACTGATAATTGGATCAATACTTCTTGCAAATCCAATCTGAACAGGACCTCTGACCTGTCCACAGTTTAATGATGCTTTTACAAAAGTTGTCATTACAGCACCAAAAGTACGAACATCATAAAAATTTTCACACATAAAATTTTTGATTTTTACATCTGCATCCGGATCATTTTTCTTCAGCTTTCTCAAAGCTTCTGTTACTTTTTTATCCTCTGTCTCTGTAATCCCCATATTTTTGCAAGCTGTACGATCACTTCTGTTTAATGGCACATCCTCTTTTATATAGATTTTAAAACCTTCACTGTCTTCCTTTACTGTCTCAACATAATTTCGTATCTTACGTTTCAAGCACACGTCTGTTACCAGTCCCAGACCACTTTCCGGATCAATTCGAGGCATGTTTCCTGCATCTGGATCACCGTTCGGATTACCATTCTCTACATCAAACAACATAATAAACTCATATCTATTCTTAATCACTTCACCCATTTACTGTTCCTCCCTTTTTTCGTACTTTTTCTGCACCTGATGATAATACCCTAAAATAAATTTCCCCTGATCCTCTAACGATAATCGTTTCGGATATTCTTCTATCTTTCCTATAATGCTTGTTAAAAGCCGTTCATAGTATATCTTAACACCTTCTTTTTCTCTCTCGATCTTTCTAATATGACTGTTCTTCAGCTTTATCAAAATCGGAAAGACAGATGCCGGTGCTGCACAGGCTGAATTAAAATATTTATCCCGAATCGTTGTTTTAATTCCCGGATTTGCATCTATTTGAATCGATTCCAACACAGAAAACAATCTGCCTAACACATATGCAATTTCATTACTTTCTTCGTTCAATCCCATATAGTGATCTCCTTCCTCCCATTTGTAATTTTGTATGAGATATGCCTTAATAATGGCTGCTTTTTCCCATTTAATCTTACCTTGCTCTGCTCGAATGCGAATCAATATATCCGAATATAAACTTGCCGGATATCTACTTCCTGATATAACAGACTGCATGACCATCGCTGCCATATTAGAAATCGGCTTCTTCTCCTTAGAGTTCTGATTTACAGTCTCATTTAATATTTGATTCACACCAATATAATCCCTTATTTCCCATCCTGGTTTAACAATCTCCATTCTTTCATAATGTCTGGCAATATTACTTAAAATATTTCCAAAAGAATTTTGATAAAAAAATCTTACGGATAATCTTGCGGCATTTGGTGCCAATCCTAAAATATAAAATTTCTGCTCCGGATTCAATTGTATATCCTTTATATCAATTGGTTCATGCTTCTTCAGCTTTTCAAAAACAGCTTTTACCATATTTTGATTATCCACAGGACAATTTACGGACATAAAAAATGTCTCTTGATACTCTTCTTTTCCACTCTCTGCCCAGAAGACCACCTTTGTATCGCCAATTTGCATTGTATATTTTTCTTGAGACAAAAGATAATTTAGTGCTGTTGTATATGCAAACTCCGCATATTTTCCAACCGGCGCATTATAACTTTGCTCTTTTCCATAGGATTCAAATGCAGGAGCATTAAATGAAACCAATGCAGCACCGCTGGACTGTGCTCCCGGAACCCCTTTGATCGTTCTGTGAATTCTGACAATCTCCGTTTTTTCTCCTGTAGCAAGACAAATTCCTTTCAGATTATTTTGTTCCGTTTTCTGTTTTTCGTCCCATGCCTCCTGAATTTTTATATCATCCTGAGCATAACTCATTCCCATACCAAAAATCAGATTGCCTCCATCTGTGATTTCATCCCAATTTTCTTTTATTTCCTGATACTCCATCGCCTTTTCGGGATTCCAATGCTCAAAAAACAACCGGATTGCCTGTGCCATATCCCCTTCCACATCTTTCAACAAAGATAAATGTTTTTCTTTTGCAGCCTGAAAACATTCCATGGCTCTCTCCCTCTGGCTGTCATCATCCATATCTTTATCGATTCCAAGTAAGTATTTAGAATTATCACATAAAAAATTAGCGGAAACTCCTGATGATCGGGTGACCATTTCAGGAACCTTTTTTTGAGAAGGAAGCCATATTTTCTTTTTCCCCCTTTCCTTCTCTTCCTTCACCCACTCAATGTTTTTGACATCTCCCTCCTTCGACAGATTAATAACATATGAAACTTTTGCATTGCACCAACCTTGTCTGGATACTTTTTCTGTTTCCAGAAGGTTCTCATAATGCTCGACCAAAGCCTGCAAAATCATCGTATCACCTCGCAGTCCCGCAAATCCAGAACACCTCGTTTCATAACGGCCCTGAAAAACATCGGTTGAATATTCTCTTTGTCCGTGTAATCCATGTCATATAGCATAAATCCCAGGTCCTTTTCCGGAATCTCATCATAGACCGTTTCAATCTCCTCATCTTCGCACAAACAAAAATATGCCGGAAATTCTCTGCATCCAAAATATGGTGTATGAAAACATGCTCCCTTTTTAAGCCGTCTCATAATGATATCTTTAAATTTTCCAGGGTTATCGGTTTCATTCGCCTGATCTGTCATCTCAAAATGTGCTTCAATTATATACTCCACATCTGTCAGCAACAATGACGCCCTCTGCACGATTTCTTCTTTACTGCTTATATACAGCGGTTTTTCCGCTCCATTGTATACCTGAAGTACGTTGTTTGCGGAAATTTTACTCTTTACCTCATTCCTTCGAACACTTGTAAATCGAATCGGATTCTTCACATATATCTTGTCAATAATCCAACGCATGCCAGGATGCCAGTAAATAGCTTCCAGAATTCCTCTGGCCGCTGAAGGTGTCATTACATCATACGAACAACGTTCCACCTTCATTTCCGGCCTGGAAAATAATGCATACTTCCCCCATACTTTAACCTTTACTCCCATTCCCATAGAAACGTCTCCTTTCCAAATCCACTATAATACCACACCTTCCTCATAACATGCTGCAATATAATCTCTTGGTTGATAATAGAAATCTGTATTGTAATCTGAAATATGTTCATCGATCCATGAATGATACACCTGCCAGATACCTTTCACAATATTTTCGTCCGAATAGGAATCCTCAATCAACCGCTCATACACTTCTCCAATACTCCAATAATCCGGTACTGTATATCTGCATGCCGCTTCATTGTCATAATTCCCCTTACTGATTCCACCTTCTTCTATAAACTCTGTAGCAACCTTCTCTATAGGTTCACAGTGAAATACATCAGCATAATCATATATCCGGCTTATTCGTTCTATACCCAAGCCATCCACTACCTCACATCGTCTCCTTTTCACTTTTCTTCCAATATATTCTATTAAACTACATGCAAAAAACAAATTATTATTATTTTTTGTCCCCATATGCAACCTCACTTCCTAAATATTTTAATGTATCAAGTGCAGAAATGGTATGAAAGCTGATTTGGTGAGTAGGATATTTAAATTTTACCAGCTCCCAAAAAGCGGCTCGTGATATTTTACCATCGATAAAGTTCTGTATATAATTATAAATTGTATCATCAGCCATCGGTCCTTCTACAATGTCATATTTATGTGATTTACCATCCCGGCAATTTACTACGAAATCTAACCATTCCTCTGTCATTTTATCAAATATCATGTAATTTAAATCACTTTTTGGAGTATAATCATATTTATTAATATAACCTTTTTTTCCATAACGCGTAGCCCATCGTTCCGCCTGTTTCGGATACTTCGTACAATAAAACCCATAATAAAAATCTTTATTAAATCTCGCTTTCCTTATCTCCGGATATTCTACTATGTCATTGCTTCCATGATACAAAATCATATATATCCTCCTTCTTCACCCAATATGTTTTTCACCAATCCAATTTTTTAATATCTCTTTTTATATTTTTAATATACTACATCTTTATGGTCAATTCAATAATTTAATTTAAATTCTATTGAAATTTTATATACAGTATATTATACTTATTTTGTCAGAATCATCTGTGGATTGAAAAAATAGTATTTACACTAAGCAGCGAAGAAAAAAGGGTGATTCAAAACTATGTTTTAAAATCCTAGTTTTGAATCACCCTCTTCACATTATTTTATTCTTTAGCAAAATATTGCCATTCCGTTATCCAAATTAAGGTTTAGCCCCATATCGCTTGTATATTGTTCTGTATTCACAAGTTCATAAAAGTCCTGAATATCCTCCGAAACCAGTCGAATCATCCCCATTCCTTCAAGTTTCTCAAATTCCCCTTCAAGCACATTTATACAATACTGACCTGCCTTGCGCATTGCGGTTCTGGTAAATCCCTGATATATTAATTGATGTAAAATTTCATCCGCCTCAGGTTCCTGATTAATAAAAATAGTTTTCGTGTTTTCTTCAATCAGGTTAAATTCTTTTCCAACCTTCGCAAAATTATAATTCTTATTTTTGAACTCATCCATAATTCTCTTTTTATCCAAGCTCTCCCCTCGAAAATGATACAACATCTCAAAATATTTTGTAATATTTTCCGGCTCAGAAATATCCTGTTCATCTGCAAGCAAGTCTTTGGTTACATCGATCTGCTGCCTCTGATTCGGAATATACTCCTTTTCATCAAACCTGAAAATGATAACCTGGCTTTCTTCAACAGTTCTTTTTCCTTCCCGGTTACATCTTCCTGCCGCCTGTATAATAGAATCCACTCCTGAAAGCTGACGGTAAACAGATTGAAAATCCAGATCCACACCAGCTTCCACCAAACTTGTTGAAATTAAAATACATTTTTCTTTATTTCTCAAACGTGTTCTTACTTCATCCAAGATCCTTTTTCTATGTTTTGGATACATAGTTGTCGACAAATGATATATACCTTCCCCTTTTAGTTGTTTATAAATCGACTGCGCTCTCTTCTTTGTATTTACAATACATAGTGCCTGATATTCCCCTCCCAATTTCTGAATCAGATTCTCTTCTTTTATTATCCCATTATATTGTAATGTTGTCCTTTTAAAAAATTTAAATTGCTCTTCCATTCTCGGGCATAACTCTACAGGATGTATTTGATTATTAAAAAAAGAAGTTAGTGCCGGCTGTGTAGCTGTACAAAAAACCGCACTTATCCCATAATTATTAATAAGTTCTTCTATCATTGCAATACATGGTTTTAAATAATCATTTGGCAGCATCTGTACCTCATCAAAAATAACAACACTATTAGCAATATTATGTAGTTTTCTGCACTTTGAAGATTTGTTTGCGAATAGCGATTCAAAAAACTGCACATTTGTTGTAACAACAACCGGTTTATCCCAATTTTCGGATGCAAGCTGCATTGGCTTAAACTCATCTTTGCTTTCATAATCTACATTGCAATGATTTTCCAGCACATTTTGTTCTCCCAGAATATCACTAAATATCTTAGCATTCTGTTCTATAATACTCGTATAAGGGATAACATAAATTATCCTGTCCATATAATGCTTCACTGCATGACGCAATGCAAATGCCAAAGATGCAACAGTCTTTCCGCCTCCTGTAGGCACAGTTAATCGAAAAAGTCCTTTTTCGGATTTTCCAGAATCCAGACAACTCTTTAATATCTCTGTCCTCCGTCCATTTACTGTATCAACATCCGGATTTTTCATCCATTCGGAAATATGCCTTTCCAACCTTTCAAGAAGCACATCCATGCTCTCCCCCTTATCCCGATCCACGCTACCATTTTTCATAAATCTTTCTGTATCCAAAAAGTCAGCATCTACCAGACAAGAATAGAGCATTCGGATAAAGACACTTAACGAAAAATCAGGATCTTTTGTTTTTTTTGGGGCAAAAGGCACTGTCTTTATCTCAGGAAGCTGTATTTCTTCCTTATATGCCTGATAATCCTTTATTTTTTTCTTTTTTCTGCCCATCAAAGTTGGCATGCTACCGATATCCGTTGCATTTCCATGATCCGGAAGCCCTGCATGATGCCCTGCAATACAGTAACTTAAAAAAGAGTAAAATCCACCTGCCCCATAACAAACCTGTGCTCCCGCTGTAGAGTGATCTACGCGCTGATTACTATTTTCCTGAATTTTTCTTTGAAATTCAACGGAATATTTTCCAATATCATGCATCATCCCACAGCAATATCCCCAATCTTTTTTTCCAAACTTACCTGCAAATTTCCCTGCCAGTTCAGCTGTTCCATATAAATGTTCCTTTAATGACTGTTTTCTTTCCCCATCAATATGTGCTATATACTTCATTTATATCCCCCATCTTATTTAAAAAATCCGCAGGCTTTACGCCTGCGGATTCTATGATTACCATATAAAATTACTCT
>JAEDFR010000120.1 GCA_016297945.1 Lachnospiraceae bacterium | reverse complement strand
CGCCGGAACCATCCCCGTCTTGTCCGTTGTCTCCGTTACCGTCATCGCCGGAACCGTCTCCGTCTTGTCCGTTGTCTCCGTTATCGTGATCACCGGAACCGTCTCCGTCATTATCCGGAATCTCCGGCTCTTTTATAATTCCATCGATAACTTCCTGTTGCTCTACTGTCAGTCCCATATTGTCACGTACCACAATTTCATAGGTTCCATTTTCATTTACATCGATATAATTGGTCTCCTGCCATGTCTGGCCACCGTCAAAAGAATAAGCCTCTTTGGGCAGACCACTTCCGTCTCCGTCATCTGCTGTAACAGTAATACGAATCATCTTTTGTTCAAAATCTTCCTGTTCAACCGCTTGAATTTCAGGCGGATTATCATCAATATTCAAGACATCCACACTGCTTCTTTGTGCATTGTTCAGGGTATCATATGCCGTAATCTCATATTTTCCTGCAGGCAAGGCGACGGTATCAAAATGCATTTCCCTCTGTTCTTCCTGATTTGGTCTGAAAGAAAGGATATCTTCAGTGCCCTTTCGTTTTATTTCAACCTTTCCAATTCCGGAACCATCATCACTTACATCAATATGAATTTGTTTCTCTTTTGTCCATGCAATTTTATCGATTACAACCGGTTCTCCAACGTCCAATACTTTTGCTTCTAATTTGGGCTTATCCGTATCAATATTACTCACAGTGGTACTTTGTTCCGCAATATTTCCTACACAATCCCTTACACGGACAGTATAAATACCGTTTGTCCTAACCGGATATCTATGTTCAGCCGTCCATGCTCCATTGTTGAACGAATAAGCAGTTGCATGAAGTCCACTTCCGCTATCGCTTGCCGTAACCGTCAATTCATTAGAGATGCAATAGGGTTCATTATTTTGAACGATACTGTGAATAGTCGGTAATGTCCTGTCAATATTGGAAACGATAATCGTCTTACTGCTTTCATTTCCGACTGCATCTCTGACACGGACATGATAGGTCCCGTTTTCTGTAACAGTCATTTGATTCCTATCGGTCCATCCCCCATTATTAAAGGAGTAGGCCGTACCATGTAATCCACTTTCCTGATCAGATGCCTCAACCGTCAGAATCGCACTGGTACAATAGTCACTTGTATTGATGTTAAACGAAGATATAACCGGTGCATTCGTATCTATGCAATCCACCACAACAGTACTCTCGCCACTTTCATTTCCCAGCTGGTCATAAGTTTTTACCTGATAACTACCATTTTCATTGACAGCATACTGTTCTGTCAGGGTTATTTCATTGGCAGCATTCGTACAATGATGCGCTTTTCTTCCATTTTTATAAAAGCGTATTCCGCCGGGACGGGACTGATCATCATAGGCATCAGCCTTTATGACTGCACTTGTTCCCCATGTTTTTCCGTTTACATCTGCGGTTGTTCCGGAAGCTGAAACTCCCGTCTGAAGACTGGGTGCCGTACTGTCAATATGTTCCAGATTGGAAGGAAATACGTTTTTCAAATACTGATAATACCAGACATGATAATTGTGCCCGTATGATTGTGAGATATGAACATATGCATTACCGGCAGGCTGATAGGTATAGCAGATATAATTGGGCAGTTCCGATAAAGAAGAAACCGTAAAACTTGTTCTCACTGTTTTATTCTCATCGGGTTTTGCACTTCCGACTACCCATCCATCATAAATTGCCCCTAAATTCAACGCTCCCTGTTGATAAAGAACTCCACTGGGTTGGTATCCAAAATGACATCCGCCGGATACATTTAAATCATTGCCGATATAGAAATCACATCCGTTTAAATCATCAAAGGCTATGAAATCTTCCGTCAACGTATAATCCACACGATATCCTCCCAAAGTACTGTAACCGTTAGCACTTTGAGCACTCTGTAAAGCAGTAATTGTTACCGTACCATCCTGATAGGCTCCTGACATCCCATAATCATATGCCCGGACATCCTGCACGTTTAACACAGTCATACACAGACTGACCAACAAAAGCAACGCCGGTCTCCATCGGAACATTTTCTTTCGGCTTGCTATCTTTTTTTCCGATTTTCTTTTAACAGCCTTCCGATATATCTTTGCTTCATTTTGTTTTTCTTCAACATTTTCTTTATTTATTTTTTTTAATAGTATTTTTTTCATTTCAGACTCCTTCATGTAATTTTCAACAACTTCAATAACACACTTGTATTAACACGAAAAAATCTACCCAATCATAGGCATCAATCCCTTTTATAAATAATAAAAAAAGTGAAATAGTGGGCGAACTGCCCGATAGAACCGGTCTCCCGGCAAGAGCCACACTTTGTGTGGTTATGATAAAATATAACACAGACTGTCCGCTTTGTCCAGTCTGTGTTTGCATACTTTTTATTTAATCTTCTTCGAAAATATCATACATACCTGCTGTATACGCCCGAAACTTCATATTTAGTATAAAATCATCGGCATTTTCTTTTGTAACATATGCTCCAAATCCGAAATCACGCATTTCAACTTCATCACCGCCATTTTGCATAATATCCATAATAATATCTGCAGCTTGGGGAGTAAAATGACTTGTTTCATAATAATAAGAATCATCCATGGAAATACGATTATATCCACTGAAATTATAAAAATCAGTTATTTCACTTAATCCTTTCAAAAAATCCAGATATTCATTTTCGACAGACTTTTGAAAGGTCGTCACATACATCGGATTCGTAAAAACGGTCAGTTTAATATCATGTGCCATACATATATCATAAAATTCCTGTATTTCAGCAAGGGCTTCATCCACGCGTGGTTCATAATAGGTTGCCCAGTATGCCTTTTTGTTATTCTCATCAAAAATCCTGTCTGCATTCAGATCTTCACAACCGGTAGAATACATACGTCGACGCAAATCTTCTGTATCACCTTCATAATTACAAATAACCGAAAGCGATTCCAAAGTTGTAATGGTATCAAAATAAGAAGTAAAAAAGCTGATCTTTTCATCCAAAGATCCGGTAAACGGAAATGCCTTCCGGTACAATTGTCCTTCATGATATTCCGGCGAGACCAGATAAGAGATATTATCCAGACTTAAATAGACCTGCTTGGGAATTTCTCCATTTACAATCAATGTTTTAAGTGTATCAACCTGTTCAGCCGGAACCCCTTCCGAATAAGAAAGATTATACCATGAACCGTCCGGCAGTTTGGATACATCAATAAAACCGGCTCTTGATGAACCAAACAGATAAGAATCGTATTCATCCTGATGTTCTATCACATATTTTGTTTTTATATAGTTTTTATTTGGCTCGACACCGTTATCACGTATACTGTCCGCATGAAAAACATTGTACGGATCAATAATCACATTAACAGGTATTACCGTCATTCCCAATAAGAGCACAAATAAAGACAATCGGAAAAGAAATCTATCCATACTATCTCCTGCTTTACTAACCAATTCGGTTTTGACCATGTCAATCTTACATCTAGAAACTAAAATATATAAACTCCTGTGTTGTTCCATTATGAATATGGTATGCCAAAATCACGATGGAAAAAATCAGATAAATGGCATACCTTATCGGTATTGCCAGACGATCCATCTGTCTTAGTACATCCACTTTCCGGTTAGCAATATCAAATCCGAACAAAACAGCAATTGCCGCAATCAGCATAAATAAATCTTTTTTTACCATTTCCAGCTTCCGGTAAGCTAACATCAAATCCATATTATAAAACATATACCGGAACATGTTGACAGCCTGCATAACACTATCTGCCCTAAAAAATACCCAGGCACAGGATACTGCCAAAAAAGTAATGATAAGTCCGACAATTTTCGGCATGCGTACCTTGCAACATTTTCTGTATAGACGGTATATGACCTGATAAATACCATGCAAAAGGCCCCATACCAGAAATGTCAGGCTACCACCATGCCAAATTCCGCTGACAAGAAAAGTGATTAATAAGTTTAAATATGTTTTAACTTTTCCTTTTTTACTTCCTCCAAGCGGTATATAAACATAATCTTTCAACCAGGTAGATAATGAAATATGCCACCGGTTCCAAAAATCCTGAATATTAACAGATAAATACGGGCTCTTAAAGTTTTCCATGGAAGTAATGCCAAACAGTCTGGCAATTCCAATTGCCATATTAGAATAACCTGCGAAATCACAATATATCTGAATCGTGTAAAAAAGCATCACAATCAGATACGTGATACCCATAAATGCTCCGGATAATTCAAAGACACGATCAACATACACAGCCAGTGTATCCGCAATCAAAAGCTTTTGAAAAAGTCCCCAAAGAATCAGTCTCATACCGTAAACCGCCTGCGATTCGTCAAAAGCTTTATCTGCTTTTAGCTGTGGAATCAGATCTCCTGCACGGTTAATCGGACCGGAAACCAGATCCGGAAAAAAAGCAAGATATAAAAAAACCGGAATTGCTTTTTCTTCCGCTTTTAACTTCTTTTGATAAACATCCACCATATAACTGATGGATTTAAACATATAAAAAGAAATGCCGACAGGAATCACAATATTTTGGAACATTCCCGGCAGCAGTCCTGCATATTTAAAAAAGGCAAGTATAGCAATTTGTATGATTATGCCAAATGCCAATGTTTTTTGATTACAATGCTTTCCCACCAGATATGTCAGTAGCGAAATTAAAATCAGTAACACCACATAGCCGGGCGAAAGAGTTAAATAAAAGCCATAGCTGATTAGTAAAAGCAACGGCATGCGCGCTTTCTGCGGTGCCGCCCAGTACATCATAAAAACCATCGGCAAAAAAACGGCAAATGCTAAAGATGTGAACTGCATATCTTTACTCCGTTTCTTATAATAATTATATATTTTATCATCCGATAATGTATATGGATTGCTGCATTACTATGCCATTCCCTCAATCCACGATTACCTCTTACTAACATAAACGCTTAATTTTCTTCGTTTTCTTCCTCTTCAATTGCTGCAGATGCACTTGCTGAAACTGCAACCACAACAATCACTGCAATCACAACAACCAAAAGTATCAGTGCAAGTATTCCAATCATTAATCCCATTGTTAAAGCTCCTTCAAACTATATATTTATGATGTTGGGGTAAAATAGTTTTGCCTCAATTTCATTTTCAATAACTATATTTTACCTTAGGTTGCATAAATAAGAAATAAAAATTTGAAAAAAACATATATTTATAATAAAAACAGTTCGGAGTTTCACATTGAACAAACTTTCTTTTTCCAAAAAATATTTACTTATTCCGCCCGTTATTCTCTTTGCCATAGCACTCTATATTACCCTGCATCATGAAATCAGTGTCAGCAATACCGTAAACGGCCGTGAATTACCTATCTATTGTGTTGAAACCGATAAGCCACAAATTGCCATCACTTTTGATGCTGCCTGGGGCAACGAAGACACCCCCCGTATTCTGGAAATTCTAAAAAAGCATAACGTAAAAGCCACCTTCTTTATGACAGGCGGCTGGGTTTCAAAATATCCGGATGACGTCAAACATATCTATGCCGACGGTCACGATCTGGGAAATCACAGCGAAAATCACAAAAACATGTCCCAATTGTCGGATGAAGAATGCAAAGAAGAAATCCTTGCCGTACATGAAAAAGTCAAAGAGCTTACCGGTTATGAGATGTTTCTGTTCCGACCTCCGTACGGTGATTATGACAATCATGTCATCACAAACAGCCGCGAGATTGGCTACTATCCCATCCAATGGGATGTAGACAGTCTTGACTGGAAAGACTATGGTGCCAATGATATCATCAAAAAAGTCTGTGACAATAAAAATTTAGGGAACGGTTCCGTTATTTTATGCCATAACGGAGCCAAATACACGGCAGATGCACTCGATACCCTGATAACGAAACTGAAGGACATGGGGTATGAATTTGTTCCATTATCCGAGTTAATTTATCGTGATGACTACCATCTGGATGTATGCGGCAGACAAATCAAAAACGATTGAATCGGGCACAGTGAAATGCTATGATAAATTTAACCTTCAGAAAAAATATGATTCTGAAAACACGAAATGAACGCACGGAAGAAAGGAGAATACGCATGAATAAAAGGCGTGCCTTATTCTCCAAAAGGTGATTCAAAGCAGCAATATTTCTATCGAAAAGTGTTTTCCCGTATCGGACACATTCCGGTGGATGCTTCTTTCCGTTTTCCCAACAAATCAGCCGACCGGCTGGAGCCGTTTTCGGATAAGGATCTCACAGAATTTGACAGCAGATTTCTCTCCGGTTATTATGCAGATTTGCGGGATGAAGACTTTTTGCAGCTAAAATCACGTGCAGATATGCGGGCTAAAAAAATATATA
>JAEDFR010000022.1 GCA_016297945.1 Lachnospiraceae bacterium | reverse complement strand
TGCCGTTTGCGTTGCTTGCCTTATCAAGCAAAATATTATTGTATTCCTCACGGTATTCTACAGCCATAACATAGTTTGGTTTTCCGTCTGGTTCCTCCAAGAGATTCGGAGTAACAAGCAGTGCAAACAACTTGCTGTCGTGAAGCATTCGATCAATATTTTCCTTAAAACTCTCTCCGGGAGTTAAAAACTCATCATACCATACAGCAACATCTTGAAGTTCAGACCTGCTGTGAATCAGACGCATCAACTCATTTGCAAGACGACGATCTTTCTTGCGATAACTTAAAAAAATATACGCATCAAATGCAGCCCTGATACGAGCTGCCGTCTCGTCACTAATCAGTACTGCCTCTAAGTATTTTTTCAGTTTTTCTTTATATCCGATTTCAGTTAAGTCGCCACTGTATGGATTTAAATATTGCAAAGCACCGAATTTATCAGGGCGGCTGTAAAGCTCATTAATATTGTCCTCCATCATTATCGGAAGCACAGGGATATGTTTTTCAACTGCAAATCTAAAATCAGAATCAAAAGCCCGGTTAGGCTGAGAGAGCAACTTAAGAGTGACAGGTATAATGAACAAATTCATACGTCCAAGGTCGGTTTCTCTGTTTTCTTCAGGAATAACAACAGACATATCCTCTGTAAAATATACTGCACAATCTTGAGATGCGAAAACATCTTCGCATATTTTATCAAATACATCGTCAAAGTCGTCCGGATGACATGAAAAATATACCCGAGATTTCCCTTTTGGATTGGTATTTCCTTTGGTTTTAACTTGAAACCCAAAGGATTCATTAACCATGTTGTTCCCAGCAGCCTTACTATGGTTGATAATCGTATCTACAAAACTATCAGAGATCACGTTTTTGTCAGGCATATCATGTGCATCAGCTGTCTCACCTTCAGAATCGTCCACGCCAAAATACTCTTCATACATTTTACTTAATTCGCCGAAAAGATCCTCATAGCTTTTACTCATTTGACTCTTCCTCTCATAAACTGTTGTTAAGCATCATCGATTGTTTTCCTACCATATAAAACAATAAATGAATATATACTCCAGATGACAATTATTAAATATTTTTTTATCGGTCATAGTTTGAGCTTATAGCTCGACAATCCTGACAAAAAGCCACTGTCTGAAAAAGGAACGCGACGGCCTTTTCGAACTTGTTCGTATAGTTTTTGAAGCGAAAAAAGTTGAACATCCGGCGTATGAATATTTCCGAGATCTGGTGCGGGGAATCCCTTAAACATTTCATAATCATCTATATCGGCCAGCTGAGATATAAACGGATAAAGCCTGTTGTGCATAATCAGCGCCTCTCCTTTATTCTTATTTAAGCGCTGCAGCTCTGAAATCGAGATAAGACTTCTTATTCTGTTGTCTGCTGTAGTGTATGTACCACACAAACTGGATATTTCGTTCAGCAGATCAAGCTCTCTGGAAGTCAGGAAAACCCAGTTTGTACAATTGCCTTTAATTGTGTCTGCATCTTCGCCATATTTTCCCTTTAGTTGGTGTAAACTTTGTACAATCAGGAAAAATCGCATGTTTCTGCTTCTTGCCGCGGAAATCATTGAAGGCATGTCCGGAATCTTAGGCAAATTGCAGAACTCGTCCATAACAAAATTGACACGCACCGGCAGCATATTTGCTGGATGGTTTTGCGCTTCTGAAATCAATTGTTCATATGCTTGTTTAATGAACGTTGTAATCAAAAAATGATACGTCGTCTTTTCGTCCGGAATGATCAAAAAAACTGCCGTTTTCTGTCTTCCGAATGACGCAATGTCAATACTGTTGTTCGACAGCATTTTACAAAGCTCTTTTTGCGTTGAAAAAATACGTATCATCGCATACAAGGAAACCAATATGCTGTTGAGTGTTTTTTCAGGCGAGGTCAAAACATTTTTGTAGTTCATGCCGGCTATGGTTTCTTTGCTCATTTTTTCAGACAGGACTTTCAACATCTCCACCGAATCACCCGTGCAAAGCGCCGCAAGGCTCTGAACATTTGCTTCTTTCTCGGACGCGCATTCCATAAGCAAAAGAAGATTAGCCAAAGCATACGAGGACGCCATTTCAGGCCAAAATGAATCTACAGTTTTTTCCCTTTGCTCAGCCGAAATGGTCGCAACAAAATCGTTTAAGATTGAAACAGCTTTTTCCTTTTCGCCGCAGTTATACAGTTTATATGGCATTGCAAGCGGATTCCATGTGTCCCCGTGACCTATGTCTCTGAAATTCAAAACCGTTACTTTATATCCATTTTCCCTTGCAAATCCTGCGGATCTCTGGTAAATTTCACCTTTTGGATCCGTTGCTATAAACGATTCCCCCGCACGTATAAACATGTTTAACATGGGCATACAAAAGAGTCTGGTTTTCTTTGATCCTGTGGTACCGAATATCAGCGAATGATTATCTTCATTGTCCACATAGGCTCTTTTGCCGTCTGAAATTAGCGGAAGCCCTGCTGCCGGATACGTCTGTTCAAACAGATCTACGAAGCTCGCCGCATTCTTTATTTCAGAATCGGTTGCCCACCGTGTTTCATTGTCGGTCGGCATGTATTTTTCATAAAAAAATCCCTGCATATCTATTTCTCCTCATTCCGTTCTAAAGCCGAGGGCGATGCGTTTTGAACTTTCGATTTCAGTCTTCTTAATATAATCACTGTCCTCCGAAAAATCTTTGATATCCGCCGCACTCAATACGGTTTTCGGAAACGCCGCTTCCGACATAACGGAATAAACAATATCATTGCACAGCATTTCCACAGTTCGGTACCCGTGGTAATACTTTATCTTGCGCAGCTTATCAATTGATTTTGTCAGCAAATCCAACGCAGAGCCATCAAAACGAATTCCAAATTGCTCCATATACTCATTTGCATATTCAGCAAGATTTTGGGCATTGGGAAGATGCATATGAAGAACTTCAGTCCGCAAAAACATTGACGCTGTAGCTTCCAAATTTCTTGTTCTTTCATCCGTTTTTTCTGAAAGTGTCAGAACAATCAACCAATTGTTCGTATGAGCGGCAAGATACTCCATCAGCTCAAAAAAATACTTTTCCGAATGATGACCTACCCATTGATCTAAGGAAATCCTTACCAAACCCTTATATTCATTGCGATATCCTGCGGCTGCCCTTATGGAATCCATCAAACGAGTAAGTTCACTAAAAGATTTTTCGGGCGGACAATAGCTCATTGCGAACTCAAACAATTTAACATCTCCGAAAAAATCCATCAGTGTTTTTTTGGACTCTATATACTCCGCCAATAAACCAAGAAGGTGACTGTTCCCAAAACCATGCTCGGTGTACATTATAATATCAGGAAGAACGATCGGAGCGCCGACGGTGCGTCCCTTTAAGTTCGCAGCCAGTCTGTCCCATTTGGAAACCAGAGTGTGAAGTTCCTCTGCGCCTTTGATCTGTAAGATCTCATCATAATACTTGTTCATATTTTCCCCAAAATCATCAAACGAACCATGTCGCTGTCATTATTGTGTCCCAACCCGACTGTCCTTTCTCTTTTCTTCTTCGGTCAAAGAAGAAAAGTCCACAAGGTCGTGGTGCATTTTTGCAAGGTCGTTGCGACTGCTTTTTTCCGGCGAGCCGCTGTAAATATACCCCTCCGCCCGCATATAAGCATTCCACCTGCGGTGCTCGAGTTTTTCGATTGTATGCCTTTCTTCTTCGGTCAGGTCCTCCTCTTTTTTAGCAGCGCCTGGAATTCCTTCTACAATTCGCGCTTTTGCATGGATCGCGGAAGCGACGGAAGAATTGTAGTTATATTCATACTGCCAGAATTCTTCTTCCGCGCCCCACCGCATATGCCGCCGAAGTGCGTCGGCTTCCAGTGCGGAATTCAGGATAACGCCTTCCGAATAAGAATCTTCCGTATCGCCGATAAAACCAATATCATATGGCTGACCACGATAATTTGTAATACCGTTCAAAGCTTTTTTTGCGTCTGAGTTGCAGACGATTGCCTGTATTGTCGGTTTTATTTTTATTCTTTCAAACTGCATACGCATATCAACCGCAGTTCGTATGTTAGCTTCATCCGAACCGAGGGAAATAAAAGTATACGTTGTGTTTTTCAGGTTTGATATAGCATCGTCGAATGTTTTGGTTGTTACATCGATGCCGGAATGGATTCTGATCGTATATTCTGCCTCTTCCGGGATGATTATGCCGTTATAGTCTTTGCTCATCAGCTCTGGCGCAAGTGCGGAAAAACGGTCTTCTGCTTTTTCGTCAATATCAAATGCGTCTATTTCAACTTGATAACCGTCCATCTGGCAATACCAGGTCAACGCTTTGAGCATTTCCGTCCCGTGCTGCCCAAGTCCCACGATTACAGCTGATATCTTTTTGGTCCCGTCCGGCATTTCTTTTGCGTTTTCAAATAATTTTGAACCGCATTCATATAAATTTCTGTTGACAAGAGAGCGAACCTCATTAACTCGACGAACCTTTACATTACCTTTGTCTGCCTTTGTCAGTAATATTTCACCGTCAATTCGTGTTGAAAAGACAAAGAGCCTTATATTCTGACTGGCTTTATACATTTCAATAAGCTTCAGCGCCTGATCCGTATTTTCGGTTTCATTCGCGCCAATCGCAAACAGTATCATTTGGGCTTTTCTGTTGTGCGGTCTGAAATTGATCGTAATGATGTCGTTTTTAAAACAGATCGCTCCACATTCTTTTGCCTGTTCGATCAGTTCATATGACGCCTCTTCCTCTTTACCGAAAACGTCCGTAAAAACAAGTGCTGCGTTTTTATGATTTTTACGTATATCCTTCGCAAGATAAATAGATCTTTCGTTCAGTTCTGAAAACACATACCAATCCTTCCCATAGGAAAGGAACAGCCTTAAATATGCAGAAATATTCTTTACAAAAGACAGAATAAAACTGAGTGTTAATACCGGGCAAATAATCATCAATACGCTCATCATAACAAAGTATATTGAAAAGCCAGGCATCGCCGTCTGTATGGCTTCCAAAATTTCTTGTGCTCCAACATCAATTGTAAAGACCTGCAATGTATTATGCAACGCCAAAACAACTCTCGCGCTGCCGCGCAAACCTGCGTTAATGCTTTCAGGCATACCGGACAAATCTATTATTGGCACCATCAAAACAAATACGGCAATAAAGCATCCCGCAAAAACCGTATATAGCGGAGTCAAAAACCGGGTATGCTTATATTTACTTGTAAGCAAATAAATAAAACTGATCATCGTTGCTATAAGTATAATTCCTGCAATCCATTCAGATATTATCATATATTAACCTCTGTCAAATAACAATGTTAGCGTAACACTATTGTGATTAATCAAAAGTTTCAATAATTGCTTTTTTCTTTTGATATAGTTCAAATACCTCATCGTAATAAAGAGAACTTAATACTATTTTTCGTTTATTTTTTAAATAATCTAAATCACTCAAACTCATCCATTTATAATCTCTGACTTCTTGTGTGTCTATATGGCATTCAATCTTATTTTTATCAACTATAAATAGCCACGAGTCAAACATATCATGATAGCGATCTCTTTTTTCAGTTTTTATGAAGAACGACTGGGCTTTTTTTAAATCAATTCCCAGTTCTTCATAAACTTCTCTTACTGCTCCATCAAAAGAGTTCTCTCCCTCAAGAACAGATCCTCCTGTTCTTTCCCATTTTAGTTCGCTTGACCGCCCTTTTTGGCGTTGTGACATCAAAAAAAGCCCATTGATATCCATTATCCAAGAATGAACAACAAGATGAAATAAGCCATCCGGAATCTTGTCACCTCTACGATGATGCTTCATTTGAACAACCCTGTTTATATCAAATAAGTCCCAAAACTCGTCACTCATAGTACTCACCTTCATCACAGAACGCTTGAACAATGTCGATAAATATCGGATTACTCAGTATGAGCTTTTTTACTATATTCCTACCTATAACTGTTTTTATGTCATATATTCCCTCAATCCAGTTTCTTGCATCTTCTTTATCGAACTTCGTATTATCTACTGAATAGTACTTACAAAACTGATAAATTGCCTGAATGTTGTCTATGTCTTTTGCTATTTCAAAATTAATGTTCTTCACATAAAACCAATCATCCCAACATTTTGTCAAAAAGCTTAAACTTTGAGCAGAAGGATATGTGCCAGAAAATAGCATCCCCTGCATTATTTCATTTTCATTTTCGTCATACTCTGTTTGATGTTTTTCTTTGTCTGGTCTCGCAATATCGCCAGTTCTGTATTCCCCCAAGTCATGAATCAAAAGCATGTTTAAAACTTCATTTTTGTCATATTCCTCACAATCTGGGATTATTTCCGGTAAGTAGAAAGCAGCCATTAACCAGCAATTATACATATGTTCCACAATATTCTCAGGCTCACGTATATCTCGTCGAACCCAACCTGTTCTTTTTATCTTGGCTGCATTATTATAATCATTATAGATATCAGCTGATGAAAACTGTTTATTGTCCCTGTAATACTTATTCAATTCTGCTCTCATCCACTGAAAATACAATTTCATTTTTTCATATTCTTTTATTTTCCGACTCATCAGAACTTCATCAATAAGATTTATTACCACCTCAGCATATCTATCATAGAACATACTCCTTTTTGATACACTACTGTCAATTCGCGCCTGCATCAGACTACATAATGTAAACAATTCCAAAAACAACATATTATTATAGGTATGTGCGTTGATCTTTCCAACAATAGAGGAATAAAGTGCATTAAATGTCATTTTTCCTCTTTTGGGATCATCGGACAATTCCAACCGTGTTTTATTTGGTATATATGATTTGTCACCATAGTAAATAAGGTGAAATCCTCTGTTAATCTCATTAGAGAGCTTATCGTTTAAAAGCAAATCAAAGTACCGGTCTGCCACTTGTTTTTCTCCAAGCACCATTAAACTGATACTGATTGTGCGCAGTAGAAACGCATTTTGGTTTTGTTCGGTAATCGTTGTATCTTTGGTAAAATAATTATCCAGAGCCTCTTGATAATATGTTTTTAACAATGCTTTGCTTTCTTCTATGCTTGTCCGATTTTTCAACCTGCCAAGTAAGAATATCAGCTGATTTTTTTCTAACACTGAAAACTGTTCATAATACTTGGTTGCAAAACGCAAGATTTTGCCTTCGAACACATCAAGCTGATTAATCATTGGTGTAACAAATATGGTAATTGACTTCGGCAAAATCATACTGAGAAAATGTAGTTGTTTTTCATCAACATCCTTTTTCTCGATATCCAATTCTTTAAATTTTATAACATAGTATCGAGCTATTAAGTACTCTAAAACGCTTCTATGTTTGCGCATAGTTTTCCATCTTACGTCAAAATAGAAGTCACTATTGCTGAAATCGGTTGTTCCATATTCATAATCATATGCAAGCTGTGCTGCAGAGTTGATTTGCGCATTGTCTAACTCTTTCTTGCATATTAACTCATATAAATCAGATACAGTTAACTCGGGATTTAAAACATTTCCCAGCATTTCTCTGAGAATATTTGAGATCCAGTAGGCATCGAGATTTATAATGTTTAATTTTAACAGGCGATTATAGATATATGTTGCGTCGACAGTATTTGAAGGCAACGCAATATGAAAAGTATCAAGGCAGTTTTTTATAAACTCAACACACGCCTCCTTATTGTTGGTATTCATCGAATTGATCCGAATAAAGAACTCAAAATCTGATCCCGAAAGAGGATGAAGGGTAAACTTGTGATTGTTCGTAAAATCAGTATCCAAACTGATGATTACCTTACAATTTATCTGACTTAGATATTTTTTAGTTATTGAATAGATGCGATCATGCCCACTTGAAAAATCGCGGACTCCATCAATAATAACGATCGGTTTGTTGTTCGGATCTTCTGTAATTATCGTTTTAATCTGCTCAAAGTGATTTTGCACCAGTTGCTCTAACTCACTTTTTTCGTTAATATTTCCTTTTTCAATGGATTTTTCATACATTGAAAGATCGATGTAAAAAGGCAAAATTCCGTTGTCTTCTTTTTCCAACAACAAATAGATATATTGTAACAATCTGTTTTTGTAAGAACCTAATGGACCTTTTATTTTTAAAAGATTTTTTCGGCTATTTCCAATGTTGTCTTTAATTACAGAAATTATAGTCTCCGCAATATCTTTAGCTGGGAATTGATTATCAAAATGCTTTATATAGAATATTTCCTCAAACAATCGTGATATTTTCTTAACTTCATTTTTTGTTTGTTCCAGAGAATAATCCATTATATTTAGTGCCCCGGAATGCAAAAAACCTTCTGAAAACTTCAGCGTTGACTTAACTATTTGGTGGTTGTCTTTTGAAGTTATACGTTTGCACTCTGCCATTTCCTCTGAGTTGCAGATTTTATCAATTAGTGTCTGGCTTTGACGATTGGAAAGATAATGCAATCCATATATCGCGTTATATCCAGACAATGTCATAAGCATTCCCGCCGACAAATAAGTGGGTGTTTTTATGGCATCAATAAAAACAGGAATAATTGTGCTATGTTCATGGGCCAGATTGATTTCATCTTTACAGTTTTTTGATTCACAAAACTCTTTAGAAATAAAAGCAAGCACACACTTAGAAGATAACAGATGAGATGCAACGGCCTCTCTCCAAACATCACCACTATATATACCTTCATCAAACCAAAACCTATACCCGGCATTATGTAATTGGTCAAGTATCGGCGTCACAACATCTGCATTCGCATGAGCATAACTGACAAATATATATGGTTCTTTTCCTTCATATGCTCCTACAGTTTTGTATACGTTATTCTCATTCATGTCTGATAACCTCGACGATTTTTGACTATTCAAGATTAAAGCAATGACAAATTGCTTGAAATCTTACTCAAATTGTAACTACGTTTTTCAAGATATTTCCAACCAATAATTCCAATTCATCCTCGGTAGGATCTTCAGAGATTGGATATCCCTGCAGATCCCCTATCATTTCTGCGATTTCCTTAGAAACAACAGGATGTCCTATGTAGATCGGTATGATTTTACCCTGCTGGCGTTTGGTCAATTCAATTTCCGCTTTAACAAACTGGCTGTTTGCACTATGCTCTGACAACAGCACCAAAACAAATCCATTGTGGGTGGTATTATTTATCATCCAATGAATACACTTCCTCAAATCCTCTCCGGAAGGAAGCTCTTCATCAGACCAAACCTGCATGTCGTAATTCAGGAGTTTTTCTCTTATAGATTGAAAAATACGTTTATCTTTACAAACATATGAAATATACACCTTGATTTGTCTTGCGATATGGTCAATTATCGCTTTTTGACTTTCATAGTCTTGGTTCAAATCTATAATAAAGACTTTTTTGTCCGGATGTGATTCTATGATCTCTCGTTCTTTTTTTACCCACTTTGAAGCCCTCGCATTTGGGCTGTCCATATATATAAACCATTCTCTCGCATTTATTTCTCGTTTTATCAGATCATCTATTTCATCTTCATCCGACAAACACTTTAAATAAAACAGTAACGGTTCAAGTCCTAATGATTCCAGATAATTCCTGATTTTTCTGACGGAATCAACGTCCTTATGACTATGTGAAATAAAGACCCAGCCGTTTTCTCTCATATCTTGCCATCGCCTCTCTGTAAAATGCTTTTTCTACGCCACAAACTAAATCAATACATCCACTCCAATTGATATTGAGTTTTTGTAGCCCGACTCTCTGCTGCAAATTTGAAATACTTGACTGCTTGTTCAAAGCTCTTATTTACAAAAACTAGGATATCGTTTCTTTATAAGAGAATTATTCTTCAAGGATTGCACCGTTGTTTCAAATACCTTTCCTTTTGCGGGATTCAATCCACGATATTCAAATCCGAATCTGGTAATAAACTTTTCCAACATATTTGAATATACGGATATGCCAACACGGTTTACATGAACATCGTTTTCATCCCATTCGTCTAAATGCTGAAAAATCCAGTCAAAAATCATCAGATAATTCGCCTGAGTTGCGTCTTCTGGTACGATCCCAATCATAGCAATATACACATCAAATGTTCCTCCCATACAGAACAAATCAATCATGGAATCTCTTATAATAACCTGGCCCGAGATCAGATTTGCATAAGCCTCTTCCATTACAGGGTACATATCACAATATCCAATCACCTCATCGTTTTTTACCAGTAGGATGGACGTATCGTTTTCATATTCTTTGACCGTTTGCTTCCAGTCGTCAAAAGTACCTTCAATACTATCGTTCATTTCATAACGATCAGAAGGAATACACAAATAATCAATCTCAATCTCCTTCATTGTGAGGGCCGTATAATCCATGCCTATTTTTGATATATCTTCGATTTTCAGCAATTCCGGACCGATTATTCTATGATTTTCTTCTTTCGTTTCTGTAACGGTATTGTTCATCCCGGAAAAGATGGCAACAACCTTATCAAGATGAACGTCCAAAACAGTAGGAAAAGCATCCAACCAATGCGTGGGGCCCAAATAAAACTCCATTGCTTCCGAAGGCAAAAAATCCTCAATTCTGAGTGGAATAATCGGTCTGTTCCGAGATACCGCTGAATTAATTTCCCTCAAAACATAATGAGACTTATCCGATTTGCTGGAAAAAACAAGTAATACTGCCGTTGAATTACTTATTCCTCTAATAATCTCAACGGCATATTCGCTGCCAGTTCGAATATCTCTAGGTGCAATAAAGCATTTGTAACCACGTTTTTCAATTTTATCAACAATGTAATCAGCAATGTCCTTGTTTTCACTTGCGTATGAAATAAAGAGATCATATTTAAATCGCATTGCTTGCACTGCTTTCCTTATTAACATAAATGTTTCATCCTCCGTTGTATTTCTGATATACAGTCAAAAGCTTTTCGCTAAACTTTGAATCAATTGTATTCTTCTCGAACAGATCCAAAGTCATTATCTTTGATTCATGCTTTGACGGTCGAACGAATGAAAAGCCCATTTCAGACAACAGATGCGCACCGACATCACTCACTGCGTCAGCAACTATTTTTTTGAAATAAATACTGTTTTCTGTCGCTAAGCGAATAATCAAATCAGACCAGCAAAAGAGCATTTCAGTAGCGACGCCATGTTGCCTGTAATCCGGATGTACGACAATTGATGAGAAATACCCCCAAAGAACAGAACCTTTTGTATAGGATAAAATATCTCGCGCGTCAAGAATCGTATCTACAACTTGTCCGGAAGAAAGTAAATTATACATATCTTCCGTAATCGGACTAAAGTTGATATATCCAATGACTTTGTCGGTTTCTTTTTCTATGGCCATTATGTATATTTCCGGATTTGCATTGAAATAATCAAGACAGGTGTTTAACTGAAGTTGATATATTTCACCATATGAGATCCTGTCAAGTTCTAACGCTTGTGCAATATGGTTTATTGTAACTTCTGTTCCTTGAATAATGTTTATCATGAATACAACTCACTTCCGCAGAAAAATGGCAAGTGTTTATTATATGATTATTGCTTCTATTTTTTTCATCATAAATTTAGCCTGATAAAGGCCATGGTCAAAAGCTTTTCTGTAATACCGCATTGCTTTATCCATATCGGCTTCACACCCACGACCAAAGAAATACAGATTCGCCAGTACAAACTCTCCCGTCGGGTCGCCCCCGGCAGCTCCTTTTTGCGCCCACTCAAAAGCCTTTTGATAATTTCTGCATTCCGGTTCTTGATATAATTGCGCCAATTCAATCATACTGATAGCATGTCCTTTTTCAGCAGCTCTTTCATAAAAATGAATCGCTTCTTCAATATCTCGAACGCCACCAAGACCAAACGTACACATCCAAGCATAATCATAATTTGCAGCTCTGTGTCCCTGGTCTGCCGCACGCTTATAAAAATCCCGCGCTTTTCTCAAATCTTGCCTATATCCGTTAGTCCCTCGAAAATAAATAAGCCCAAGAGCATGAAGCGCCTCAACATGTCCTAATTCGGCAGCATTCCGAAGATGTTCTATCGCACGATACATATCAGGTTTTGGCGGCTCACAATGGACTCCTCGCTGATATAGCAAGCCAAGCCGATATTCCGCATCCGCAAAAGGTGTGTCAATACTCTCTAAAACATCTATTGCCTTACGGAATTGACCGTAGTTAATATAAAACTTTGCCATATTGTTCTTTGCGTTTACAGAACAATCTTCTTTGATTCTTTCATATAGTTCAACAATCCTTTCATAATCAAACTCGACACCAAATCCTTCGCTGAGCATGAACCCTACTTTATCCTGATATCCAAGATATGAAGAATTACTCGCTGCTTTTTCATAATATTCCATTGCTTTCTTAAATGATTGCTCTTCATACGGCATCTGTCCCCTATAATAGAGATTACCGATCAGTGCATCTATGTATGGTTTGATGTCAATGTCTTGTTCTTCTGCTTCTTGAAACCACTTTGCTGCTTCAGAATATTTCGTTTTTCCGTCACTGCCGTCGATTGTCGCAAAACCATGATAGTACATACATCCAATCTCAAACATTGCTTCAGCGTCGCCGGACTCCGCTCTTGCCAATGTCTCCATAAAATCTTTATGTAAATCGTATTTTTCATTGCTGTTCGCAACATCCCTGTAGATTTCCTTTGCGGGTTTTGAAACAAATTTGGAAATCAGGTCGGTGATCGGAGCGGAATCAAATTGCTCCGGCAAATATACGGATTGCAATGCAAATAAAAATCTGATGTCTTCCGGATAATCTTCCCATTGATCCAGAACAACTGTTTTTCCGATGTAAACAGGGGTAATGGATTTGCCTAATTTATGGGCATGAAGAATCTCAGCCCGAACCCAATCGGGCTCTCTTGTTTCTTTCAATCCGGCAAGACAGCCATAGGATACAATCAGAATAAAATCCTTGCAATTATCTATAGCTTCTTTCAATCTGTCAGGGAAGCTGCCGCTATGTTGCTCTTTGGAATTGAAATAAACACTATAATTCTTAGCGTCGAGAACTTCAAATAGTCTTGCAGCAAAATTGTTACCCTCTCCGTCATTTCGATAAGAAATAAAGATATCCTTGTTCATATTAAAGCACTTTCAATCTTTCAGTTTAAAATACTCCGTTTTGCAGAAAGCTCAATCTTTTATGACAAATCGCCTTTCTGATTATCGGCTTAATTCAGCAAGCCACAATATTTAGTAAGCAAGGGTAGCGGCTATAACGAGACGGTCGAAGATTGCTCCGTGGAGATATCTTCAATTAAAACGATAGCAAAACTCGCTCAGGTACATTTGTAAATGCTTCGTACAGGTTCCATGATAGGTACCATTCAGAAACGCTTTTGCATTTCCAATAATCGTATGGATCCAAAACAAGTGTTCTGTATCGGGGCTGAAATCTTCAGAGATCTGGGTATATCCTTCCCTCAAAGGTTGAATATAGCTTCTAAAACTGTCTGTTTCAACCGTGGATCATTGGGCGATGTTTTCTGTGAGGAAGCACCTGACAGAATCCCGCTGTACGTTCTCAACAACTTGCATCTTGAGAAAGCCCGGTTTTCCCGCTTTTGTTTTTGAGACTGCAACTATTACAGTCTGATTGCCTGCCGTTCTTCCTCTTTTCCCTTTGATTTTAGCTCCGAAATAGGAATCATCCATTTCCAGTACACCGGCAAGGATATATTGATGCTCCCTTTTGTCCATAGCCTTGCGAATACGAAACAACATATACCATGCGGTTTCGTAGCAAACATCCGCCTTAGCTGCCAGCGAAACGACTGAAATGCCGCGTTTGTCACATGCAACAAAGTAGAACGCCATAAACCATACTGTCAAAGGCAAGTGACTTCTGTGCATGATCGTGTTTGCTGTAACTGAGGTCTGGTGCTTGCTGCATTTGCACTGATAACGTCTTCTCGTTTTCAGATAATATGCTTCCGTTGCTCCGCATTTTGGACAGACATAACCATTCGGCCATTTCTTTTCTTTGAGATAATCGATACATGTTTCCTCATCGGAAAACTTGCTCATATACTCTCTCAGGCTTAATTCTTTCTTCGTACGCATATCCCATTACCACCTTGGCTTGGTTTATGCTTCTATTATATCATGGTCACTGTCCCATCCGTGGGGCTTAATACCTATATCTTGTACTTTTCTGATTAAAGCCGATAATCAGAATCGCCTTTTACAATGAAACCGTAAATCGCATTTGATACGGACTACGATCGAGAATCAATGTAATAGCATTGCTATCCCGTGAACATCCTATAATATTCCCATTGACTTTATATGCTGCCAATATTTTCATTGATTTTGTGTGAAATGCAACAAGTGAATTCAATGATCGAGTGACTAAAACCAAGCACTCTCCATTAAACTCATAGAGTTTGCTGAATAAATCGTTTTTTCGGCGCAAGTACCCTTTTAGACGACTCTCATCTCTACTCTGTTCAATAAGCTCACTTTTTAAAAAGCTTTTTAAGTTATTATCGAATTCTACTCCGTTGGAAACTAATGTATAGGTGCTATTTTTGAACAATAGTTGATAGTTTATACTACGATAGACAAAAGTTTCCTTCAGCATCTTTGCAGTGTTTGTATAATAAACTTTTTCAAAATTATTTGCTATTTGAGACCAGTCCAACATAAGTTTGAGTGTTTTGCCTTTTTCCGTTTCATAAGAATAATATGGCCCGAAATACTGATCTTCATCTTTACAAATCGGTATTTTGTGAATCTCATCTTTTATAAGCGAAGAACGGCTCCTTATGTCAATTGCAACTTCCTGCTCATTATAAAAAGTAAGAATAATAGTATTTGTTTCTTCATCAATCCTCAAGTCAAGCAATGGTCTCTTTTTCAGGTTTAACGAGAATACTACTTTACTTTGAAAAACATCGAATATTTTAAGATAATAGTTACACCAAACCAATAAGTATTCATAACCTTTGATAAACTCAATCCTTAACAAGGAATTGCCAATCCCCAACTTGAGGTTCTTTATAATAGATATAAGTTTGTTCTCTTTATCATAAATCGCCATTGTGTTTTTTTCTTCAAATACGATTGCTTTGGTTCCTCGATTTGAAATTTCGACAATTGTCCCCACAACATTTTTCCTCAAATCTTTTTCCATATCCAATACAGAAGAGGAAAAAATCTCATCATAATCCCAAAAGTCGCTTTTTCTCCTGGAACCGATTAATGGTCTGATCATTTGTGATGCTGCAGCAATCAGATCAAATAGTCCAGTCAAGGCAAAACGACTTTTCGTTTGCGTGAATATGTACGCTGGTCCATCGGAAAGATTCTGAAACTCATTGATTTGAATTCTATTTAACCCTTTGTTGGATATAATTGATATTTCATAGTCTTCATGAACCCATGCAACACTTTTAATATTATCACCCTTATAATACTTTAATGAATAATCTTCCAGACTCACTATTAATATAATGTTATCTTCATAGAATAATACTTTCTTACACCCTACTAACCATCCGATGCCATATTCTGAAAGGGGCAATACCAGCTTCTTTTTACTTCTGCTATCCATGTCGTATATATAGAACGAAGGAGATAATGTTGAACCAGACTGTTCTAACCAAATCTTCTCATCTATTTTATATAAAGCCGATCCGGTTATTCCTTCAATCTCTGATGAGATTGAATTCATGTTATTCAACTTTATTTTTCTTATCGGATTTCCGCTTTCAACACTGCATACTGATATGCTCTTTGAATTGTCCTTAAAAAATATTTCATCTCCAGCAACATCAAATTGTGTCCCGTTATGCGGAACATCAATCGAATACACTTTTTTTATTTTCTGCCCCTCTTTAACTTCATATGCCAGTATTTGTTTCTTGTGTTTAAACAGAAACAAATCGTATTGTGCGATTGTTTTTATCTCATCTTCCTCAGCATATTCTGTCTCTATTTTATCGATAGCATTCGGTGAATCATCACTAACAGCAAAAAAGTAAATATTAGAGTTATAAATCGCTACTGCAATTGTAAACTCGTCAATCCAAACTACTCTTAATATATTATTTTGGAAACCGACTTGCTTAGGCTGAACAAAAACTCTGCAAATTTCTGATCCCGTGGCAGCATCACATATGTAAACATATGACTTATAAAAAACCGCGTATTTGCTTGCATCCATATTCCACTCAATCTTAACATTCAGCGAATACGGAAAAACCAAGCTGTTATTTTTCACGGTGTTTTCTTGATCTTTTTGCAAAGTAAAAACCGTTTTTGCATCATTCAATCCATTCTCTGCAGCACAAGAATAGAATTCATCCATATAGCAACTTAACATTTCGCGATGATCTCGCAAACATGAATAAATCTGATACAATTCTATCTCTTCAGATTTAATATTTTCGATCCTGCTTATCAAGTAGTTATAATCTCTTATTAGACTATCAATACTACCTGTTTTTACAACAGCATCCACAAATGACAGGTTTGTTAGCAAATCTGCCATTTCCTGAATTCTATTCATTTTTTTTAACAGATAGATTAACACTAAAGTTTTTCTGGTATTAGGAAATTGTGAGCATACAAGTGTATTATTCTGAAGAGTATAATAATCAACTAATAACCGTCGAGCGGATTTAACATATTCAGAGTATCTTTCCACAAAGATCCGTTGAAAAATATTGTGAGCAAATCTCACAACTATATAACCTCTGTCCTTAATGAGCGTTAAACATCCTTTTAAGTCATAGAAAAGCCTTGACCAGATTACAAAAGGCAATTTGGTCATATCATGTTGATATCTGTTTTCTGTTATAAAAAACGACCTTACTTCAGGAAACCTAAGTAATAACAATTGCAATTCCTCTTCGGTTATACCATAAGGAGAAGTCGCAATTAATGATAGTGCAGACAATACCAATTCTCTGTTGTGTCCGAATTTTTCGAACATGTTTTCCATGTATTGAAGTGCTATTTTATCTGCACTTTGAGGAAGATCTTTTACTAATTCAGAAGATCTCCACGTGAAACAAATATCCGAGACTATCTTAAGATGCAATGGTGTTACACCATCTTTGATGGCTTTGATGATAACGCTATTTTGTGTCTCTGGCACTATAACTCTATTTTTCTGCTTCAAAAAAGAGCGAAAATATTTTATGCTTTCTTCGCCAGTAAACTCATTTAGCGATAGCACAATTCCATTGCCGATAAAACGATCTGCAATTTTACCTGTTGCACAAGATATTATCATTTTAACATTATTTGGCAGATTGTCCGGGAACAATGATTCATGGATTTCCCCAATATCTTGGAACATATCCAATCCATCGATGATGATAACGACATTTTTATCATTTGGAAGCAGCGCAATTAAATCATATAGACTTTCTGTACTATTGCTTTTGAACTTGTTCGAATATATTTATTATATGTTGATTCTTCTTTCCCGTTTAATTCACTAATTATTAAACTAACGACTTTAATGATAGCTAATACAACAATCGTCAGTAGTGTTAACATCAAAAATAATGATAAAAACCGGATCCAATACGATTCAGATGTTATTGAGTCCAACGGGCTAAACAAATTATTGTGTAAATGAATAAATGAGCCAACAAAATTATCCGTAATAGTACAGTCATCAGGAATAGCACTATCACCCAATTGCAAACCAGAAAAGTCACCGACTTGTAATACTTTTATTCCAGAGCCATTAAAAGCATGTAACGCAATGTCTAATTCTTTTGCATTTGCTTTAACAAAAATCAAATCAGCACATCCTAAAAAACACGCCATCCCCACATCTCTTACTGATCCTGGTAATTTAATTTTTTCTACCGCGCTTTCCCTAAAAGCGTATTGCCCTAAAGATGAAACCGTATCTGCTATTTTCACCTTTTTAAGATTCCTGCAACGAACAAAGGTGTGATGCCCTATTTCTTTAATTCCATTAGAAAACTCAACGCTTTCGATAAACTCATTTTCATAAAACGTTTCTTCAGTCGAAAAGACTTTATATCCATCAATCTCAGCAGGCACAACAACATTTGAATCAGTTCCAACATACTTGGTTAATATTGCCTGATTATTATCATTGACGTAGTATTCAAAACTTTTTATTGGTGATGAGGCGTAAGTAAAGACTGTAGACAAGAAAACATAAACCACTATTAAAACACTTGTCTTAACTGCTTTAATTCTTTTTTTACACATCATTACCACAGCCTTATATTTGGTTAATGTTTGTTTGAGTTAAACTGGTTGCGTCTCGGGAGAATTCCAAATATAGTCAAACTGTTCACAGAAAAACTCATAATTCTCATGGTCAGCAAATGGTATCATTATACTGCGACGACAGGTATCATCCGTATCAAAAGTATAAAAATCTACTTTAACGGAGTTGTCTGATTCTTTCTTCTTTTTAACGATCATAATTGCCTGATCAAGATGTAATGATGTTTTCCTTATTTCAAGCTCTCCATTCAATAAAGCTTTATCAAAGAACTCTGTGTTCTTCTCCCTCATGTCTTGAAGCAGCTCAACAGCGGCATCAAAAGAATATCTAAACAGACTCTTTCGTACATTCTTGAAGCGATACCTCATCGCTTCTTCTGCGGCATCCGAGTCGGGATCAACGATTAAATACTTGATATGCACTCCTTTTGACAATGCTTGATTGATGTAATCGGAGTTGATCAGCATGTTGGCAAAGTAAGCGCAAATATCAATTTCAATTGCATTCTCCCATCTGACATCCAGTGATTCTCTTTCGAGTTTCTGTCTTGATGAAAGATATGACCTCGCGCCGGATCTATCCAAGTATTTCTGTTTTTCCTCTGTATCGCTTAAGTATGATACTAATTTCGGCAAAAACACGTTTTCAAAATCTTGTGGAGCATATTCGGACACACCCTGAAATTTTAAAACATCAGATATTCTGTCTGGGATAGATTGCTTTGAAGAATATCCGTTTAAAAATATTGGAACGATATTCTTATTTTTTCTAAGAGCATGCTCTATCTCCTCAACAAAAAAATCTGTCCCCTCGCGAACTTTAAAGCAATCTTTTGAAAGAATAACGATGAAATCGGTTGTCTCATCTATTGTTCTGCTGATTTCTTCATCAAATCGTCCTCGAGGCATACTCTTATGATCCAAAAAGGCAGAAAACCCAGCCTGAGTAAGCTTTTCCTCAAGCAGTAATGCAAATGTTCCGCCGTAATCCCGTCTGTAGCTGATAAATATGGTGTACATATTTGTTAAGCCCTCCAGTTTAGTTTGAACAATACTTATTATTTGTTTAGTAAACTATATGCCGCCAAAGTAAACCCATCGTTAATCCTATGATCAGAGATCATTTGACTCAATTGATTTGATGAAACCAATTCCAAACTTACGAGTCCTTCATGTTCAGCATTTAATTTCGGTGTAGATATCTCGCAGAGCAACGCTCTAACCTTGTTCCCACTCAACCCGCTGTCAGCAACGATTTCTCCCAGATCTTCCGTTTTAACAACTTGGCAACCGAGTTCCTCAAACAACTCTTTTTTTGCATTTTGTTCAGGTGACAACTCAAGCTCCCCAAAACCGCGAGGGAAACCATACTGAAACGTGCGAAGAGCGTGACGGAATTGTTTCAACAAAACAAATTTACCGTTACATATTGGGACACACACAACAGCTCCGGATGGTACAGCCGGCAAAATACGCTCATAGCCAAACATATTGTCGTTCCTATCTCTTACCAAGTCCAACACAACAATTGAAAACGGGCTTTGGTAGCGTACGCCAATTTTCATATTATTCATGATCTCAAATTCACAAATAGTTTTAAGATCCGTTTCTATTGTGTATATTTGAGAATACTTGAAATCATTCTGTCGATTTTGCATTAATTCGACATATGCTCGCCACTCTTCGCTTGATTCTTTTTTGAGAAAGTGCGTTTTAAATCTGATCTTGACCGGGTCTTCTGGAATTCTTTTAAAACCTATTGTTTCGTATTGTTCTGTAATTTTATCAACAATCAGGCTTTCCGACTCGACAGACATACCCTCAAACAATGGAATTGCCGATATTAAACAATTATGCTGATACTCTGACGAAATGATGTCGACGCAAAAATAATCAATATAAACTGCAACACTGTGATTATCAGCGTTGCCTTTAAGAAAAGTAGATTCCTTTTCGACTTTGAAACGATTCTTGCTGTTTAATGTATCATATACTACTGTTATTTTTGTGTTCCCGATCTGGAAAACAATTGAAATGCTGCCATATGCTTCGTCCCATTCGAGTTCGGTTATCCTTTGTTTTGCTTCATCCAACCATTGCCGATATGATTTCCATACAAATTGAATATCAAAGAAATCAACTTCATTCAGACTTGCTCTTTTGCGTCCGGAAGATACCGCCCTCATATAATTCTGCCAAGACGGCAAGTCACGTAATTGACAAATATGTTTTAAGTCAATCGTACATCGCGGGGCTATATGCCAGACTTTTTCGTTTATAAAATCAAGCTGAAATTGTCCGATGGCGCATATGAGTTCATCCCAACTTATTTCTCTTCCGTTGTTTCCTTCCGATAATACTTGGCTTAACCTTTTAAATAATCCTGTTTCAGGATAAAGTGCTCTAATGCCAAGCGCAGACGGCAAATTGACACTGTATTTATAATCGATTAATTCTTTTAATTCGGGGGCAAACGGTTTTCTGATATCCAGCACACACTGCGGTATATTTGTGCCTTGCTTAACCAAAAACTTTTTATAAAACAGTTCCCTTGATAGTCTTCTTGTTTCTTGCAGATCCCGATCTCTGTTAGCTACCTGCCGTTGAACCCGAATACATGTTTCTTCAAAATCAGTCTGTTGTTCGGGAGTAAAATCAAACAACAATGAAAGTTCATTTAATACTTTCTTGTTTTCGGGCAAGTTCAAACAAAACTGCTGAAAAACATTTCCCAACCGTTTTTCGATAAGGATATTGTTGTTGGCGTCACTATTCCAATCCATCCGCAGGCAATACATCAGATTACCCCGGCAGAAATCTCGCCAACCGTCCGCTTGCGTTGTTTGGAAGTTGGTTGGTGTTTGTTCCGGAGATCTTTCTTTCATCAGATATATCAGAACGCTACCATCTTGCAGCAAATGTGCAAATGCAGCATATTCATCAGTGCTCTTATCATACCATGCATTAAAAATCTGACTGTTGAAGATTGCAGCACGGTTTAATACAACCTGCTTATTATGCAAAAGCGCACGAAAGATTTCTGTCTGCTGTATCAACTGTCTGCGTTGGATCAAAACCGTGTCAGCAAAGCCATTCTCCCAAAACTTCGCTTCGGCATAGAACTCCGTGGGACACCATTGGTTATCAAGACACAAAGGGAAGCAGGCATCGGGGTGGATCTGACTGGGCAAAACCCGATAAAAATTCTCGTCAGCCTTTTTATCGGGGAATACTTGCGGATAAACATAGGAGTTATTAAGAAGTCCGTCATCAAAGACAGATTCGGCAATGGAATTGTCAGCAAAAGAATCCCATTTCGGCAAATGGAAACGATCTCTGTACCCTGCGTCAACAAATTTCGGATCTATAACTTTCAGGTTTAGGAACTTCTGAATAAATGATTCGGTAATGCCTCTATACAAGATGTGTTGTTTTTCGTCAATGAAGGACCGGAGATCCTCATCTTCAAAAGCAGAGGATGGCATCTTTTCAAGGAACACAAAAACAACTTTATATAGTTCGTCGACCCTGTTCATTTTAATTGCAAAACGAATTTCATCGAGAACAACTCTCCGTTGCTCAATTCCATTTGCAAGGAAACAAAGGAACATTTGGCTGTTCTTTAATTTCTCTTCTATTTTGTTTTCCCAGTTTTCCCCGGCAAGTAAGCCTTTATCATACCAAATCCTAATACCGTTTCGAAACATCAGACGGAGAATAACGTCAACTTTCTCTCTCTCGGTATGTGAATAGCTTACAAATATATATGGTGCCAGTCCTTCATATGGTTCATATATTATACTTTCGTCCAAACAATATTCACCCCTGTTTATTGACTGTTTTTGGATCACGAATTATTATTCATTTCATGAATACCTCAAGCACCAATCCCGATTTGCTTTTGCCGTATGCTATCTTACTGGGCACACCCGGAATTGAATAAATGCGCTGGTTATTCATAAGATCGTGAAGTGCTGTATTCAGTTGAGTTTGCGACCCGAATTTAACAGAGAACTTATTCCCTCGTGTAAGCTGTTTTTGCGCAATTGCTTTTACGGCGTCAAATGAATACCTTTCCGCATACAGTCCATGATACCGATAATAATCGTACCTTGTTCCGGAAGCGCTAGGAATGAATTGATTCGGCGAAAACCGGTGCGTCAGCCGAATCTCATTGGAAGAAAGACAAAAGTATTCATGAGACAAGTTGTCGCGATTCGTACCGTTGCTGACAACAGGATCATCCCATGTAACATCAACAAAATAGTATCCATCGGACAATCGGATATAGTTCCACACATGTGAAACCTCCCCGGTCAGCGCAGATGCAGAATTACCTCGTACACGCCCACATTCGATGCCCAATTTGCTCATCAAGACTTGAAATGCTGCGGCATATCCCGCGCAAACAGCTCTCCCAAGTATCAAGCATCCGTAAGCGTCGTAGCAGTGTTGAGAGTCACTGCGATAATCTGTGTGTTGCACAAGATAATCATGCAGAAACAATATTTGCTTATATACATCGTAAGATTGCCTTTTCGCAAGAGAGACCAATTCTGATACTTTTGTTTCAAACTTCGTTCTTTCTATTCTGAGCTGATCGGATGGAGCAGATATCCTCAACTCTGGCCTGAATGTAACCGAAGAAAATGCCCCACATGTTTTCGTTGTGCCTGAACTTGCTCCGGATAACCAAAAGTATTCGGGATGATCCTCTAAAATCGCTTTGTATATCTCGCCAACGGTTTCAAATGAAACGCCTTGAAATTCGCACGCCAAATGAAACGTCTCCAATTTTGATTGGAGTTCTTTATATATGCGCTGCTTTGAATATTGGAGCTTGCTGTAAGCAGTAGGCATTATAATTTCAACTCCGCTATCGCCTGTTTTTCTTCTTCGCTCAAAACACCATCACTTTCAGATATTATTTTGCAGATAAACTCAAACAGTTCTTTGTAAGCCGCAGCAAGCTTCCCGTTAATGGTTTTGATCTTCTCATAGCCGGCTTGGAAGTTGCTTTCAAAGTAGTTTTCTATCTCTTCTCCGCAATTCAGATAAACATTTTTCAGTTCGTCGACCGTATAGGAAAATCCGAAATTATCGTTCAGATATTTTACTTCTTCATCGCTGATTTTTCCGTCGGCAATGATCAGACTTAAAATCACACTCAGCAGTTCATTCTCATAGAAAACATCCATCTCGCCGTATTCTGTCTTGTCCCAGACTTCATCAAGCTCAATGGAGTCACAACCTGTGATGAAACTCTCATACTTTGTTTTAAAGCTCTCTGTAAGCAAATGTAAATCTTTCATGTCGATCCCCCATAATTATTCTTTTTCTATACGGTATCCAAGTGCTTTAATGAGTTTGATTGTTCCTAATGCAGTGCTTCTGTCGTAAGACTTCTCTGAATCAGGCAATTCTTCATATGGTACAAGGCACGGCGTGGTTTTCAGCTTGTCGTCTCGCTTTTCTCCGTAAGACCATCCCTCGTTTACCCTGCCGAGAGCCCATATCTCATGAACCTGTTTTGCAATTTCTTCCGTCAAATCAAGAAGATCAGTCGATAATTCGATGTGATCTGTATTGATCGGATTTGGTTTGTACATTTTGTTTCCTCCCGTAATATTTTTTCTTGTAGTAATGGTAAATCCATCTTATTCTCATTGTCATCCTTATTAGGTCGCAACTCAAAATCTGAGGGCACAAGCCATACATTGCTGCCATCCAATTTTATCGCGCCATCTATTTTCCCTTCTTCGCAAAGCTTCTGAATCCATCTTGGTGTAACTCCGAATTGCTCAGAAGCTTTTTTTACTGAAATATAGTCCATCATCATTCCCCGCTTTTTTTGATATAAGTTTTAACATCCGCATCGGGATAATCAAATTCTTTATAATCGGTCTCCGTCTTTTGTTTCACCCTATCTAGGCCGTCAGGCCCCAGCTGCTTAGTTATGGAGAATACTTTTTTTGTTTCTTCCTTGCAATCGATTCCTGGATAACTATTCAAATCAGCCTCAACCACACAACCGTGACGTTTTATAAACAAAAATTGATGTTTTTTCGGTCCCCGCCGAACATCGCTGTCAAGGTCATAGTATTTGGATACATTGTCAGGGCCAACAAAACCGTTCATGCGCATGAATGCGTTCCACCTTCTGTGTTCCATCCACGCCAAGACGTTCGCCGTCCCAGCAAAGTTTTTATTCCACATGTTGCTGTCAATATTTTTCGCGTAAGCGAACTCTGCTTTTGTCATCTGCTCCTGATAAGAGAGATCGTCTTCAGAATAAAAAAGCATAGGGCATAAATTGCCTGCGATATAAGCCTTATATCTTATCTGTAATCTTCTTGCAAGGTTTGCTCTGGCGTTATAATATCTTCTTTTTTTCATTTCGCCGTTCAGTTCCTGCTCCGGGGATTGCGGCTGATACCGTCTGTATTGTTCTTCAATTCCCTGAATGTGAGGCTGAAGATTATAGCGCAGAATATTTTCGGCACTGTAAATTTCGTCCATACTCCCGAAAGCGTGCATATAAATGTCAAATTCTTTTTCTCCGAGAGATTTAACGTATTTCTGCCTTGCCGAAGCATTTAGTGTCTTGCAAAGGCTGGAATTATAAATAACAAAGCTAATTATGGTTTTCTTGTTTTGGGCTTTGTCAACGTTAAGATGATAATAACCGATTTCCTGTCGGAGTCTGTCAGCTATGCGAAAATTTATTTCATCAGATCCTGCGGCCACAACAAAATAATCGGTGTCTCTTAACGATATTGTTTGTCCGCTTTGATCGCTTGGCAGCTCTTTCTCAAGGAATGTTTTCAGATCACACTTCAGAACATCCGTCTTGCTGAATCTGAAAGTAAAGTATTTTGGCTGTTGAATGGGAGTATTCTTTTTGGTTTCTTCGTTTTCGCCTATATAAGCATTCAAAACCTCATTCCCCGCAATGGATGTCGCCATTATTTCCGGGTTGATACCGTCAATCCGACGAATAAAACTGTTTTTGGTTTCATTAGCTGAAACAACGCTGATATTCAATTCGATATGCGGCATCTGCCCCATCCAATATGCATTCAGGAACATCTCTGTACCGATAACGCCGCTTCCTATGATAGTCAAATTGATCTGACGCTTTTCGCTGCATTTTACATTTTGTCCCTCAAACAACGGAAGATCGCAAAAAAGCTTCTGTGCCATATTGCGAATGCTGTTTACCGGTAGGATGTTATATGTTTTATTATCGTTTTCTGTCCTGAGTCGATCGTCAATATAAATAACCTCGTCTTCAATGTAACTTTGTTTTTTATCTGTACCAAATACTCTTATTACGGTGCCCTCATCGTTCAGCAATCTATTTATATTCTGATCGTTCAACATCTTCGACAAAGTCCTAAGGTTCTCGTTCTCTTCCCTGTCGGATAGAAAAATATGTGTTTTTTTGTTTTTTGATTTTTTCAGAGGGATATGAAGCAAATCGTCCTTTAAGCAAATTGCGCCCAAGGCTTTCGCACTCAACAGCAATTCAGAAGATTTTTCATCCTCGTCGTCGGCATAAGCATCTGTAAAAATAAGCAGGACATCCTCTTCCGCCGGTTCATTGACAATACTGTTCGCCAAAGCAAGGGATTGTTCATTCAACGCGGTAAAATAATATCTTGTTCTAGAGCCAACATGGCAGGAGACCCAATAGTGCAAACGCGGAAAAATGCCCGCCAATATTTCAAAGACGAACGCTCCACCTACAATGGGTGAAATGAAATTCAAAAGCGATATATATATCGCGAAGATATGTGGAACTACCGGCGATTTTCCTGCCAAAAGATAATCTATCAGTTTTTTCCCGTGCTCCATATATTGGGTATAGTCTTCGTCCATACTGAATGTCTGCAAAGCATGGAGAAAACTATTGAAAAACTGTTCACAGAGAGGCATTGCCGGTATTGTTTCCGTAGGTTCAAGCTTTCCATAAGCTCCTATAACAAAACGCAAGGTCCAAATTGACAAAAGCAATACCAATGTGGGGATCATCAATCTATTACCGAAGAAGGTCCCCACATTTGTACTGCTTTTGCTTCTGCGGAACAAATTCGGTTTCAAAAATAAAGAAATAGCGAGAGCGAACAGAAGAATCGACATAACGATAAACATCCAACTCAGTATTACCATAGCAAATCCTTTCACTTTCAGTTCAATGAATTATTAACAAAGCATACAGTCAATTTCCTTTTCAGCCAGATGATTCTTCTTGATCAATTCATCTACCAGCCTGTCAATCTTATCTCTATTATCTACAACAAGACGAATCGCGTTTTCCATCTCCCGTTCAAGGATACTGTTGACTGAGTCACGTACTCTCAATGCAATCTCTCCGGTTGCGAGTTCCTGTGTATTTACCGACGCCAAGCCCTGTTCCGAATCCATTCCATACGAACAAACAAGCCTTTTCGCGATGGAAGTGGCATTCACCAAATCGCTGCTCGCGCCGGTAGAAAGTCCGTCTTCATCCCCATAATAAACAAGCTCCGCCGCACGTCCTCCGAGAGAAGTGCGGATCTTGGCCAGCAATTCATTTTTTGTATACAAAGCCTTGTCTTCATCATTGCCATGCTGCATATAACCTCCGTGGTCAGCGCGTGAAACGATGGTTACATATGACGGCTTTTCACCCGAAAGCCAGCAGATCAACGTATGCCCCGCCTCGTGCCTGGCGGTCCGCTCAAGCAGCTCAGGGCTCCATCTTTTCTCTTCACCGCTCATGTACGTTTCAAAAGCATTTTCGAGTATGTAATCGTCGGCTTTAAGATTTGCAGTACGGATAGCGTCTCGAAGCGCAAGTTCAAGAATGTTCTCAAGCTCGGCAAGACTTGAGCCCGTGGACCTGACCGCCAAATTATCAATTGCGTCGTCGGTAACGTCAAAAGCGGGATGTCCCGCGGTTTTCATTTTCAGGTATCTGATACGCTCGTCCTTAGTGGGAAGATCAACATATATTCTTCTGTCGAACCTGCGCATAAGCGCGGCGTCCAGACTTTTCGGAGTCCCCGGCTGTACGTCAAAATTCGTTGCGGCAAGAACAAATACCGGACGTGATGGATCATTCTTAAATCCATCCATTTCAGCAAGGAAAGCAGTTAATACGCCCTCAACGGCCGTATTTGAGCCTTCACCGCCCCTTCTTTCCTGGGCGATGGCGTCTATTTCATCCACAAATAGAATGGACGGAGCGTATTTACGCGCAATTGCAAACAACTCATGAACACGTTTTTCGCCGTCACCGACCCATTTTATTTTAAACTGATTTCCCTCGGCGGCAATAAAAGTAACGTCCGCCTCACAAGCCATTGCTTTTGCCAACATGGTCTTGCCCGTTCCGGGAGGTCCGTAAAGGAGTATTCCCTTCGGAGGTCTGAGCCCGCTGCCCATGTATCTTTTGGGATTTTTCAGATAATCGACGAAAAACTTCAGCTCCTTCTTTGCGTCTTCAGCGCCTATGACCTGCGAGAACCTTATATCCGGTTTCGACAAATTGCTTAAAATATCATTTGAATCCTCGGAATCAACAGCGGTTTCAAGAGCAAAATCAAACAGCCTGATCTCGGCGTGTTTTTTTCCTTTGTTAAAAACTTGCGCCGTTTCAAAAGTAAGAACCTTATTGGTTTTTGTCAATTCATTTATGCTTCTTTGCTGATACAAAGACTCACATATATCGGCAATTTGAGTGTCCGGATCACCATCTCCATCGAGCTCCAAAAATCCCCTTATTCCCAGATTGAGGAACGATATTTTTTCCTCTTCACTGTATTGTCGGTTGTCGCCGCAAATCAAATAGACGGGCAAATCCGGATAATTATCCCTTATACGCCAAAACAAATCTCGACCGACGGAGTCCACATCCTCGGCATTCATATATTCGGAGTGTTGATTTCTTTTTCCATAATTATAATCAACAAGCACCATCTGAATATCATTTTGGCGAATAACCTCATTCAAGTCCGTCTCATTCATACAGATAATGGGGTCAGCGGATTTCAGTGTGTTTTTCAAGCCGGCAAAAACGCCTGGATCAGCCGCAACGGCAATATTGAACTTACCTTTGGAATAAAACAAACTTGTGATTTCGTTGTCATTTTTCGGCAAATCTATGGTAATACAGATTGAATCTATGACGGATCCTTCGGAACTAGAAGAGTCGATCAAACGCAACAATTCAAACAGCTCTTTATAAAAGAATGATTCGCCTCTGCTGCGCGCGGTTCTCGCATCCGCCTGACCACCCTCAGCAAACAAAAGCGCTGAAAACACAGATTCCTCAATTTCAATATGAATATTCAGTTCTTTTTCAAGATTGGCTTTATGCCGCAATACTTCTTTTTTGGCAATGTTTCTTAAGTCATGCGCACCGATATGGTTAAACATCAAAACATTGCCGGAGGCAAACCTCGAACATATTGCAGCCGGGAAATATGGAACGCCGGTATCGGAATTTGTGTCTTTCTCCAGAGCTTTTAAAATAACCTTTCTTGAAAGAACAGAATAATCTCCGGCAGAGGAATCGGAATAAAGTTGCTTGCCGGCATTTGTAGTAAAAATCAAAATTGTATCGGTGAAAGATATTTCTTTATCATCATATAAATCTCGTACTTTACCGGCATCAAGCAGTTGTAAAAACAAGTTGATCGCACTGATATGAGCCTTCTCTACTTCATCAAAAAGAAGAACGGATTTCGGATTGTTTTTGACAAATGATGTTACTTCGCCCGCTTTTGAGTCTTTATATGAAGAATTCGTTCCGGCAAACTTAGTTAAAGCCTGACTGTCTCCGAATTCACTCATATCAAAGCGTCTGAACGGAAGCTCAAGCGCTTCCGCCGCTTTTTGGGCAAGATATGTTTTTCCCACTCCGGGAGGTCCGGCGAATAAAAATGTTGCTCTCGGTCTGACGCGATTCTTGTCAGTAAACGCCATCAATTCGGCTTGAAAACAACCGGAAACGAATGTGTTGACTGCGTGATTTTGACCGAGAACAGTTTGTAATAAGTATTCTCGGATATGTTTTGTTTTTTCTGTGAGTTGTAATAAGATTTCAGCAGGTGTTTTTTCTTTCATATCGTTTTTGGCTATTTCCGTTTTTGTTCCGGAATCCTGTGACATAGTCTCTCCGTCATCAGATTCATCCTCTCCGAAAACCCTGTCCAGAACTTCACTAAGCTTATCGGATAAATCTTCTGTGTCTTCACTTTTTCCATGCTGACCGTTAAAATAATTTGCTATCGTTCCTGTCGGGTGCTTCAAAATGCTTTGAAACAACATTTCCGGAGTTACTTCGTTTACAGATTCATCAGTCAGATGACGCAGCTCAAAAAGTTTATTCTGAATATATAAGCTTTCATTGATTGATACTTTTTCCTGGGACGCAACAAACTTTATGAGATAATCCCTGAAATCCTGAATATTTGCGATATTGTTCTGAAGAAGTGCAACAAGCGCCTTTTCTTCTTCATTATCTTTGATTGGTGCTCTACTTAAAACGTAATCAATAGATGCGATAAAAAACCGTTCGGCAGTTAGAGCACCTTCTTTACCGATTTTCATTTTTTTTGCGTCGTTTAGCAATTTTTCAAGTAATTGACTGTTTTTAAGTTCATTCATGAATATATCCTCCGAAATCCGTCCGACTTTCGATTTGTTTTTTCATAAAAAAACAGGAATCGACGATAATTCAAATTATTGTTTTTATTATACTTCGCAATCGCGAACTTGTCAATCATTTCAGAAGTATACAAAAAGTTTTATTTTTCTCATTTTTTATTGCTGGAACTTGATTTCGCCGGGTAAAAAAAAATAAAATAGAGAGACAAGTCAAATTGATTATAAGTGAGGTTGGCATAATGATTAATAATGAGGGACTTTTGGACGAATTAAAAAAGAAATATGATGAGATATTTGGCTCTGATGACGTTGAATCCGCGGACATCGATGAAGATTGTGGTTCTTCTGACTTTGACAATGTAATTGTTTTGAATGACGAATCAGGAAATGAAGTTGAGTTCGAATTTCTCGATCTAATTGAATATGAAGGAGAAGAATATGTTGTACTGCTCCCAAAAGAAAAGGATGCAGATGAAGTTATTATCCTAAGACTGGAAGAATCTGATTATAGCGATGGGTCCCGTCAAGATTTATGCGCAAAATTGTTTGCAGGCTCCGGCTGAATGAAGTCAGCCGGCAATAGAGGCGTCGTCCAAAGCTGCCTCCAAGTGCTTCATGTTCATGTATTTCTTGTTGCCCCACTGGGTGCCCGCCACGTGGCGCAGCCTCGCGCAGACCAGCA
>JAEDFR010000119.1 GCA_016297945.1 Lachnospiraceae bacterium | reverse complement strand
AGAGCAATGATATCTGTTCCATCAGAATAATTTGTTCCCTCCTGAAACGAACGCAAAATCAGTGAAATGATCTCCTTAAAATCCTTGTGTTCTTCCGGACGAATTGTAATTTTCCCACTCATGCCTATCTCTCTCCTAAAAGACAAATTGAATCAACAACATATATACAATGGTTCCCGTCACGATACTAAGCAGCGTGTTTTCTTTCCAAATATGCAATCCTACCACAACTCCCCCTGCAATCAATTCAGGAATTCCATGCGGTGCAGCAGCAATATTCACATCCTTTACACAATATACCACCAACATTCCCATGATGGCATAAGGCAGAATCGAAGAAATATATGTAATGTAGTCCGGCGTTTTACTCCTGCCAAAGATAACAAACGGAATAAAACGAAGCAACATGGTAACCACGGCAACAACTGCGATCAATGCCACTCCATGTAAATCATGCATTTTCAGTGCCCTCCTTTTTTGTTTCCAGCGCCTGCAGCTTTGGTTTCAAAACTGTAAGAGCTGCCACTATGGCACTCATCGTTGGGATCAAAAATCTCTCCGGTCCAAAAAGGAAAAGGCATATAACTGATATGACTACTCCCACAATAGCACCGGTGTGGTTTTTTACACTTTTCCACTGATTCACAAATACCACAAGGAAAAGCGCTGTCATGGAAAATTCGATGCCTGCTGCATTAAAGAGAATCAGACTTCCAAGCAATGAACCCGCAACACTTCCCAAAATCCAGTAACACTGATTTAGCAAAGTCAGTATAAAGAAATACTTATTCTCATTGACCCCCTCCGGTACATCCCCACTACATACAAGAGAATACGTCTCATCCGTAAGGCCAAATATGAGGTATGGCTTATAGGGATCTGTATTCTTATATCTTTCAATCATTGAAATTCCATAGAATAAATGTCTCGCATTTACCATAAGCGTCATAAGTGCTGCCGAAATCAATGACGCTCCGCCTGCCAACAGGTTAACCGTCACATACTGCATGGATCCTGCATAAATAAAAAGACTCATAAAAAAAGCCCATACCACATGATAGCCTTTTGATTTCAGTAATATTCCAAAACCCATTCCAAGCACAAGATAGCCTGCCATTACCGGAAGAGATTGTTTAAAAGCATATTTCGCTGTTTTTTTGTCCTTCACAAATCGCATAAATCACCGTACCATGAGCTCACGCATTTTACGACGAGCCTGTTATCAATCTTTAGTATTTTGCTGTTCCAAAGCGGCACTATGTTTCTTATTATAAATCTCGTAATCTGCCAAATCAAGCGTTATCTCTCCAACCCCGTCGCTTCGTAAATAACACACAAATCACATCCAACTATATTTTTCCAATAAAATTTCAAATTAATGTTGACATATATATCGTCTGGTGATATATTCTAAATATGTTATATCGTCACATGATATATCTTCGTAGGATATATCTTCTTCGGATATATAATAGATAGTTATGTAAACCGCTTGATTTTTGATAAATCATTCCTAGCGGTTAGAAGGGAGTCTATATGTCAACTACAGAAACACCTTTGACAGAAGCATTTTTTTACATCTTACTTGCACTCCGAAAACCCAATCATGGATATGGAATTATCCAGGAGGTAGAAAGCCTTACCAATGGTCGGGTAACTCTTGGCGCAGGTACGCTTTACGGTGCACTCCAATCCTTGGAAAAACGCTGCTGGATTGAAATTTTCAGCGAGGATGACTCTTCAAGAAAGAAAAAAGAGTACATCATCACCCCACTTGGAAAGAATGCATTTGAAAAAGAACTGGCGCGATTAAAGGAACTTGTAGGCAACGCTGCATTAATGGAGGACAATTTATGATAAAATTTAAATTATACTTTGACAAGGACAAGGAAACAGCATGGCTTAATGAAATGTCAAGCAATGGATGGTCTATGAATGGATTTTTTGCAGGATTCTATCGGTTTGAGCCTTGCGAAAAGGGAAAGTACACCTATCAGATTGATTTCGGCAATAAACTTTTCTCTGTATCAGATGACTACAAAGAGTTCATGGCGGAAGCCGATATTGAGATCGTTCAGACATGGGGATTCTGGGTATTTCTCCGTAAATTAACTGCTAAGGGAGATTTTGAACTATACACAGATGTGGATTCTCAGATTGATCACTATAAGAAAATAAAGAAAATGTTTAAGGCTGTAACTCTTCTTGAGATTATATGTCTGTTCATAGAAGCAGCTTCTGCCACCGTAACAAAAAGTCCTGTATTTTGGGCATTTGTTTTCATTATATTTGCGCTGGTAATCGCCTTCATAAATATTACACGTAGGACCGATAACATTATTCGTGAATTAAATGAGCGAAAAACCGGAATCGAAGAGCCTAGGAATAGAAATGTTTCACCATTCCTAATTGCCGGTCTTTTCGTCAACAGCCTTGCTTTATTACTGCCAATAGAATCACATTATATGAAATTAACAGCTCAGCTATGTGCTATAGCGCTAATGCTGGTCGGTATCTATTTAACAGCCAGGAAGAAATAAGATTAAGTACCCAACACTGCTATGAGTTTTGGGTACTTACTTTTTACTCTCACATTTTTCCCCATTAAACAAATATCCCCTTTCTTGAAGAATAAATATTTATCTTCTGAAAAGTAACTCTCTTTTCATTTAGGGAATTTGATTTACCGGGAAACACACTATTGTAAAAAGGGAACGTCGAATAGATTGAGTATGGTCATAGTCATTTCGTCGTCCGGCACTTCTTCATTACCGCCAAACAATTTCATTCCTGTTTCCGGAAAATAATGTTTTTCTTTCATAATTCCGCGGACATATACCTGCATAATATCATTGACACAAGTTCTGCAGTCATAAAGATCTTTCAGTTCCGTAGCCTCTTTCAATGTTTCTTGATCTGTAATATCGGGAACACAAAGTATATCTCGAACAAAAGCATGTAGCGCTTTTGCAAGCTGCTTCCGAAGTACCGGACCCTCTTTGGGAAAATGTGGATCTATTTTTTCTATCAAGACCCTCATTTGGTCACTTTCTTTATTCTCTTTATCGGTTTTATCTTCTGTACCAGACTGTTCAAAATAGATTAATAATGTCACTTGATCATGAGATAAAAGTTCCTTGATTTCAACCCGTTTCTGTTTCTCTTCATAGGTTTCTCCTGTCCACAGATTTGTCACATGTAAGCAATCTGACCAAAACAATTTGCTATTGATCAACTGAAAGGACAACTGGGAAATTCTCTTTTCTTCTTCAGGAGAATCCTGATTGTCATTTTTTATTTGCGCCATAAAGACATCATAAATATCTTTCATGCTTACAAAGAAAGGACCCTCTTTTTTCTCATCACTCAAATTGATAAAGGAAATCGCTATCCTGTCATTTTCGAGTGGTTTCACCAAAATATCCACGCGGTTATTGTCTCGGATATATTCTCTTTCAAAGCAAAGAATCTTTTGTACTTTTCCATCTGCTTCGCTGTCGTTTCCCTTTGCAAATCTGTAAACGGCCACACGCTTAGCCTGCATTCCCAGCGAGTCTTGGTTCAGCGCAATGATCTGTTTATTTGCGATGATGCTGTATATTTCGTCTCCTTTTTTTACACGACGCAAATCCAAGCCTAACATCAGTGGTGCATTCATCATACACCACATCGTCATATGCGTTCGGTTCATGGTCATATCAAGACCATTCATACCAATCATAAGCATATCCGGATCGTTCCAGCCTTTATCAATTCCTGCAAATCCATCCATAATAACAGCCTTATTATACTGAGAAGTAACACTGGTCGTGTAATCAGAAGTCCATGCTGCATTTCCCGGATTTCCTTCACTTCCTACCTGAAAAGTGATGTCATTTAGTATCCTCCAGGAATCTCCAACTTTATATCCCCAATTTTGTGGCTGTGTTTTTCCCCACTCACAAATGGAAAGAAGGATATCATGATCCGGGGAAGCTTCATTGAGAGATGCCAACAATTTTCCATAAGACATAAGCGTATTCTCCTGACGCCTATGATTCATAATTCGAATCCGATAAGATCCTTTTTCTAATCTGCAGGAAATCGCTTCTCCGTGATAAAACCCATCATACAAATATGGGACAACAGAATCCTCTTCCGGCGATTCGACTTTCAGCTGCAACCAACTTCCGCAGCCTACTATTTCATCGCAAACAGCTGCTATTTCAATTCGATAGGTACCCTCCTCCGGGGCAGACAAAGAAAGTTCTATCTCCTGCGCCTGCTTTCCAAGAGGTGTTCTTTCCGGGCCTGTTCCATCGTATGTTCCAATCCCATTCTCCCCAAAAAGTGACACGAACTCGTCCTCTTCTATTGAGAAATTCAAAACCGGTTCGGAAATTTCCCGGTCAGAGTTTTGTAAAAACACTTTCACACTCTGTATTCTCGGAGCATACACGTATTTTGCATTTGCAGCATCTGAAAAAGTAGCATTATCCCACAAGTAATAGCAGTTATCTACTTTTAGAAAATCCACTCCCCAATCCACATAACTTCTTGCGTCCTCCTCTTCATGTCCGCAGGTTCCTACCGCAGCACCTGCACAAAGATTGGTTCCGATATCATTATACATACCAAACTTCAAACCTTTTCCATGTATGTATTCTGCAAGCACGGAAAAATCATGTGGAAACTTCGCCGGCTCATTTGCCAATCTACCATTTACACGTTCAGGAAGATAACATCCATCATCCAGCACCACATAACGATATCCTAATTCTTTTAGCCCCAGTTCTACCATGCAGTCAGCCATTGCCATAGTCAGTTCTTCTGTATTATTACTTCCAAATGCATTCCAGCTATTCCAACCCATAACTGGCAATTTGCCTTTTTTCTTTTTTTCTAATACTTGTCCATTGGTAAAATAATCGAAATGATAGGCAAGTGAAGTGTGTTTTAATGGTTCATTTTGTTTTGGCATTTCTTTACCCCAGCTTTCACTTCTTTTTATAAGAAAACCCCATTTAATTATATCTGCATAAAAGATAAAATGCTACAAAAAGAAAATGGTTAGCAAAAGCTAATTACCAAACACCCTTTGTGGGATTATCTCTTTCTCTTCTACCTATCAGATAACATGGCATCGCAGTGTGAATTGAAGAGCGATAATTTAAGTCATATATTCCATTCCGAGTAATTCCGTGATACACTAATCGCAAAGGAGTGAGTAAATGGCAGATACTGATTTTTGCCTTATGTGTGGCAAAACAATTGGAATGTGGGATAAAGCGTGCAAATATTGCGGTGCAAACCAATTTGGTGATAACAATGAATTTTATCCGGATGAAAAATCCTTAGAAGCTGCAAAAAAGCTTCTGCAAAGACGAAGCTGGGCAGTGCAGGAAGATTCCTCGGTCATCTATTCGACAAATCAAAAGAAAATTAAACAAAGGAAAGAAAAACAACCGACTTTTTCCCAAGAGGAATGTTTTCTATACGGCATTCATCCGAAAGACAAAACATATCGGAAAACAATGGAACTTGATATATTGAGGAAGAATTATAAAGAGTAAAAATTGTACTTCCGTTTTCTCTATGTTTGTACTTATTTTTATGCAAACGTAACTTCGTCTCCATATACGCTGCTAACATCAATGACTATGGTATTCTTCATAGTGCTCACCCAAGTACATCAGCTCTTCTTCAAATTCTTCCGGTGTCATATCCGGTCTTTTAAAAGGGTATTCTGCTATTTTTAAAAACAAATCCCAATCTCTATGCTCGATTTTCATAAATTTTTGTTTTCTCCCCATACTTATACCTTACGGGCCCATAACTGATATCAGGTCTGTATTCGGATTATTCTTCATCATTTTACGAATTCTATCTACAAACCTTCTGTAAAAATCAATTGCAACTCCAACGTGCCTTTGCATCGCTTCCTTGGATGTATTACGATTCAGATAATCCGGATCCTCCCTATCACATAGATAAAAGACGGAAAAGAACTCCTTAACACCGTCCAATTGCACATTATTGTAATCTGTTTCCAATAACCGAGCCACTTCCAGTATCTCATCACACATTTTTTCAAGCGTTTCATAGTTATAGAAGTTATCCGTCAGATAGAATTCAAAATGATGGATATAGCCTTCGCATTCATCATAACGCTCACGGTTATACAAAAGGTTTTCATCAAAGTACTTTTTCAGGAAATAGAATAAAAAGCACTCTATATCCCCTTCTTCAATCAAAAACTTTTCATCCAGATATCTTACATCATCCTCAGTAATTTTACTCTTTTTCTCAATGATTACAGGGTGAAAATAAAAATAGGATGAAGGATCATGTTCTTCCTTGATTTCTATCTGTCTGCTCATTTCCTTTTACCTCCCGTTCCTTATACCACCACGTGGTTCCATGTCTATTATTTGTTTTCTGATGGATGCTACTATTAATAATTCTTTTTTCCCGAAAGCTCACACAGAATTCCCTGCGGTAATACATACTTTACAATACCTGTAGCAGTATCTCCAATACGGTCATAAAGTCTTCCTGCACTCATACTCTCTCCCTGTACCGTAAAAGGACTGTTGGCAACATAGCCCACAAGACCAAGGCCATCCATCTCTACCTTGATGGCTTCCTTATCAAATTCATTGTCCGGGTCCTTTACCAGTTTTACTTCCATCTTCGGTTCGAAGTATTCCTGTCCATAATGATGCTTTGTACCTGCGATTGTAAAATAGATTTTTTCCATAG
>JAEDFR010000118.1 GCA_016297945.1 Lachnospiraceae bacterium | reverse complement strand
TTGTTATTGGTGAAAAAAGATATTGACAAATCATTGAAAATCGTTCAACATGAAAGTAGATTTCTGAAAAAGAAGAGGTTTAATCGTATGATATTAATAAGAAATGCAGAAATTTATACTCCGGAGTATATGGGGAAAAAAGATGTTCTGATATGTGGTGAGAAAATCGAATGCATCAAGGATTCAATTGAGAATTTGCCTGAATGGTGTGAGATTATTGACGGGGAAAATAAGATATTAACACCCGGTTTGATTGATCAGCATGTTCATATTACTGGGGGTGGAGGTGAAGGGAGTTTTCATACAAGAACGCCGGAACTCAATCTGTCAGAAATGATAAAAGGCGGAATTACGACTGTAATAGGGCTTCTGGGAACCGATGGCCTTACGAGAAGTGTAGAAAATTTATACGCAAAAGCGGCAGCTCTTACCGAAGAAGGGGTGAGTGCATATATACTAACGGGCGCATATGGATATCCATCGCCGACAATTACAGGAGAGATTGATAAAGATATAGTTTTTATAAAAGAAGTATTGGGGGTAAAATTAGCTATTTCTGATCATCGTGCGCCGAATGTTACGGAAGATGAGTTAATTCAGATAGCGAGTAAGGCAAGAGTTGCAGGCATGCTGAGTGGAAAGCCGGGAATTGTGGTGCTGCATATGGGAGATGCCGAGTGCGGGTTAAAACCAGTTTTTCGCGCGCTTTCAGATAGTTCTGTTCCAATACGTATTTTTAGACCGACACATGTTAATAGAAATGAAAATCTCTTGGAAGAGGCATATAGATTTCTTGAAAAGGGCGGTTATATTGATCTGACATGCGCAATCAATGAGCATTTTGCTCCTGGTGAATGTATTGTGAAAGCTGTTGAGAGAGGACTTTCGACGGAACATATTACAATAAGTTCGGATGGGCATGGAAGCTGGTCGGAATATGCCCAGGATGGAACTCTTCTGAAAATCGGTGTGTCCAAAGTGGATGCGTTATATAATGAGTTGACTTTTATGGTTAAAGAGCTGGGAATGCCTCTTGAGAAGGCGTTACCGTATATGACCAGTCAGGTGGCAGAAGCACTCGATTTGTTGCCTGAAAAAGGAGTGGTGAAAGAAGGTTCGGATGCAGACCTGCTTTTGTTCGAAAAAGATATGACTTTGAGCACATACATTGCAAAAGGGAAAGTCTTTATGAAAGAGAAAAAACTGATTCGGAATGGGACATACGAATAGGAGATACTTAGTTATAAAAGGGAGAAGCTGTGGTGATGCTTCTCCCTTTTATGATGATTAATTGTATTTCTTAAAAACGTCTACGATTTTTTGCATATCTTCAATTGAAAATCTCTGATCACAACTGATGGACATTATATGATTGTATATGTATTGTGCTCCGGGATATTTTTCGATATCAATAAATGGAGGGACAGGCCAATATACTTTTGGTACAATTTGATTTTTTTTCAAATGTTCAATCAAAGAATTACGATTATCTGCGAAAAGAGGAAAGAACATAGGACACACATCATCCGGAAGCTCTGGAAAGACAGGACGTACAGAAGGATTATATGGCAAATGTTCCAGAAGATAATTGTAATTCGCTCGCCTTTTATGGATTGAATTGTCCAACGGATAGTGTTGAATGGTTTTAAGTGATTCGTTGTCCCCGGCTTGCATATCAAATATTTTGCGTAGCATGAATTCAGCTTCCCAGAAAGCTTCGTCACTCTCTCGGTTTAGCGACTCATTACCTGTTTTTTCGTATTCTGCTCTGCATTTTAAAGCTTTGTCTCTAATGGATAACTGTGTTTGGTTTGGTGGGATAGGTGAAACATGAAACTTACCGGTTCTTTTAATTGCCAGTCCGCCTGAGATGACGCCCATCCATTTCCGTAGACTTACAGAAATATAGTCGGCATCTTTACAGGCTCCAATTGGTGAAAATGCGGTATGAGTCGTGTCTTGCATAATTGTGACGCCGCTCTTTTTGCATTTCTTTACAAATTCCGTGTCAAAAGTTGAATATCCATAGTACCCACATATGAGTAAGAAACTGATTTTGGGGATTAGGGATTCATCAAATTGTGGGACGAGATTATTGTCAAAATCATAGTAATAGATCTTGTATCCTGCTTTTACAAAGCATCCGATGACTGTTTCGCAATCGTAGGCGGGAAGATATGCCACACGTTTTTTGTCGGTTAACATGATGTCTTGCAAACAATAATAGATGGAACAACGTCCGGACATAAGATGAGCCACGTCGTCGGCATCAGGACATGTGCGAGAGATATAATTGTTTTCAGTTTCAAGGGTCGGTTCATAAGGGAAAAATCCGCCTATTTCCATAATAGCTACCTCCTATAAAGATTGTATATTGTGTGTGCTGTTTTTGTACTCTTCACCGTGATTCGTTCCGATGAAGAGTTTCTTGCCTTTTTGATATGCAAGTAGAGTTGTGAATGTAACTGGTTGCCATGCTTCTTTTCCTAACGGAACTGTTGAAAAGAGGACCTGTTTTTCTTTTTTTAGTTCATATAAAGAATTTTTGTAATTTGTATGTACATATAGCAACTCTCCGTCATATACTATCAAATTCAGTTTGTTTCCTTTGGATATTTTGGCAATCGCAAAATCCAGAAGGTTAAATCGTTCTTTTTTCGTCATTTTCTGTTTTTTTCTACTCTCTGCCTGGTTAATCTGATCAACCAAATAAAGCAAAATCCTTTCGCTGTCAGTCTCTCCATTTTGAAAATCTGCATATTTGTTTAGTGGTTTACCATTAAAAATTGTGCCGTTGTGAATTAAAGTCCATGTTCTGCCCTGCTGATCTTTGGCAGTAAAAGGATGGCAATTATTATAGTCGATGTTTCCAACTGTAGCATAGCGGATGTGTGCAAGCGCAGTTTTTGCTATTATCGGAGTAGAAAGTCTTTCCCTCAAATGATTGCTTTTACTTGCCTGAATCGGTTCTTTTTCTATCTGAACATTATTTGCTTCCAGGCAGGCAAGTCCCCACCCATGAGGATGGGCGTTGCTGTGGGAAAAAAACTCTTTTAAATCGTTATTAATTTCATGGCTTTCGGCCGAAGTGATTCCAAATAATTCACACATAGGCAACCTCTAAGAAGACAAAGTGTCGATAAAATCTTGACGTTCTGAAGGGGCTACACTATCTATGACAAGACAGGATGCCAACAGATTCAGTGCTGCCATGGGTAATGTCAACGAGTTATAAAATAATTCTGTAGAAGTAGGACAAATCAAAAGGTGCGTACTGTGCTTGGTTGCCGGAGAAGACTCGCTGTCGGTTATGGTTAATACCGGAACTCCGGAATCAGAAGCTTTTTTGGTAATATTTCCAATTGGGAAATAATATCTTGGAAATGAAAAGAAAATAACCAGATCGCCCTCTGAAAGTTGTTTTAATATCAGTTGTGTTTCGTTCAAATCAGATAGATCAATGAGGGTTGCGTTAAAATATAAAATGCGTAACCTTGATTCTAGAAATTCGCCCAATACTTTTGAAATATCATGAGCAAAAATAAATATTCGATTACTTTTTCTGATTTCATCTGACATTGCAATGATTGGGGCAAGTGAAAGTTTTGAAAAGAAATCGGAAAAAGCAGATGCTTCTGCACTACAGATTTCACGAAGCAGTGCAGCGCGCTCGGAAGCTTCTCCAGAGGCGATGTTAGGAGTGAAAAAAGTAGGTGTAGAGGTAAGTTTAATCATTTTTTGCGTATAATCGCGAAATTGTTCTTTTAATTCTAAAAAAGTATTGCATCCTATCTTGTGGCAGAATCTGAGAAGTGTAAGTTCAGATGTAGATGTCTGATGGCTTAACTGTGCAAGTGTTATATAGCTGATTTCTTCTGGATTGGCTTTTAAATAGTCAGCAATATATTTTTGTTTTCGAGTTAAGCTGGGATATAATTGTTCGATTCGTTCTAAAATATCCATTTTCTCTCCTTTCTTTAATGTTTGAAAACATAAAAATTTTAAATATAATCATAAAAAATAAGTAATAGCTTTACAAAATCATTATAGCATGTATAATAAAAATATAAAGTAAAGTATATACTTTACATAATAAGAAACGTAACAAATTATATGAAGTATTTTTGTAATTATTGTACAGAAATTTACTTCGAAAGTAAAGGAGGAGAGAAATACCTATGAAGAAACTATTTGATGAACATTTTGAACGGACATGGCTGATTATCTTTTTGTTTATGTTTTTCCTGATTATGATTCCGTTCCCGTTTTTTTACAGTGAGACGTATATGCCGTTTGTGGGAGGCATTCCGAGTTATCTTTTCGGATGGCTTGCACATACAGCTGTTACATTTACGTTGATCATTGTATATTTTCGCATGTGTATGAAGAGAAAAGAATACCATGTTTACGATGAAGATGAAAAAGAGAAAAAGGAGGAAAAATAAATATGAATGGAGCAATTCAGCCATCACCAATACCGTTTTATTCTGTACTGGTGATTTATCTTGGAATCATGGCATTTATCGGATGGTATGCAAGTCGTAAGACAAGCAGTCTTGGAGACTTCTTTGTGCTTAGCGGAAAAGCTGGTGTGATTGTCAGCGGTATTGCATATTTTTCAACTCAGTTTTCTATGGGAACATTCCTTGGAACTCCTGGAACAATTTATGGAGTGGGATATGCAGGAATGGCAATTTCTGTCCCGGGTGCAGTATTTTGTATGATTTTACCTGCTGTTTTGATTGGACGAAAATTGATTACTCTTGGACACGAATATGGATTTCTCACAATGGCTGATTATCTGACTGACCGTTATCATTCAAAAAGTATGAGTGGAGTGTTGGGAGTTATGATGTTGTTCTTCCTGATTCCTATGATGGGAGCGCAGATCATTGGAGCAGGAGTTATTGTTCATGTATTTACTGGACTTCCTGAGTGGGCAGGAGTTGTAGGAATGGGTATAATTGTTATATTATATTGTATGGCAGGTGGAATGAAAGGAGCGATGATGACAGATGTCATTCAAGGTTCTCTTATGATAGGAACCGCAATTGTTACGTTTGTTGTGTCAATAGTGATGGGAGGCGGTTTTGAAAACATTAATCATACATTGCAGAATATGAATGAGGCTTATTTGACATTCCCAGGTGCAAATGGTTATATGCCGTGGACATATTATGTTTCTAACATTGTACTGTGGTCATTCTTTACTATGGGACAACCACATTTGTTTACGAAATTCTTCGCTATGAAAGATCACAAAACAATGTTTAAGGCAGTTCTCCTGGGTACAGGCGGCATGTTTTTGTCAGCAACTTTGATTGAGTGGGCTGGTGTAAATGGAATAGCATCGATCCAGAATATTGAGAAGGCAGATCAGATTGTTCCCATGATTCTTCAAAGAGGACTGAATCCATTCCTTGCGTCGATTTTTATTTCTGGAATTGTTGCGGCAGGTATGTCTACAATTGATGGTATTTTGGTTACTACAACTGGTGCGGTAACAAGAGATATTTATCAGAAGCTTATTAATAAGAAAGCGACAGATGAAAGCGTCATGAAGTTATCAAAAGTTGTAACAGTACTTATCGGTATCATCGTAATTTGTTTTGGAGTATTTCAGCCGGGAAGCATTTTTGAAATTAATCTATTTGCGTTTTCTGGAATGGCAGTGTTTGTAGTGCCGATTTTGTTTGGAATGTATTGGAAAAAATCAACAGCAAAGGGTGCAATTGCGGCGGTTGTAGTAGGAGTAGTTGCTCTTTTGTGCTTTACATTGATTCCGTCTGTGAAGGCGATGGCGTTTGGGTTCCATGCATTATTCCCGTCAACAATTCTGGGAGCAATTACTATGGTTATTGTTAGTAATATGACTCAGGCACCGCCGCAGGAGACAATTGAACGTCATTTCGCAATTTTTCAAAAAAAATAAAAGCGGAGACTAGGAGGAAATGATATGTATCTTGGAAAGATGACGACAGCTCAGGCGAAAGAAGCATTCAAAAATGATCCGATTATTGTGATTCCGGTTGGAAGCACAGAACAGCATGGGACACAGAGCGCACTTGGAACGGACTATATGGTTCCGTCATATTTGGCAGATCATATTGAGGATGTGGACAATGTGATCGTAGCACCGACTGTTCCTTATGGCGTATGCCCATATCATTTGAGCTTTGAAGGTAGTATTAATATTGGATATGAGGGCTTATATCTTGTGCTTCATGGAATAATGGACTCATTGATGCAACATGGTGTACGAAGATTTGTAGTTCTCAATGGACATGGCGGAAATACTCCTTCGATTGATAGGGCGGCACTTGAGGTGTATCATAAAGGTGGTGTATGTGCTAGTGTAGACTGGTGGAGTTTGGTAGCACAGCTTGATGATAGATTTCAGGGAGGACACGGAGATGTTTTGGAGACATCTGCCATGATGGCGATAGATCCAGAATCAGTACATTTGGAACTTGGTAAGCCGATTAATGCGCAAAATCCGACAAGCGAGATGAAAGCTGCATATATTCAGGCTGTGAATTTTAAAGGTGGTACAGTCAGACTTGTGCGAGATACAAAAGAAATCGCGCCGAGTGGGTGGTTTGGTCCGTTTGACCCAAAAGATTCTTCGGCAGAGCTCGGACAGGCAGCACTTGATCTTGCTGTGGATTATATTCGGGAATTTCTGGAGGAAGTGAAGAAAATAGAAGTATAAGTATATTTGTGTAAAAAGGCAGAATTATTGTTCTGCCTTCAGACTGTAGACAAAGTTGGTGCTGGAGTTGAACTCCAGCACCA
>JAEDFR010000117.1 GCA_016297945.1 Lachnospiraceae bacterium | reverse complement strand
GAATAAATTCTCCCATCCAGGCATTCGTTTCAACTTTCATATTTTTGATTACCTGGCCCAGACTCTCTATTAATTCAGAAGTATCCTGTATACTGTTATTTCTGCTGCTCTCAGCATCTTTTAATATGGACTCCGCATCAGAAATGCTGATATGTAATCCTTCTTCCTGCGCATCAAGAATCGACTCAAGCTCCCGCACCATAGTCATGGCCAGTCTCTGAATCCGGTCTACAACCACATTATCGGCCCGTGAATCAACCAGATCATCCAGGTCCCTGCGCAAATTGCTGAAACGTTCACGAAGAACAGGCGTCAATTCTGTTTCTTCCGTTTCTTCACCGATTTTAAGACAAAGTTCATCCAATGCACTGATCATATACGGCTCCACATTCGGCAGAAGACTGGACACTCTTTGTTTGAGCATTTCTTCCATTCGATCATAGGATTCTTTTGTTTCCAATACATCGCTGAAATTGCCTACCATAAATAAACTGGTATATTTTTGAGGAAGAACAGCGGCCTTTAAAAACATCTGTTCACTTTTTGACAGCGGATACTGAACATTATACACGTAAATGACAGCATCAGCCTGAAGTAAACTTTCTTTTACCACATCACTGAAATCCTGCATGGCATCTCCCGTACCCGGTGTATCAAGAATCGTAATCTTTTTTAATATCTCACATGGGCGTTTAATTTCCAGTCGCTCAATCGGTTCTCCCAATTCACTTATGAGACTTTCCAGTTTTTCACGTCTCAATTCACTGTCCGACAGACGAACTCTGCGGTTTCCGGAAAGCACTGCCTCATTGCTTGACAAACCATAAGAAATTCGATTCAAAGTTACTGTCTCTGTTGTAACATCTGTGGCAACGACCTCTTCACCTAACAGCGCATTAATAAATGTGGACTTTCCTCTCTTAAAATCACCTATGACCGCAAGTGTAAACGGACTTTCCTTACAATGTGCAATATCCTCTTCCCACTGCGTTAATTTATTCATAAATACCGGTCCCAGGGCATCACGATAATCATTGTTATACCGAAATACATTCAGCTCATCAAGATTTCTTTCCAGAGTCTTTTTTAATTCTTCGCTTGAATACTCAATGATATGTTCCACAAAATATACCCCCTTTATTTGTTTTTATAAAAGCTGACTAACTTCTTACATTTAGCATCTGTCTCATCTTTTTTATGCACACGGGTTCCAGGTTTTCTCATATCCGGACGCCAGCTGTATAAAACCTCACACTGCTCAAACTCTTTTGAACAGAAAACGCGGCGGGCAAATGCAGGATGATCTCTCTGAATTTCCAGAAGACGCGTAGGATTATCTAATGTCATTAAAAGCTGTTCATAAATAGCATCCACGTCCATCGTCTTCTGATATGTGGTATTCAATGTACCACCGGATGCCAGTTTGGCATTCACACTGATGACATCCTCAAAATTATCCGCACAAATAATAGCTGCCCGATCCGCAGTAACTTCCGCTGCTCGTGTCCAGAAATGCATCAGTGACATATTCGCTGCAGAAAAGATAATATTTCCTGTCAAGCCGGTAGCACCTGTAAGAATCTTGCGAATAACCGTTTCATAGACCAGATGCTGATTATGAATATGTCCGCATTCATGTCCGATAACAACTTTCAGTTCTCCGGGAGTCATACGATCCACAATACCTGTATACAATACAAGCAAAGGACTTGTATCATCGGAGGCATATGTATAAGCATTCATTTCCGGGGTTCCCTTTATATAAATATTTGGAATTCCGATGCCGAGCCGGTGTGCACATTCGACACCCATCTGATAAATTTCCGGAAACTGATTCGGTCCTACCTTTAAAGCTCCCTGATTGATTATCTGAATTTCACGGCTTTCAATGGTCGATGTAATCTTCTTACAAAGACTATGAAAACGCGGAATCGCATCCAGCTTTGAACGCAGTTCATAATCTAAGGCAAAGGCATAATCCGGCACTGTTCCGTTCATATGTACACTGTTCTCCAGTTTTCTCTTTGTGACATAGTTTTCAAAACTTGTATCAATCATTCTTATCGGCGAATGATCTGTGTTAATAGAATAATCTAACATATTTACCTCCCTGCTATTCAGCTGCGCTTAAACTTTCATCTAATTTTTCTTTAACCGGTGCAATAGTGTTGGCAATATTCATTAAATCCTGATGGTAACCGTTGAGTCTCTCCTGCATTTCTTTCTGATGAACTTCGCCCTTTCCCAGATCGACCTGAATATTGGTGAGTGTTTCCTGTAATCCCCGAAGCGCATCCTCCGTTTCACGATCCAGTCTGTCAGCCAGTGTTTCAAATGTTTCATCTGTGATATTTTTCAGCCAGTTTTCCAGCGTATGCTCCGCACGAAGATTATTGACACTGTCATGAATGCTGTTGACCAGATTATTTCGAATCGTAACGATATCATTTTCGGAAAGTTCTTTTCTTTGAACCGTCTTTGCCTTACTCTTCTTTTCCTTTCCAAAAAATGAAAAGATACCCTCTGTAATTTTTTTACCGCCAAATGCACCGGCAACACCGCCTATAACCAGAATTGGTGCCATTAAACTCATTGCTGCCGTTCCTAAAACTGCTCCTGCTACATATGCCGTTGCATATACAGCAGCATTTGTTGCAATAAAACCTGTACCTAATCCTACAAGGCCTCCGATCGGTCCATAGTCTTTAAATCCGGAAATTGCACCGCCAAGACCCGGAACAATATTCGTAAAGTTTGTAACAGCTTCCACTCCCATTGCTGCCATATCCACAATGTCCAGACCGCCTGTGCTTCCTTTTGTTCCTGAAGATACAGAAGGAATCATACAACGAATATCCTGAATATCCGCAGTAAGCTTTTCACTGTAAACCTCCAGATTAGAAACTTCTTCACTGAGACGTTCCTGTATTTTTACCTGGAGCTTTTCCGTATTTTCCTGAATACTCATGGAAAACTGTTGGTTAATACCTTCGCTCACGGACTCCTGAAATGCTGCTACAGTTCCCTCATCCGCAAAATCACGAGCGGTAATCGAATAATTCTCAATATACTGTGATACGGTCTCATCTATAGCGTTATAGGCTTCTACAACATCCGGCTGTAATTCCTGATAAAGTGATGCCGCGATTCCTTTAATCTCGCGAACTTTCTGCACCTTTTCTTCACGGCTTTTTTTGATTTTTTCTATAGCCTCTTTCTGCATCTGTTCAAATTTTTCCTGTTCCATATTCATCGCATTTAAACGCATCACGATGGTTTCATCAGCTTCTTTAAGCTTACTCACAACTGCATTGACAGTCGGTGCCAACTCTAACATACCTCTCTCTTCTGTCAGTAATTTCGTAAGAGCTTCTTCAAATTCCGGCATACCGCTGCCATTTAATAATTCATCATCGCCGTCCAGTTTACCATCCAATGCATCAGCCGCAGATATCGGATAAATACGGATGCCTCCGAGTTTTGACTGAGCTGTCTTATATTCTTTGGAATCCTTTCCATACATGGATGCTGCCTTTTCAAGAATTGTTTTTTCGATTTTTTCCCGTATTCCGTCGACACAGCGCTGTCTATCTCTCGGTCTGACAGTATCAATCTTATTAACAATAAAAATCAGACGGCTCAGATCGCTTGTCATAATTTTATTTCTTACAAAATTCGCTTCACTGATTCCAAAAGGGCTTCCCGGAACAACAACCATGATAATCGCATCCAGCGTCGGAATAACACTTTCAGATATTTTGTCCATTCTCTCATCATCATTTAATCCCGGAGTGTCAATGATTTCCACACCATCCTGACAGAACTTACAAGGATAATAAACAACAGCATCTTCTACCATACTTGCCTGTTCTTCCGATTCTGAAGTCAGCTTTGTAACATAACCGCTTAATTCTTCAACAGACACATCCTTTGGTCGTGGAGTGCGTCCGCTTTCATCCGGCTTAAAATTAATCTGTGCATGGGGAACAGCATCCCAGACGATTCGATTTAATGTTGCCGAACAGGGCATAATATCTGCCGGAACAACTTCCTGTCCAAGAAGTGAATTAATTACCGTACTCTTTCCACGCTTAAATTCTCCCATTATACCGACCCTGAACACATGATTCTGAAGTCTGCTGCTTACTTTTTCAAGAGATTCCGCATGCTCCTGCAGATCCAGTTTTTTGCAGATACTCGTCAGATTCTCCACACTCGTATTCACTTTAGAAACCATTGCCTGATAATTCATATATGCATTTTCGCCCATAATTAAAACACCTTATTTTGTACCTTTCATAATGTATTTTTCTTTTGCCATAAAATCATTTATTCTGCCTTTATCCCGCAGGAGAAGCAAAAAATCTGATCTGATCCAATTCTTGAACCACAATATTTGCAATACTTTGTCAATCCGTATTGATTCGTTTTATTTTCTATAACTTTTGAGCTGTCGGCTGCAGTCTTTTTATATATGATCTGACCGGATTGAACCTCGATACTCATTCTTCCATACAGTAATTCATCACGAATACTATCATCAACATAATAGCCTGTTTTACATTTTTTACATGCCACAGCATATTTTGTATTGAGAGAAAATGTTGGTATATAGAGCACCTTAACTTTTCTTTTAACTTCCATCAAATCAAACTCCTGGATGGAATTGCAAATCTTACAAAAATGATTTCCAAGATTTAATTTCGGATAGAAACTGTCACCTGTACCGCATCCGTTCACAGTAAAACCACCCATAACATATCACCCTCTTTTATATTTATAATTTATGTAAACTTTTACATTCCTTTTGAAGTGCATCAAGTTCTTCTATCAGCGATGTATAGACATCCGCTTTCTCATTAGCCTCAGGAACTTCATTCAAAAAGTCTCTTACTGAATTCAATTCTTTTTCTATTTCTGAAATAATTCCTGCAAAATATGTATTCAGATCCTTCTCTATATTTACAGTACAGGTATCCAGCGACTGATGTATGATTTTTCGAAATTCAGGAAGAACACTGTGATTCACCTTCGTATTAAGAATGGCTTTGATCGGTGAATCTATCCAGTAAAATACATATGTGTCCTGAGATGATTTATCGTCTGCTCCCTGTTTTTGCAGAAGATTAAGGATTTTTTCATTTTGCGACTGAAATGTTGGCAGAAACCGCAGTAAAAAAGGATCATCCCCTAATTGAGTCTGAAGCTGACTCATAAATCTGCTTATTATCTCCCTCCAGCTTTGCTCGGTCACATTATGCAAAATCTGATTTTTCAGGTTTTTATAAACACTATTGGTTCCCTTGAATTCTTGCTTGATCGTCGGCATCATGGCCTGTAAAACACTTTCCGGCTCAAATGCCTCTATCTGCCCGAGACTAAATAAAAATTTCTGTAAAATCGCTTCTTCCCTCTGTTGTGTTTCTCTTTGGAATGTATTATAAACTGTTTCTTTTGCGGAAATTATAAGTTCTTCCAAGAGCCGTTTAATCAGATCTATAAAGCCTGATCTGAGTTTTTCCATCTTCTGTATATCATTCTTACTCCGGCTAAGTTCTGTATGACATTCACCGATAATTTTTTCCAACAAACATACGGCATTGTCTATCATATTGATCGACCTGCTGCTCAAAATGACTTGCGGCAGTTCCTTACTTATCTGAAGAAAACCACTTTCTTCATAAAGTTCCATATCATTATTTTCCAACGCTTCCATCCCGGATACAGAGGAAACTCCGTAAATATGAAGATTATCAAAAATAAAATGATATTTATGAAAAATTATGTCATCCGGAGAATACTTATTTTTTAACACCTTCAATACATTGTCTGAAATTCGGGAACGCAAAAAATTCATCAGCTTTTCTTTCTCTCTGTCGCGTATCATATCAAAATGAGTAATAACAAAAATAATTTGACAAATATTGTTATTCTCTAAAAGCTTTACAACAAAGTGATTTTCTGTTTCGCTATATGGATACTGTGCATTAATCGCAACAACTGCAAGATCGATATCTTCCAACTGATTGACTGTCACAGCATTCATGTTTTCTTCATCATTCATCCCCGGCGTATCAATCAAATCTACATCGTTATAACAGAGCATTGTCGGATACTCTACAACAGCCTCTCGTATGGCTGAAGCCGCCTTTTCGGATTCTTTCGTCAGTTTTGTTACGTAAGATGCCAGTTCTTCTACCGGAATCTCCTGACTTTTTTTCTGAGCATCTTTCATGATCAGATAGGCCTTCGGCGTTTCCCCATAAGTAATCCGATTGATGGTGGCTGTAGCAGCACGAATATCCTCAGGCAAAATCTTTTTTCCCAACAATACATTGATAAAACTGGATTTCCCGCGATTAAATTCGCCCACCACTGCCATGCGAAACTTTCTTGTCTGAAACTGCTGCTCAATTTCACTCAGACACTTCTGCCACTCCGGATCACAGTCAAATGGCATCTTTTTTAACATCTGACCTAATTGAACAACAATTTTATATACTTTCATTTCATTCTGTTTATAGGTTGTATCCATATTAATCTGCCTCTTACTTTATTGTTTTCTGAAACGGTTTTCATCAAATCGTGTCCCGCAATTTGAACAGAAAATTTGTTTTGCTCTTAATTTGGCTCCACATCCGATACAGCACTTATTGACCGTTTCTGTTTTAACCGGGTTCCCACACTTCATACAAAATCTGCTTCCTGGCCGAATTTCAGCCCCACATTTTATGCAAAACATATCGTATCTCCTCTTAACAATATGACGAAATAGTCTATAATATCTTCGTAGAGTA
>JAEDFR010000116.1 GCA_016297945.1 Lachnospiraceae bacterium | reverse complement strand
GCAATAAATTGCTCATTAAGTGCTGACGTTGTCATACAGTCTGTGAGTAGAATATACAAACTTTCCCAAATACAAAATGATTTATCACAGTTGTTCTTTTAACCGATGAATAATATCCTTAATTCGTTCTGATTCCATTTTCATACTGACCTGATTGACAATCATGCGGGCAGACAGCGGACAGATTTCTTCTAAAACCACAAGCCCGTTTTCTTTTAATGTCGAACCGGTTTCAACAATATCCACAATGACATCCGATAATCCGACAATCGGACCAAGCTCAACAGAACCGTTTAATTTAATGATATCAACGGTCTGATGTTTTTTATTGTAAAAATAGTCCTTTGCGATTTTCGGATATTTACTTGCCACACGAATCATTTCATGGTGTTGTAATAATTCTCTTGCACTTTCCGGACCACAGACACACATACGACATTTTCCAAAGCCCAAATCCAATACCTCATATGCTCTTCTGCCTTCTTCCAATAAGGTGTCTTTTCCGACAACACCGATATCGGCAGCACCGTATTCTACGTATGTTGGCACATCCGGACCCTTAGACAAGAAAAACTTTAATTTCAGTTCTTCGTTAACAAAAATCAGCTTTCTGGTATCCTTATCTTTCATCTCTTCACAATAAATGCCGATTTGTTCCAACAAGGCAAGTGTTTTATTTGCCAGTCTTCCTTTGCCAAGCGCAAAGGTTAAATATCTCATATCTTCACTCATAATCATTCTCCTAAGCATTATATAGCTCTTTTATCCCTTTTGATGACAATTTCACTACGGATGTATTGGGTCTTTTCTTTGCATATTCCACAAAATAGGTATCATCGTGTTCTGCATCCAATTGCAGTAACTCACAGTTTTTAGAAAGACTTCTTAACTCTCCTGCATAACGGATTGCATCACTTTCGCATCCCTTTTCGTAAGTAATCAATGTCATCAAAGGATAAATATCCGGTAAAAGCTTACGCGATGCCATTGCCTGCATCAGACCATCTACGTTAATAACAAAACCGATGGAAGCAGAGTTTTTACCAAAGTAAGAAAGCAAAGCATCATAACGACCGCCTGTAACAATTGCATCGCCGGTTCCATAGGTATAGCCTTTAAAAATAATACCGGTATAATAATGATATTTGCTGACAAGTCCTAAATCAAAAGAAATATACCTTTCATCATGATAAATCTGCAACAATTCATAAAGACGCATCAGACGGTCAATCGCGCATTTACTTTGGGCATTATGAACCAGTTCTTTCGCCTCTGATAATATTTCAACAGAACCAAACAATTCCGTGATTTTTAAAATGGATTCAACCTGCTTTTGGGACAGATTTTTATCGGAAAGTAATTCTTCTGCACCAAAGTAGTTTTTGTTGGATATATTTTCTCTTAACTCTGCTTCCGTATCTTCATCCAATTGTAATTCCCTGCAAATACCCTTAAAAAATCCGATTTCACCGATACTGATCTGAAAATCAGATAAACCGGCAGCTTTTAAAGAAGAAACCGCAATGTGAATCATTTCTGCATCAGCCATAACGGAATCATCCCCGATCAATTCCACACCCATCTGCGTGGTTTCTTTTAATTTTCCCTGAAGATTTGACGTATTAGTAAAAGTATTACCAAGATATGTAAGTCTGACAGGTAGAGATTCTTCCATAAAATACTTTGCTGCACATCTCCCGATAGAAGGCGTAAAATCCGGTCTTAACACTAACGTATTACCTTCTTTATCGAAAAATTTATATAATTCCTTACTGGCAGTTGTTCCGATTTCTTTGCCAAAAACATCAAAAAATTCAAATGTCGGCGTTTCAATATCCTGATAGCCGAAACGCAAAATATTTTCATGTATTTTATCCTGCAAAAAATGTTTTCTCTGACATTCATTTCCATAAATATCTCTTACACCTTCCGGCGTATGTACCACTTTTTTCATAAAAATAATTATCCTTCCTCATTCGCTCTGTGCTTTCGTGAATTAAAGTGCTAATTCGCTAATATACTGACGCGTTTTTTAGTATACTGAAATCCACATGATTTGTCAATCATTTTCCAAAATCTGTCTGTAGCAGCTCACTCTGTCGAATCTGTATCGTCATCCAATAATTCACGTTCGTTTAAGTCTTTTTGAAGTGTGTCCAGATAGGGGACAAAAAGTCCCGCTTTATGCTTCAGTTCATAAGATAAATCCAATTCATCAATACGAAAGCTTTTTCTGCCACCGCTTTGCGCTCTTTCCCAGAAAACCTGCAGATGACGAAACGGCAAATAATACAACATATCACGATGCGTAAAATGAATCAGAAAAAATGCAACCCCGTCCTGTTTTTCAAAATCTGCCATAAAAGCCACCTGATGTGGATGGATGTTTTGCAACTGAAAGGTATCGGATGCACATTCTTTTGCATCAAAACAAATGGGAATCCCCTGTACCGCTCCAATATAATCTACCGTCGATTTCTGATCAAAATAGGCCAAAGTAATATGTCTGGTCTCTTTATCGATTTTTATCGGTGTAATCGGTGTCGGAACCTTTTGAATTAAGGCAAGACCTTTTTCCCTATATTTCTCATTGGTTCGATTAATCAATTCTTCCAACGCAGACCCACGAAGTCCGCGGCTATTCCATGTTCCCATCTTTTAACAACCTTACTATTTTTTCATAATCTTCTGATAACGCAGCATAAAACCGCTTGTCTGCCAGATACAAAAAATTCTCATGCCGGATCTGACAGGCAGCCGGAAAGCATATTTCAAAAGAGTGTAATAACTGATGTCTTATTGGAAACGGATTTAAGACAGTCCTATTGCCATATTTCGTATCACCGATCAAGGGATGTCCGATGTTAGCAAGATGGGCACGAATCTGATGTGTCTTTCCGGTAATAAGCTCTACTCTGACTTCCGTATACACTTCTCCCTGATATGAAAAATGCGCTAAAGGCTCAATTTTTGTTTTAATATATTCTCCGTCATTACCTTTATCCTCTGATATGGAGACTTTATTTGTTTTTTCATTTTTCTTTAAATAGCCGTCTAAAAGCAGCGGTTTTGCTATTTCACCCAAAACGATGGTCCGATAAAACTTGTGCAAGGTTCTTTCTTTGAGGATTTCGGAAAGAAATTGCAGTCCGATAAGGGATTTCCCACACAATACAGCTCCTGTGGTATTCCGGTCAATCCGATTGGCAATGGATGGTTTAAACGTAGTTAAATCGCCGGGATTTATCATATGTTCCGTTAGCATATAACCAATCAGATATTCATTTAGGGAAACGTCCTCAGGGCGTGCCTTTTGCGAGAGCATTCCTGCCGGTTTATTAAAAATCAGAATATCATTGTCTTCATAGATAATGGATAGGGAAAGTAAAGACAACTCACTCTTTGCTAGGTTCGGATAGTTATATTTTGCCTGATTCATCTGACTGAATCCTGTACTGCTAAACTTTGCAAAGGTATCATCTGAAACAAAGAGTTTCACACAATCTCCTTGTTTTAAGATTTCTTTTCCGTCTGCCTTTTTTCCATTCAATGTAAAATTCTTTTTCCTGAGCATTTTATAGATAAATCCCATGGAAGCTTCTGAAAATACTTTTCCAAGATATTTATCAAAACGCTGTCCGGCTTCATTCCGGTTAATAATCAGTTCTTTCATAATTATAATGACAGTTGAAGCATCAAATTCAGTAATGCTTCATCATTGGCTCTGTCTTCATCATCCTTTTTTTCTAAATCTGATAATCGTTTTAAATAATCATCTTTATTTGTAAAGACACCGGCCATACCTTTTAAGCCGTTTTGACGAATCATGTCGGATATATGCTTTTTTAACTCATCCGCATCATTTGGGTGATTGGAAATACACACATATACATAACCGTTTTTAACGATACAGGCGCAAGCTTCATAATTCTTTTTGTACGTTGTAAATACCAGACCATAGGCATGCACAAATGAGTCGACATTTTGCTTCAACAGCTCATAATCATCGGTAGTACAACCATGATATCGCAAATACATAACCATAGAAACCGCACTTTTACTCGCCGGAAGCATGCCCAGCACCGCAACAATGGTTAAAAGGTTTTTATTACTTCCGGTCGTTACATATCCGATGATATAAAGTCCGATAGATAATGCAAAATAAAGAACGGTCAGAAACACGACCATTTTTTTCTTGTAATTATAATAGGCAAAATCTCCTTTTTGCACTTTTTTCATAATGACTTTCTCCTGTTGACTTTAATTGTATTATTACTATTTCTTTTGTTATTTCTTTTGTTGTTACTTTTTCTTATATTGTTTTTATTTTCGCTATTTTCGATTGACTGTATTGCTGTTATTTTTACTGCTCATCTTGTTTTTACCGATGTTTCCGGTTTTAATGCCTTTTCCATTTTTATGTTTCTGATTTTTGAAATTGGCATTCTTTTGACCAAGATTTCGGGCTTTTCCCTTCTTTTCCATTTTCCTTGGAGGTATCAGACATTTAGGGCCAAATCCGATTAAATCTTCCCGGTGCATTTTTAATAAAGCTTCCTTGACCAAATCATAATTTTCCGGATTTTTATATTGTATCAAGGCTCTTTGCATAGCCTTTTCATGTGGATTTTTTACAACATAAACCGGTTTCATATCCCGTGGATCAATACCGGTATAATACATCACCGTTGACATGGTTGAAGGCGTCGGATAAAAATCCTGAACCTGCTGTGGCATATATCCGAGATCCCTGATATATTCCGCTAGTTCTATGGCTTCTTTTAGAGTAGAACCGGGGTGCGAGGACATCAGATACGGAACCAGATATTGTTTTTTCCCGATCTTTTCATTGTAATCCTCATATTTTTTCATAAAGCGCTCATAAACAGCATTTTCAGGTTTACCCATGCGACAAAGCACCGCATCCGAAATATGCTCGGGAGCAACCTTTAACTGCCCACTGACATGATATCGCAACAATTCATGAAAGAAAGTATCATCTTTATCACAGAGTAGATAATCAAAGCGAATTCCGGAACGAATAAAAACTTTTTTCACGTTCGGAAGCTTTCGAAGCTTACGAAGCAATGACACATAATCACTATGATCGGCATTTAAATTGGAACATGGCTTGGGAAACAGGCATTGTTTGTTTTTGCAAACGCCGTACTGTAATTGTTTTTCACAGGAAGGTGCCCTGAAATTGGCCGTCGGCCCACCGACATCGTGAATATATCCTTTAAAGTCCGGATCCTCTGTCATACTGACTGCCTCTTTGATAATCGATTCGTGGCTCCTGGTCTGCACAATCCTTCCCTGATGAAACGTCAGTGCGCAAAAATTACAGCCTCCGAAACATCCACGGTTACTGATTAAGGAAAACTGTATTTCTTTTGTGGCAGGGACTCCGCCCAAAGCATCATAAGAGGGATGCGAGCGCCTCATATAAGGGAGTGCGTAAATATCATCCATTTCCATTTCCTTCAGTGGAATGGAAGGTGGATTTTGTATCACATATACATCATGTTCATATGGTTCAATCAGTGTTTTACCGGAATACGGGTCCGTATTTTCATATTGGATTGCAAAAGATTGTGCATACTGCTTCTTTTCTTCTTTCAACTCCATAAAAGACGGAAGCATAACTCCATCACATACATGTTCCGTATTACGTGCTTTATATACGGTTCCGCGGATATATGTCAAATCTTTTACATCCATACCGCTGTTTAAGGCATCTGCAATCTCGACAATTGATTTTTCGCCCATTCCATAAGAAATCATATCTGCACCGCTATCAAGTAAAATGGAACGTTTCAACGAATCAGACCAGTAATCGTAATGTGCCATTCTACGAAGACTCGCTTCAATCCCGCCTAAAATAATCGGTGTATCTTTATATTGACTGCGGACCAGATTACTATATACTACCGCAGCATGATCCGGTCGTCTGTTGCATGCACCGCCGGGCGTATAGGCATCACTCGTTCTTCTTTTTTTACTGACATAATAATGATTTACCATCGAATCCATATTACCGGCCGTAATCAAAAAAGCAAGGCGCGGTTTTCCAAGCATCTTAATGCTGTCCGGATTCTTCCAGTCAGGCTGGGAAATGATTCCGACCGTATATCCAAAAGATTCTAAAACTCTGGAAATAATGGCATGTCCGAATGACGGATGGTCTACATATGCATCCCCTATAATATAAACAAAATCCAGTTGTTCAATATTCTGCTTTTGACATTCGTCTAATGTCATAGGTAAAAAAGGCATTTTATTTCTCTCTTTGATGATAATTTAATAATTCTAATTCTTTATCCGTAAGCGCCCGAAACTCCCCGGCAGACAAGTTATCATCCAGACGTATTTTTCCGATGGAAATACGTTTCAGATATGTAACCTCAACTCCAAGGACCTTCATCATACGTTTTACCTGATGATATCTTCCTTCGGTAATGGATAATAGCCCTTGTATCTGATTGGCCTCTGTCTGCAAAATTTGTAAGGTAGCAGGCTTTGTTTGTGTTTCATCGCCGATATTGATGCCGGATGTTACCATATCACATGCCCTATCGCAAAGATGACCATTTGCACAGAAATAATAGGTCTTTTCAACATGTTTTTTGGGCGACATCAGATGATGGACAAACGCACCGTCATCGGTCAAAAATAAAAGACCTTCCGTATCTTTATCCAGTCTGCCAACAATCAGTAGACGCTTTTTGATATCAGCCGGAAAATAATCTATGACCGTCCTGTGGGACGGATCTGACAAGGCACACACACAGCCGGCTGGTTTATGAAACATAAGATAAAGTTGTCTTTCTAACTTAATCGGTTTTTGATCAAAAACAACACTATCCTCATCACGTACATGAAATGCCTCATCCGTGATGAGAATATCATTTACCAAAACTCTGCCTTGTCGGATATATTTTTTGCATTTGCTTCTTGTATCGATGCCGCAATCGGACAAATATTTATCTAAACGCATAATTTACACAAAAACCCTAACCACTTATACTTT
>JAEDFR010000115.1 GCA_016297945.1 Lachnospiraceae bacterium | reverse complement strand
AAATTTTCTCTTGGAATTTTTCAGGGTTGCATTGCTGTTTAGTTTTCAAGGTTCTTATGGTTTTGAAGATTACCAACGGAGAAGGAGGGATTTGAACCCTCGCGCCGCTATTAACGACCTACTCCCTTTCCAGGGGAGCCCCTTCAACCTCTTGGGTACTTCTCCAAAAAAGTTGAACTAACACTTTTTAACCATCTTAAATTGAAAGGCTTTGAAAGCCTAACGGAGAGGGTGGGATTCGAACCCACGCGCCCTTGCGGACAAACGGTTTTCAAGACCGCCTCGTTATGACCACTTCGATACCTCTCCACTCGTGTTCGACTGTTTTCTCTCAGCCGACGCAAGTGTTATTCTACCAAAGTTATTTTTTAGAGTCAATAACTTTTTTCAATTTTTTTACAAAAATTTTCACAATTTTTTTCAGCTGATTTTCATATGTTATTTATTCCATAAATCAATACAACATATAGCTATTTTGTACTCACTTTTTCCTGCCTCAAAAACAATTGGGCGATTTCCAAATCTTCCGGCGTTGTCAGTTTTATATTCTGATAACTGCCTTCAACGAATTTCACTTTTTGATCTGTAAACAATTCGGCAACCATAGCGTCATCCGTTACGGCAATCCCATCCTTTATCAGTTGCTCTTCATTTTGCAAAAGTTTTTCATAGGCATCTTTTATCAGTTGAAATTCAAAAATCTGCGGTGTCTGTATCATCCATACCTGACTGCGTTTGGGGGTGCTAACTCCAAATCCGTCTGCATCGCTGATTTTAATGGTATCCTTGACCGGCATTCCAATCACGCAGGCTTTATATTTTTGAACCGCTTCCATTCCCCTTTCTATAATAGAAGAAGTAGCAAACGGTCTTGCCCCGTCATGGATAAAAACATAGTCACAGTCCGTATCCGTCGCAAAAAGTCCGCATGCAACCGAATGATAGCGTTCTTTGCCACCTGTAACAATCTTTTTCACTTTTTTAAAATGATATTTTTCAACAATATGCTCTTTGCAGTATTCCCGCATATCTTCACCGGTCACAAGAATAATTTCATCCACGGAGCTTTCTTCAAAGTTTTTCAGAGAATAATAAAGAACAGGCTTTTCGTCTAAAAGCAAAAACTGCTTTGCGACGTCCGAACCCATTCTTTTTCCCTGCCCCGCTGCTAATACTATGGCAGTTGTTTTCATTTTCATCGTTCTCCCAATTTTAAATTTGGAACCGCGTTCAAATCCCAGCCGCTTCGTTTTCCCTGTACATATTCATAATAACCTGCAGCAGCTATCATGGCCGCATTATCCGTACAGAGGATGGGGCTTGGACAATAAAATAAAACGTCATGTTCTTTGCATGTTTTTTCAAAGGCTGCCCTCAATGTAGAATTCGAAGCCACGCCTCCCGCAATGGCAAGCTTTTTAAAACCATATTTTTCTACACCCATCATGGCATGATCCACCAACACATCAACAACTGCCTTTTGGAAAGAAGCAGCAACATCCGCGGTCGGAACCGTTTCATGCTTCATTTCACAGGAATTGATGTAATTAAGAACCGACGACTTTAATCCGCTGAAACTAAAATCATATTCATTTCCATCTACTTTCGCCCTTGGAAAAGGAATCGCATCCGGATTTCCCTCTTTGGAAATCTTATCGATTTTAGGACCACCCGGATATCCCAGACCAATCGCACGGGCAACTTTGTCAAAAGCTTCTCCTGCCGCATCATCTCTGGTAGCACCAAGAATCTGATATTTTCCATAATCTTCCACTACTACCAGGTGTGTATGTCCTCCGGATACGACAAGGCATGCAAAAGGCGGTTCTAAATCTTTATGCTGAATATAGTTAGCACTGATATGTCCCTCAATATGATGAACACCGACCAGAGGTTTATCCAGTGCAAATGCAAGCGATTTGGCAAATGAAACTCCAACCAAAAGCGCTCCGACAAGCCCCGGTCCGTAGGTTACGGCAATTGCTGTAATATCATCCCAGGTCACTTGGGCTTCTTTCAGTGCCTGTTGCACCACCTGATTGATTTTCTCGATATGTTTTCTGGAGGCAATTTCAGGAACCACTCCTCCGTATAAGGTATGCAAATCTATCTGAGAAGAAATCACATTGCTCAAAACTTCTCTTCCGTTTTTTACAACAGAAGCCGCTGTTTCATCACACGAGCTTTCAATTCCCAAAATATAGATATCTTCTGTCACAATTACACTTCCTATTCTTAGTTTTCATCCTTCACGGCTTTCCAACCATAGATTTTATAATGCGCATCCTCGTCTTTTCTTAAAATAAAACAAAGCGTCGTCTGATACAGTAAACCATCCTGGTTGATATCATAAACACAATAGAGCTTTGCACATTCATACCCATCTTTTGTAAATGTTTCCACATCTACACTCGAAGACGGAGAAAAACTCGAAATCGTCCGGTTGTTTTGCTTATACTCTTCAACATCCGACTTTAACAAAGACAAATACATTTCTTCTGTCTGGTTTGCAACCAGATCATCATCATAGATTTCCCGCATCTTCAGCCCAAGATCCCGAAGTTCCTCGTCGGTATGTTCTTCGTTATAATAGCATTCTGTAATTTCACTGAAATATTTGACCACTTCTCTGGGAGATGGCGGATAATTGGTTTCCAGATTTCTGCTCAAAACCTTCTGGCTGGCCGTCATGGTTTCTACACTTATCTCTTCTGTCTTTTCCGGCATGCTCCGGTTTGACAGATAAAAGTAATAGCCCAGCACCAATAACACTAAAAATACCAGGATTACCATTCCCTTGGTTCCCTTAAACATTTTCATTAACTTATTCTCCCTCAAATTCTAACTCAACGGTTCTGCCATCCTTGGCAGTATGAATACGTGGGAATATTTTTTTCATATCCCGGATATATTCCTCCGGACGTATCAACGACGGACTGTAATGGGTAAGCCACAGTTCCTTCGGCTGCGCTTTTGCTGCAATTGCGGCAGCTTCCGAAAACATCATGTGCTTATGTTCCTTGGCCTTGGGCAGTTTATCCGGCTCACCATACATTCCTTCTAAAATCAGCAAATCCACATTTTGGGCATATTGTTCAATTAAAGCTGTAGGTCTGGTATCCGTACAATAGGTTACGCTAATTCCTTTTCGTGCCTCTCCCATAACCATGTCGGGGGTAAACAGCTTGCCTTCATGCTCAACCGTTTCTCCGTGTTGGAGTCGGTTCCAGCATGAAACAGGAATATTCTGCTCTTTCGCCTTGTCAACCATAAACCTTCCTTTTCGTTCTACCACAATCCGATAGCCATAACAAATCACATTATGGTGCACCCGAAAAGCATCAATATGAAATCCCTCAAAAGGAATTGTTTCTTCTTCCTCTGCGAGTTCATGAAAAACAATCGAAAACGGAAGCTCAGGAGCAATCGTCCGCAAAGAATTCACAACTCTTTCAAGCCCCTTGGGACCAATCATCAAAAGCGGTTCTGTCCGTTCTGCATTGCCCATGGTAAGAAGCAGTCCCGGCAAACCACTGATATGGTCTGCATGATAATGAGTAAAACACATGATATCGATTGGCTTCGGACTCCATCCCTTTTCTTTCATTGCTATCTGTGTGCCTTCTCCACAGTCAATCAATATGCTTTTTCCATTGTATCTGGCCATCATGGATGTCAGATAACGATAGGGCAAGGGCATCATGCCCCCTGTTCCGAGAAGACATACATCTAACATTTATATAAGCTCCGTTTCTTCCTTACTGGTTACCGGAATTTGAAAAGAACGAACGAATTCATCATAACAATCTTCACACAAATCCCAGGTCTGTGTTTCTCCGTCTTTATGCGAAAAATAGCCAAATGTCCGGTTCACTTCGAAACAATCCTCTCGAAGCATTCCGTTTTCAACCTCAATCTGCTTTCCGCACTTATTACAGAAAACCTCTTTCAAAATATGATTTTCAAATTTTTTCATAATTCATGTCCCTTTCCTTTTCTTCATTTGCTCTTAACAACCTTACGTCATATAAGATTGCTTTGGTTAGCATTTGCTAATCACTGATTATATTATATAGGAACATGTATCCTGAATCCTAGCGGAAATGTTTTCCGCCGTTGTTTATCTTTTCCACTCAATAATGAAATTCTCTTATATATCTTTATATATCATCATAATGGTTTTTTCTGTTATTGTCTTTTCCACATGATAATGGCATCTTCCGTCGGTTTCTCGTAAAATTTTTTCCGAATACCCTCCTGCACAAATCCGAGGCTCTCATACAAAGCAATCGCAGAATTGTTTCCGGCTCTGACCTCCAGTGTGATTTCCAGAAAGCCGTTCTTTTCCATCTCTTCTATCATCGTGGATACCAATCGTCTTGCAATTCCCTGCCTGCGATATGCGTTTGTCACTGCCACCTGATTGATGTCACCTTCATTGCACACACCGTACGCACCGCAATGACCGACAATCTGCGTTCCGACTTTTGCTACATAATAGAAAGAATTATTTTGTTTCAGCGCCTCTAAAAATCCCTGTTTTGTCCATGGCATACTAAAACATTCCTGTTCGATTTCTACAACACGGTCAACATCATCTGCCGACATTTTAACAATCTGTACTTCCATATCTGTATCCGTTTTACTTATCTGCATTCCGGGATTTGCTTCTACCGGGATTTGTTTCTACCGGCATTGAATTCTTCCCTCATCTGATCCTCATCATTTTGCCACATGTTCTTTCTCCATGCGTTCTCTTTCTGCCTGTGACAGACGAAGATATTCCGGTTTGTGCTCAAATGCCTTGACCAGTTTTCCTTCTTTCACATAGTGTGCTGCCAAAACAGCCACAGCAGAAGCATGCTGCCGGTTGCAGTTAGCCGGCGCAAACCCATAAGGCACTTTCAACTCAGTCCGGATATCAGCATTTTGTACAGGTACGCCGTCTCCTAAAAACATAACCGGTCTTCCGATAGCATTCAATTCCTCAATCACCTCATGCATATCTGCAACAAACTGCGGTTTTTCAACCATAAAAGTAAACCCTGTCTCGTTAAAAGCATCTACTGTCTGATCAATTTTTTCCTTTTTCATATAGGAATAGTATCCGGTATAAACCTGATTGCGTCTGGCATCCATAATCGGACAAATGATTCCTTCATAGCCAATAAGCTGAAATGCCATAGCGTCCATGGTAGGAATTTCGGCAATGGGTTTATCCAATGCTTCAGCAATTCCCTTCGCAGTTGCAGAACCAATGCGCAACCCGGTAAAAGATCCCGGACCTGCCGCTACGGCCACAACATCAATCGTTGTTAAATCCAACTCTATCATGCGCTTCACTTCATTCAACATAGGAAGCAAAGTCTGCGAATGTGTTTTTTTATAATCAATGGTATATTCGGCAAGCAGCCTGTCATCTTCTAAAACCGCGACACTGGCTACCAGCCCCGAACTGTCAATTGCAAGAATTTTCATAAATTTTTCACCGTTATTTTTCGATAATCAAAACCTTTTTCCGGATTTTTTTCAATCGTAATCCATTTGGTCTCTTTGGGCATAATATCCTGAATCAGATTGGCCCACTCAACCAGACAAATCCCCTCGCCGAAAAAGCAGTCTTCGTATCCAATTTCATCCATCTCTTCCGGATCACCGATGCGATATACATCAAAATGATAAAAAGGCAATCTTCCTTCATCATATACCTGCAAAATAGTAAAAGTCGGACTGTTGACCGGCTCTTTAATACCCAGTCCGGCCGCTACACCTTGTGTAAAAACAGTCTTTCCAACGCCCAAGTCACCGATTAAGGCATAAATATCACCGGCTTTAGCCGCTTTTCCGATTTGATATCCAAATTGATATGTTTCTTTATCTTGAAATGTTTCTATTACCATGTTTTTATAACCTAAAGTTGATAGTACCAGTATACTTCTTCGCCATTTTCATGGAGATATGAAAAATATGACCTTTTGCCCCCATGATACCAACGGATTGCTACGCACTGTATGACCTTTTGACCCTGGTATCATATCATTGTTTTATTTTCATTTTTTTAGGATCCACATGCGTTGACAATACACGAATCAGCGCGGTTGCATCCGGTTGCAAATCCCTGCGTGGGAAAATAGATGCTCTGTTTTTTCCGGTATAGACAATAATACTCTTAGAAGTTGCCACCGCTTTCACAATGTAGTCCCATCCAATCATTTCCTTAAGATCATCCTGTGAAACTTCCATTCCGTTTTCATAAAAAGCATAGTGGAGCGGCTTTTGAAAAGTTTCCTGCATGGCCTGCTGTTTAGACACCAAAAACAGATTGATTGGAATATAAAATACAACAATAAGTCCAAAAATCAAATATAACGGGCTTGCATTTTTTGCAAAATATGCATATATCATCAAAACGCCGACAATTGTAGAAAGCAGACCTCCTAGCGAAGTATAGGAATGCCTGAGAGAATAATCATATAAATCCGATGCTTTAATCTGAACATCTATTTCATACAACGGATCTCCCTTGGGGCTCTCATATGTATATTCTTCGGATAATTCATCTTGATTTTTTGTGATTTCATCCGAATTGGTTTCATCGTATTTTTCTTGATCCGAATCGGTTTTAACGGTTTTATCGCTTTCATTTTCATAGGTTACATTTTCTTCTGATACAAAATCCTGCTGATTTTCCATGTTCCTTTTCTCCTAGCATAAGCAAAAATGCATAGTCATACATATTTTATTATACTTGATTTCCGCAAAAGTGCAAGCAATATACACACTATACAACACACTCTATACAAGTCAATTCAACTCAATATAAGTCAATCCAGTTAACCGGCTCGCGCTCGCCTGTATTCATATCGCGCACCACTTTACATTCTTTCAAAAGCGGACAAAACCACTTTGTTCGTTATATTTCTAATTAGAAGTCGATAACCACAATGATGCAAATAAAAAAGGCTTTTGACAAAAGTGATATGTACCCAAAATCCTGGACACATATTTATGAACTAGGCTGAACACATGGA
>JAEDFR010000114.1 GCA_016297945.1 Lachnospiraceae bacterium | reverse complement strand
TGTCGGATTTATGATTTCCGCATCTGGATATGTCACCTTCAGATTTTGTTCTGCTATTGCAAATTTCTCCTTGTAATCAAGAACATTCGTTATTGGTCCGCTTATGTAAATTCTCATGGCAGCACCTCCGGAAAGTCTGTGATTGACATTTGCCCTTGCACATCAGATTCCGTTTCAACTGATCCTTTCGCCTTTGCAAATGAATTGCAAACAGCACCAGGAACATACACAGGATAGGTAGACATCATTCCGTTTTTCATATAATCCTTAAAACAAAATCCATATACAGAGTTTTCCGCTGTTACTCTCCTCGGTTCTTTGAATTCCGCATAATTTTTACATATCTCACATTTCTTCATTTTTCCCGAAAGAAGCTGTATACACTTTCGCCGGCCGGGCTGTTGCTCCTTTCTTCAATTTATAAAATCTTCAATGCTCATTTGTCCCAATACATCGTCACTTTGCATCCACCATAAAAACACTTCCTCTCCACATTCCCATTTGATCTCTTTGCCTCGATCCTTTCGCTCTTCAATCATCCTGTCAAAAGCTCTTATGTATGCTTCTTTGTACTTTGGAAAGTCGTAAAATTCTCTTTCTCTTTGTTTTTTTCTAGCAAGCGGACATCCGATACATCCAAGCCTTTCGTATCCCTGCTTATACAACTCGCACACCGGAATGTTCTCATTATCAATCACATCCCAAACATTGCGATCAGTCCAATCAATAATCGGATTCACAACTGTCTTTGCTTTCATCTGGCAGCTTTCAAACAGTCGTCTGGTATCATCATTGTCAGTAATAAGCATCTTTTCATCTGATACACCGATGCTCTTGCTTGCCGTCTTTCCAAGTACCTCAAAAGGACTTCTGTTGCTTCTTTTTGCGCTCTACGCCCAGCGAACTCCTGTAGATATCATTCTGTTTGCGTTGCCGCCCTCTTTAAGCTCCGAGCAACAGTACCGAACAATTCTTGTTGGCGGCATCAGTTTTCTTGGAATAAGATTCCACATTGTAGTTCGTTTTCCGTCTTCATGTATGTGATAGTCGATTTCGCATTTTATTCCAGAATCTTCTAGTTTCTTAAATGTGTCTCTTATGTGATATACTGTCTGTGGAGCATCTACCGTTGTATGGGAATTATGTACATCGAACGGTATTCCGCTTTGCTTGAATAACCATAACTGCACATCACTATCTTTTCCGCCAGAATATTCACATATGAGCGGCTTCTTGTAATGTGACAATGACATTTCACTTGCTAAGTGCAATCTTTCTATGCTCTTTTTAATAAAATCTTCCACGCACCACACTACGAATATCTTCGTGTATGGTAAATTTACAATCCACTCTGTAGCTCTGGGCGTAATTACTGCTGACCATTGGCCTTTTATGGGGCGATACCTAAGCAAACATGAAAGTAAGCTATTTCTCATGCAAACCAAAGCATTGCAATCTAGTGTTTATCAATCTTTACTCTACATATTCTGATTATGTAGAAACCTAGTTTCACTAGGATAAGCGTTATTCCTTTCTTTTAATCATATTTCCTCACTTCTCTGCTAAATAACACATAATGCTACAATCCGGGAATACTTCCATGTTCATATTCCCTCTGTCCGGTTCCAGCTCGTCCAAATAAATAGGATTTCCGTTACCGTCTTTCAAAATCGAATGTCCTACAGCCCTTTCCAACTTTGCACGGCTTTCAAAAACTTCCGGAAAATCTTTCCGAATATGGTTCCAATATCCCATACCGCCTTTTACGCATCCGATACAGTTATTGTTCGGATAACCCATGTCATACATTTTCGGCCTGTCAAAATCGAAAGTCCGTTCAAACAATCCGTGTACATCTTCTTTGGATAAATACTTTTCAATGAGTGGAAATTCATGATTTTCCTGTGGATTTTCTTCAATCATCTGTTCAGCTCTATGCTTTTCTTTTAGGTCATATCCCCAAACATATGTCAGTTCGTAATCTTTATGCTTTTCTTCCCACTCTTTTCTCACCCTCTTTTTAAGCCAGTTCGTGCAAGGTGCGAATCCGTTTTGCTTATTTACAAATCCACCAAATGCCCTTACACAATCTTCAACGCATCTGTATTCTTTGGATTTTAGTATCTTTATTTCTTTTCCAATCGCTTTCTCACAATCTTTAATAAATCTGATACTGTCCGAATGTTGGTCTGTAATGTCAATGTAAATCCACTCATCAACATCACCGGCAAGGTATCCTGCCATGAAACTTGATACTCCTGCTGAAATCCAACATACTTTTAACTTTTTCATAACACCACGCTACAAATGCTGTAACATGGATCACAATTCGTTTGCTCTCAACGGCTTAATTTGTTTCCGCCATAAACCTTTTAGCCACGGTGTTTGAATTTTCCGATACGCCACCTCTTTCACTGCGCACCAACCCGGTTTACCGGGCATTCGTTATTCCTTTCTCAAATCAATTTTCATAGTTACCTTTCCGCCATGTTTTTATCATGGTCTAAAATTACTCTTTCACTCTGCAAACTCTCTCGTAACGAGCATACTGCCTGTTTTTCTGCGATTTAACAAGTTCTTCGCATCTGGCAATCGCTTCCTCTTCCGTATTGAAAAACTTTTCTCCTAAATTTTCTACTCCGAACACTCTGTAAACCCATTCAACTTCCGGTTCTTTCTTCTCATGATCGGATTTCCACTTGGCAAGTATTTCAACTGCTTTCTCTGGATTCGAAAAACATAAATCATCACAACTATCGTATCCATCAACTTCATATAACGGGCACTCTCTACAATTATTCTTACAAACTTCTGCATGGAGTTTAATTGCTTCCTCCGCCGTAAGCTCTGGCAGTATGAGGTCGGAAAACTCGGTTACTCCTTCCGTATGATCAGACCATGTAATATGTTTAAAATCCGCATCTTCATTTTCTGCATAAAAATGTATTGTATTTCCATGACAAAAAGTTCTATCAATTGGATTTTTTCTTGAAGTCCACAAATATCCAAGTCTTTCCGCTTCTTCCAAAAGCGCTTTCTTTTCCTCATCGTTCTTGCAGTGAATAACCATTCCTGGCTTAATCTCTTTTAATTTCATCCTGTTTTCCTCCTAACTCTGATAAAGTGCTTCCAGCGGCACCGTCACATACCGGATACCGTTGATAAAGAATCTCTCAATCTTCTCATGCCTCGGCTCTGCGAATACAATTCTGCTTTCATCAATCAGCTCATTGTCTTCTTGTTCCGTCCAAGTCCTGTTTTTATTACAGCCAATTTTACAAAGATACGTGCTGATCGTCTTGACTTTAAATCCTGTCTTCTGCGAAATCTGCTCTAAACTCATTCCTTCATTGCGCATCTTCACGACCTGATCTCCAATGTCCTTGATACTACGTCTCCTCACAATACCTGCCTGTGGCAACAGTTGCATCACACTGTTTTCTTTATAACCTGTCGCTTCCGCTATGGCTTCAATGCTGCTTCCAGCTTCGTATAGCTCACGCATCAGGCACAATTTTTCACTCTTTGTCATATAAATCACCTCTCTTTTGCTGATACATGCTCAATTTCAAGTTTGTTAATTAAGGCCATGCACAAGCCTCTTACAAATACAGTGGAACCATATTTTTTAGCGAAGTTATCAATTTCTCTAATTACTTCATCCCACCATTCATCTGATTTTTCAGGGACCCAATACTTCTGACACAACGCCCAATAATCCATGAACATCATCCATTCACTGGATCCTTTTGCAAATTTCTTCTCCATGATTCCTCCTGTCAATCAAACGGAGTCTCTTCGCAATATTCCATCTGCTCGAATCCAGCTTCTTTATTATCCCACCCGAAGCTGTAATTCAGATCATCTCCGTACCCGTAAATACGCTTTGACTTCTCATCAAAATTAAGAATCCATCCGGCTGTATTTACTTTTCCGAATAGTCTGTTCTTTGAAACCTTAAGCATTCTCTGTGAATCATCAAGATCCTTGTCTTTTTCATACGCAATAGTTATCAATGCAAGGTTTGTTATATCTCCTGATCCGCTCACCTCATCATTCTCGTTCTTAGAAAAATTGTTCTTTCTCTTATGAGCTACTAACAGTATCAGTACATTGTGCTTAAGAGCGATCCGTGACAGTTTTTTTATGAATATGCTCTGTCTTTCGTACTTGTCATCACCATGCATTTCTTCAAGATCAATTGCTGTCATAAGATTATCAAGCAAGATTACCTGTACGCCGTACTGCATAATCACTGATTCAATTGTTCCGGCAAGACTTTCTTTTTCATCCCCGTCAATGGACCTGTTATCGTACAGAAAATACTTTCCTCTGTACCACGCAGATATCAGGTCACGGTTTGTATTGGAAATGTTATAATTCCTGTCACCATATTTATTCTGATACTCGAAAATGTGATCCGGACCGGCAATCTGGAAATCCATCCACGCTTTGAACAAATAGTTCGGAAGTTCTCCTGAGTATGCAAAGCACTTATACCCGTTCTCAACGGCACTAATCATAATCTGACTTGCTAATGTGCTCTTTCCTTCCCCTGGTTTACCGGATATTAGAATTACTCCTCCAAATGGAAGGCCACCGTATAACAGCTTGTCCAATTGTTTAATTCCAGTCTGTAGCTTTTCCAGTTTGAAAATATCAACGTCTTCCACATCAGCAAGTTCAATAACTTTGTTGATTGGAACAGAAACCGCATTTTCGATGCACGTTCGTATCTGTTTTTTCCCATATGCCAGTAAAATCTCATTTGCATCCTTACACCCTTTGTAATCCTCTTCTCTTACGTGCCTGATCGTTGCTTTGAACCTCTTGGCAATTTCTTCAAGAAGAGTGATTTTTCCATTTTCGTGGTCTCCAAAAACAATGATCTCTTGAAACCGATTCACGAAATCCCAGCAATACGGAACCCATGTAAAGCCATTGGCTCCTGTTGGAACGGATACGGCATTTTCTATTCCGGCTTCCGAAACAGACATGGAATCAAGCTGTCCTTCGCAGAATATGATCCTGTCATACTTGTCATTGCACTGGAACATTCCAAACAGAATAGGCTTTGTATCTTTCTCACACCACTCTTTATTTCCGCCTTTTTCCTTTGAATACTGCGTGTCACGATATTTAACGAACTGCATTTTTCCGTTCTCGTCAAAGAATGGGAATACAAGCACATTTTTGTTATTACTCTGCACAGTAATCTGATATTTCTCTGCAGTTTCTTTTGAAATCCCACGATTTTTCAGATATTCCAGCGCTGATTCCTTCGGAACAATCTTTTCTTTCGGCTGCTTGAGTGACCTGTACTTCTTTTTGGGCCTGTAATATTCATCAACCTCATTTCCGAGCGGAAAATCAAAATCCTGTGATAATACAATCATGTTCCCAGAACGTCCACAGGACGCTCTAAGGCACTTAAACTGTCCAGTCGATAAATTTATAGAGAATGTCTTTAAATTGTCTCTAGTGGGCTTTGGATTGCAATACGGGCATGTTTTGAAAAACAACTCTCCACCATGTTCATGAGCTTCGATATGTACGTGCCTTGCGAAATCATATGCATCCTGTGCTTTAAATTCATATGGCTTATATTTCATTGCTTGTCCTCCTGAATTCATCAAGCGCATATTCAAGTTCGTCAATCCTAGACTGTAAATATCTTGACGGAAATGCTAAGAATCTTTTCTTGCACCGACTTAATTCAAAGATAATGGTTTCATAATCGTCTGGTATATACATCTTTCCAAACAGAACAGTTAATACTTCCACCAATCATCACCCACTATCTCTTCTTCATCCTGCTGCTCTTCCGGAACTGCAATGTTTTTCTTTACATCGTTTGTAAAATTCTCGTCCAGATAATCTACATATCCGCCATTAAAGAAAGTGCTTCCATGCATCCAGTACTTCTTATCTCTGTTAGAATCTTCCATGTCAGCAACAAAACGATCAATGCACCGTTTAATATGCTCATATCCAATCCGTTGAAGCACCTTTTTCTTCGTCTTGGATACCTGGCCTTTACCTTTCTTCACAGGATACAGTTTCCAGATAGATTCATAAAACTGGTCAAGTGATTCCGTATCGCGCGATTCGTCAGAATGCGCAATATATATACTATTTACTACACTACCCTTTACTACAGTGTCATTTGTTGCCGACATATCATAATTTGTAGCTGACGAATTACTATTTGTCTCCGACATATCCGAATTTAATGGTACAAAAACCACACCATCGCATTCTGACTCTTTCAGAATCCAAAGTTCCTTCGCAACTGCCTTGTCTCTTCTAGACTTGGCAACTGCCCAATAACTTCGCTGGATGCCTTTACTGGTAAGCACTCCCCACTCATCAAACAGCCTTTTATTGAAAAGACCAATATGTAAGCAGTAGTCCACTGTTTCTTTCACAGTACCGGAACCTACGCCGCCGCCCATCTTCCTCGCGGTAGAAGCACAGTCGTCAAAGCCCCATTTATAAAAGTATCCATCACTGCCAAACGCTTTCTGGCAAAGGAAAAAGTAAATTCCAAATCCTATCCATCCCTGCGCATCAAGCAGCTTATCAATCTTTGTATCATTATCGAATATGTCAGTTGACCAGCCAGCATAATCTAACTTTCGCTTTGCTTTCCCTGCCAACTTCCTATTCCTCCATTCTCCCGTGCTTATAGTCCTCATAAAGCTTTTTGGCGAGCGTATGATTTCTAAACGCCGCCTTTGCTCTTCTGTCTTCCTGCCGGATATACCTTTGCAGATCCTGCAGATCATTGATCGAAACTCTGTAATAACCGTTTCCGTCTGACAGATTAAGAATCGTGTAATCATTCCTTGCCTTTTGCAACAGTCTCCGCATTTCCCTGTCTTTGTCAGATACGGACCTGTCTATCAGTCCAAACACAACACATTTCTCAATAAGACTGTTGCGGCTGATCGCATTTTCTCTTCCAACAGGTATAAGGTCAATAATACTTATCTGTGTTGGTGATCTTTCTACTCTTTTTGTATCTATATAAAATGTTTCCATGAATCTCCTTCCTTGCCCCCAAGGGGGTTAAATGGGGGCAATTTATTATGACTGTGGTATGTTGCATGAACGGGTT
>JAEDFR010000113.1 GCA_016297945.1 Lachnospiraceae bacterium | reverse complement strand
GGAAGACTACATGGACGGACTGATGGACGAGCTGGTTAATCCGTTGATGGCAGCAGTAGGAAAGATTGAAGTTGAAAACAAGCATCTGAAGCTGGAAGGCGTGCTAGAAGATTGGAAAGACGCAGTATTAGAGATGTGCACGGAAGATGCGAAGATGCAGAGAGCTGTCAGAAAAAAGGGAAAGAGTCTGAAAGAATGCATGGCATTGCTGCTGGCATTTGCATTTGAAAACAAAGTGCAGGTAAGTGAGGAAGTTGTAAAAGCAACAAAAGTAAAACATAACGGGAAAACAGAACCGATGAGAGGACCGGTATATCTGGGAATACCAAACAGACATGAGGTGCGGCAGATCGTTAGAAAATATTACGGAGTGGAGGAGTAATAATGATTGCTTTTAAGGGATTTAACAACAACCTGCAGTGCACCATGGGAAAAGGAACATATCAGTATGAAATCGGCAAAACATACAAAGAAGATAAAGCAAAATGTGTAGCATCAGGATTTCATTGTGTAGAAGAACCAATTGAAGTTTTGAAATGGTATCCAAGCGGAAGATGGTGCATGGTAGAAGCTTCCGGCGATATTCATGAGGATGGAGATGAAAGGATTGCCTGCACGGAAATGAAAATCATAAAAGAGCTGACAAAACAGGAGCTTGGCATGCAGGAATGTGTATGGCTGCATACGCATCCGGACAGGGAATACAGCAGATTAATCAAAAGAGATAGTGGGGAAGCGGATAAAGGAGATATTGTAATTGTCCGTGGAAAAAATCCAAAGGCAGCAGGACAGATGGATGCAACCATTTTTCTTTTAAAAGAAGAGAAACGAAGCAGGCAGATTGAAAAAATCGGAGTCTACAAAATTGATGGGAAAGACTACATGCCGAACGTATTTTACACCGTGACAGGGAGGGAAGTGAAATGCAGAAAAACGAATTAAGAAAATTACGAGCGCTTCCGGCCACAAAGCAGATCATGCGATATGGTGCAATGTATACAGAGGAAAAGAGACATTCTTATTTAACGAATAAAAAGGAAATCAAAATCATTCCGGAATATAATTTACTGCTTCGTGCGCAAAATCTGCAGGGATTTATCAAAATAGCTATATTTCTGCCGGAGGATATCAGAAAAAACATCCGGACACCAAGATATGAAGTTTTTTTAAATGTACAGGGAGAAGAATACATAACAAGGGAGCTTGACGAGAACGGAAAAGAAGTTAAATGGTCAAAAGCTATGGTTATGAACCTTCCTGAAGTATACGTGGGATATTATGGCACGAAGATATATACAAATAAGGACACCTTAAACACACTGAACAGTCTTAAGCTGGCAAAAGAAAATGGAGTAAAAGGATTTTACCGGTTACAAAGGTGGCAGCAGGACAGAAAGGATGAAGAAACGGTAAGAAAAGAAAAACGGGAACAAAAGCCATGGGATGATGATATGGCTTTGGTACCAGCATTGCCTAAAAGCTTTAAGGAATGGATGCGGAGAACATGCGCGGCTCAATTTTATATGTTTTATGAATACAAAAAAGGCGGCCAAACAACCGGATATTGTTCCAGATGTCAAAAATACGTCAAGATAAAAAATCCAAAACTGGATAAAAAGACAGTATGTCCGGCATGCCATGCAAAATCCATATTCAAACCATCCGGAAGAATCAAAACGTTGGCAGATGTTTCTCATTGGGGAGAAATCATACAAAAGATTGATGGTGGAATTGTAATAAGGTCGTTTATTATGAGGCAGGTTTATGTAACAAAACCATATACAAATCCGGATATATATCTGAAAGAAGAGTACAGGACACTGATCTTCGAAAATGGCAGGACAAAAAGATATACCTATGACAAATACAAACAAAAATATATGAGATGGATTCCGGATTACGAAAGTTGGAGATATTCATTTGGATATCACGGAGAGGATATATTTTTGTACAGAAGAAATCTGCCTATATTGAAAAAGAATAGCATTTTAAAATATAGCGCTTTTGATTTATGGGAAAAGCTTCCGGACAATTTGAGTAGGTACCTGGAAGAGGAAAAGGAAAATCCGATTATTGAGAAGCTTGTAAAAATAGGAATGTTTAATCTGGCAAAAGACTTCTTTCATAACAACATCAGGATAAATAAAAATGCAACAGAGCTTCACAAAATGCTGGGACTGGATAAGAGCAGACTGCAGAGATTAAAGAAGATGAACGGAAATAAGTATTGTTTGGATTGGATTCAGTATGAAAAGTTAGCGAACACTATATGGCCGGATGAAATGATTAAAGATTTTGGTGAGGCTGAGTTTGCAACATCCACATTCAATTTTTTAGAAATACCGATTAGTTATGTGAAGTGCTGGAATTATCTGAAAAAGCAAATGAAGCTGATGAATGAAAGTATATGGCAGACATACAGAACGTGGCATGACTACATTGGAATGGCGCAAAGAATGAAGATGAATACGAAGCTTGAACAGATTGCAAAGCCAAAGGATTTAAAAGCAGCTCACAATGAACTGGTAATGGCTTTGCAAAATAATGAGATGGAAAAGCAGGCAAAAGAGATTGAAAAGAAATGGAAAAAGGTAAATAAAGTACTGCCGAAGTTAAAGAAATATGAATTTAAACAGGGTAAATATCAGATCGTAGCACCCAAAAGCATCCTGGACATCGTAAAAGAGGGAACGGTACTAAAACATTGCGTGCACACCTGTGATTACTATTTTTCCAGAATCCAGACAGATGAATCGTATCTGTTTTTCTTAAGACATGCAGAGCATCCGGATGTTGCATGGTACACATTAGAGGTTGAACCGTCCGGAAACATCAGACAGAAGAGAACGACAGGAGATAACCAGAATAAGGATTTTGATGATGCCATAAACTTTCTAAAAAAATGGCAACAGTACTTTCAGAAACAGCTTACGGAAGAGGAAAAGAAACTGGGCGAAAAAGCAAATAAGCTGCGAATGGAAAATTATAGTGACCTTCGAATAAAAGGAAACAGAGTGTGGCACGGAAAGTTGGCCGGACAATTACTGGCAGATGTCTTGGAAGCAGATTTTATGGATGTAACGGCAGCAGGATAAGGAGGAAACAGAATGGAACAAATCATGTATCAAAAAAGCTATCAGGAATATAAAGCAGAATTGGACGGAGAGCTGCAGAGAACTGCGGAAGGATTTGTACGTATCGGCTACCTGTTGAAGGTAGCCAGAGATACAAATGTGCTGGCAGAGTCCGGATATAAATCCGTCGCAGAATTTGCTCAGGCAGAATACAACCTGGATAAGACACAGGTAAGCCGATTTATCAATATCAATGATAAATTTTCAGAAAATGGATATTCAGACCACTTGCTTCCGAGTTACCAGGGATATGGATATGCAAAGCTTACCATCATGCTGCAGCTTCCGGATGCAGTCAATGAAACATTAGATCCGGATATGAGCAAGGCGGAAATTCAGACAATCCATGAAGAGTACAAAGAGGAGATGAAGAAATCCGATTTAGAAATCATGATGGAAGAGCCACTCGTTAAAAATCCGCAACGGCAGCAGGACTCGAAAAATAATCTGGATAAAGCAATATATCTGATCGGAAAGAGTTATCCGGAAATATATGAGCAGGCATATTATGAAGTGCATTGCGATTGCGGAGAAGGAATTGCAGATGCATTTGCTCCGAATGAAGAGCAGTTGTACACAGTCAGGGTTCCTGCAGTCGGAAAACTCATTGTATCGATAAAGGGATATGGAAAACCGGTAATTTTAACAAATATGAGATCCGGAGAGAAAGAAGAATACAGCTGGACAGAGATGGAAGAAACTGTCAGTAATTTAATTCCGGAAAATCCGAGAGATGAATATGATGCAAAGAAATGCTGGGAAGACCTGTATGGAGAGTCTTGGCCGGTGGAGGAAGAACCGAAAAAAGCAGAAGTTGCACCGGTGCAACAGAGTAAGCAGGAAACAAAGCCGAAAAAGGAAAGCAAGGTTAAGGTTGTCAAAGAGAAGCCGGTAAAAAAAGAAGTTCCAAAAGTAGAAGAAACGATGCCGAAAACGGTAGAAGAACCGAAACAGGATGATTTCGGAACGGAAAAAGAACGTTTTGGAACGGAAAAAGAGGATTTCGGAGCGGAAAACAAAGTAATCGATGCGGAATATAGAGAAATCAGCGAAATCGTTCCGAAAAAAAGCGAAATCGTTCCGGAGAATAAAGATATTGAGAAATCCGATAACGAAAACGAACTGCCTGATAACAAAAACGAGTTATCTGATAACGAAAACGTTGAAAATACTATTTGTGACGAGCATTTGGATGCATTAAAAAAGATTTTCAATCAGATCAGGGATGGATATGGTCCGGTAAGCAGATTTTTACTTACGAAATCACCGGGAACAATCTTGTTAACGCAGGAATCCTATGAGGATGCAAAAGATGTCTATAAGAATGCCGTTGATATGGCAGCAGGATTTGAAAAACTGATGATGTATATGGAGGAGCATGCGCATGGAAAATGAAAAAGAACAGGACGTATGCAACCTGAATAAATGGTTTTTAAACCTGCAGCTGCATATGAAAGACAAAAATTATAAAGCGGCATGGAGTGATGTACTTGAAATGCTGCATTATCTCAAAAGAATTAACAGACCGGATGTATATGCAAAGGAGGAAAAAGCATGATAGAAGCAATTGGAAGTTGTACATTTTGTGGACAGACAAAAATGGTCAGGATAGAAGAAAATCTGACTCAGGAAGAAAAAAACAGGCAGGCGAATTGGGAAGCAACCATGCAGTGCGGATGTGAAATGTCAAAAGCATGGTCAGAAAGACAGACAGCTATCAATTACTGTCAAAGCTACATAAAAAATAAGCTGAGAGCTACGGAAGAGGTAAAGGACGTGCTACTAAAAGCAGCGGAAATAATTGGAAACGGTTATGCGGACAAGGTCGTAATCAATCATGAAGAAGTAGAATTTAAGGTATATGAAAAGAAACAAAAAATCATTGTGAAAAAGAAAAAAGTCATCGAGGAGGGCATGTCAGATTGAAAAGTGTTTTTCAGCAGGAAATAGGAAGATGCTATATATGTGAGCATTTTTTTAATAACAGGGAAAGACACAACTATCTGGAAGAACATCACATTTTTTTCGGCACCGCAAACAGGGCAAAATCAGAGAAGTATGGATTAAAAATAAAACTGTGCTTAAAGCATCACAAAGGCGACATTGACGGAAATAAGGAAGCCGTGCACTTTAACAAGGTGTATGATCTGATGCTCAAAGAGATTGGCCAGCGGAAATTTGAAGAAAATCACAGCCGGGAAGATTTTCGAAAAGAGTTCGGAAAATCCTGGCTGTAAAGGTTGCCATACGGCAGCAGGGTTGAAACACCGGTCCAAAAGGACAAAAGAAACAGTTCATGCTTAATATATCACATTTATGAAAAGCCAGCGCTGTTCCTGTGGGAGCAGCGCAGAAAGGAGCATAATGAGAAGTTGTAACAGTATTTACAGAGAATATAACACATTCGGCGATATACAGATGGACAAAATGGAACGTAAGGACACGGATCCAAAGATAAAAGCAACATTCAAAAGAAAGCCATATGAAAGCATAGCGGAATGTAATGAGAGATTGAAGAAAGAAGAGGAAGCAAAATGAAGAAAAAAGTTTTATCAGTAATTTTAACATGTATGTTAGAAGTTGGTTGTATTACAGGCTGCTCTTTAGCGGACAAAGCAGACGTTGCAAGTTAAAATTTAGGTGAGGAAAGAAAATGAATATACCAATACCGTGTGAATTTGGAAATTATGCAGAATGTAATAACAGACAATTACTATTTTGTGGTGTGAGTTGGTTTAAATGGACTGAAGGAATGGAGTATACATATTTCTTTTCAACAAGCGATAAATGGCATACATTTGATTTCTATACAACATTTGACTGTGTACAACCATTTGAATTTACTATTCCAGACAAGCTATTGATAGATGATTTTATCAAAAATAAAGGGTATCCACTAAAGGGTAGAGGATATGCAAATGGTGTAGATTATTTAGATGGAAAAACATATATAGATTTCATAATGACAGATAAATATTTATCACATATTAAGGTGCAATGCGATAAAAATGGGGAATATATCCCGAACGGAAATATAATTTTTCCACCAAGTTGGGACACCGAAGAAAAGAAGGAAAGAGCAATTTTGAAATCAATAAAATTCATTCAGGGAGAATCTTTGAAAATAAAAGAACCACAACCAAAACAATTAAGTATTTTTGAATTTATAAGTAGCTAAACTGAAATTTAGCGGAGGTAGTGGTTATGGATAATATTATCAAAATTGATTCTGTTGATGAAGAAAACACTAACATATTATTGTTGAGATTGGTTGAGCGTTTCCGAAGAGAAAAACACCGTTTTCTTACAGACCGTGAAAAACAATTATGTTGGTGGAATATTTTAGGTGTTGTAATGCGTGATGGGTACGAAGCAGGTAAAGAATATGTATGCAAAGTACCATTAAGTGATTAAATAATTAGTTAAAGGAAATGGAGCGTGGATCAGAATGACAACTGAAGAAAAGAAAGCATATATGTATCAGAGAGAAGTTCTGAAAAAAAGTAGAATCGATAAAGGACATTTTGAAGATGACCTATTAAAAAGCTGGGATGATACCAGAAGAAAATTAAATCCGGATGCAAAACTAAGCATCGCAGAACAAGCAATAAAAGAAGGCAAATTTGTATAAAGGGGAGATATCATGTTAAAAAGCGGCAGCAGGACGAAACTTTTAAAAGAATACACGGACGCATGCGAATTAATAAAGGAAACAGAGAAGGAATTAGAAAGACTTCGACGGCAGCAGGATAGAGTTCATGATGTCGTAAAAGGATCCATGGAAGAGTTTCCTTACACGCAAAAAAATATTCACATTGAAGGAATAGATAGAAATTCGAAAAGCAGTAAAATGCAACGTAAAGAAGAATTGCTGCTGATCGAAAGAAAAAGAAACGCACAAATGATTAAAGAGCAGGTAGAAGAAATGATTAATCAAATGCCTGCCAGAATACAGCGCATCGTAAAGATGCGCTATTTTGAAAACTATTC
>JAEDFR010000112.1 GCA_016297945.1 Lachnospiraceae bacterium | reverse complement strand
AATTCGTATATCATAACCGAAACTGCAATGACACACATGAGCAAGTAGTGATTTTTAACAGAAAATCAACGGATTGCGAATGGGTGGAGAAAAAATAAAAAGGGATTACTATGAATCAAGCATTAGCATCTGTAAAAGAAGAAATCAAAAAGGTCATCCGCGGTAAAGATGATGTACTCGACATGGTATTGTGTACGCTCCTTGCGAAAGGACATATTCTGTTAGAAGATATCCCCGGTGTCGGCAAAACCACACTGGCAGTCGCATTAAGCCGTGCCATTGGATTATCCTACAAAAGAATGCAGTTTACACCGGACGTTTTACCAAGTGATATTCTTGGTTTTTCCATGTATGATAAGGAAACCGGTAATTTTGAATTCCGAAAAGGCGCCATTTTTACCAATCTCTTTTTAGCCGATGAAATCAACCGTACCTCCCCAAAAACACAGTCTGCTTTATTGGAGGTTATGGAAGAACGTCGTGTCAGTGCCGAAGGTATAACTTACACCTTGGAACCGCCTTTTTTTGTAATTGCAACACAAAATCCGATTGGTGCATCCGGTACGCAGAAATTGCCCGATTCACAGCTTGACCGCTTTTTTGTGCGCTTAAGTCTCGGTTACCCGGACCACAAATCCGCAACCGAAATCTTAAAAGGTCATTCCATGGAACATATTGATGAAGTAGAACCCGTTATGAATACGGCTGATTTGTTAAATCTTCAAAAAAAGACCGATGCTGTTTTTGCAAGCGATGCCATCTGCGATTATATCGTATCCCTTGCCGAAGCAACCAGAGACACGGATTTACTGATCCAGGGAATTTCCCCCCGCGGCTCCCTTGCTATATTAAAAATGGCAAAGGCATACGCCTGCTATCAGGACAGGGATTATGTTATTCCCCAGGATATTCATAAAATATTCTATTCGGTATGCAACCACCGTATGATTTTATCTACCAAAGCCAAAGCATCCGGAAAAGACACCGCCGATATTATACAGCAAACATTGGATTTGGTTCCTGTACCTGAGCTTTCCTGATGCCAAAGCTTTCCTGATTTTATCTTTTTCTTTTTTTCGCTTTTTCTTCGCATATTGACACCGGAGGCTTTTGCATATGAAAAAACACCTTGTGCCAAGTATCCTTGGTTCTGTTATCTCATATTTGTTTTTTCTTTTGATGTCTGTTTTTTTTGCTTTCTTTTATCAACAGACTTTCTTTTATATGCTTGTTGTTTTACAGCTTTGCCTTCCGGTAATCTCCTATTATCTGTCAAAGCGCTGTTTTCATAATCTACAGCCTGTTTTGATGCTTCATCCGAATGCAACACAAAAAGGCTATACTGCGAATGTCATTGTACAGATCAAAAATCCTACAAAACTTCCTTTTTCTTCCATTACAGTAACCTTATCCTTTGTTTCGTTTTTCTATCGTAAAGAAGATCAAAAAACACATGTGCTTTCTCTGCGGGCTCATTCCGATAATCAGCTCGAATTTCCGGTCACACTGACAAAATGCGGCTTGTATGAGGCTTCTGTTTTACAAATAGAAGGTTTTGATTATCTGCATCTTTTTCATTTCCAAAAAAGCTGCGATTTGAAAGCACAGATACGTATATTCCCGACTTTTCGAGCGGATGAAATCAAACATGAAGCAATCTACACAGAGGGATTTGATGAATTTGAAGAATCCGAAAAAAAGGGAAATGTATCCTCCAATGTAACCGATATCCGTGAATATCTGCCCGGTGACCGGTTGCAAAAAATCCACTGGAAGCTTTCTTCCAAAATCGACAAACTCATGGTAAAGGAAAATGAGGCTACGTCAACCAATGAATTCTTTTTGCTCTTAGAACTCTACCAACCGTCCAAAGAAGCATGCGCTCTTGACGCATCGCTTTCGGACGTGCTTGACCGCGCTTTGGAAGAAGCTCACAGTCTGGCACTGGAATTGATAGAAGCACAGGAAATTTTTGTTTTTTCATATTATTCCACGATGCGGGAAGATTTTGTTATGTCAACCATCCGTTGTGAAGAAGATCTCACCAATGCGTTTTCAGAATGCTTTTACGAACCGGCATATGAAACCGAAAATCTGGCATTGGATATCTATGAAAAGTCCGGTCTTCACAAAGGCACCCTATTACATGTAACTCACAAAGGAGTCGACGATGTCATTGCTTAATCCGTCATTTTTCCCAAAAAAGAATATCGTCCCCCGGGAAGATGCACCATTTTCCGGATTTATCCTGCAGGATCATCAGAAACAAGATGAAAATGACACGCTCATTCACTGCCTGGTAAAAGGCTCCATTATCTTTTCTGCTACATTTGGATGTATCCATGGAGTCCTGACTGAATTTCGCATTTCCTATAACTATGCTTCTGTTTTTGCAGTTATTTTTCTGGTATCCATGGCACTATCCTTTATGCACGTCAGAAAATGGATTTTTAACATTGGTTATCCTCTTTTATTTATACTGTTTACAAGCGCTTTGTTTCGCAATCGCGCACTTGCAAACAGTGGTTTTCAGGCCTTTATCAATATTTTTAACGAAGCATACAGCAAACATTTTCTGCTTAATTTCACCCGTGAATCTACAGAACTTGTATCCAACCGGTTTCTGACCATAACCACGACTGCCATATTTGTCGGCATTTTCATTGCCATACTGATCAATGTCGCTATTTTTAACGACATGTACTATTTATCAGTATTTAACTTTACCTTCTGGCCCTTGCAATTGGGCATTTATATTGGCCAGTATCCATCCTATGTAGCATTTGTCTTTGTTTTTTATGCTTTTTTTGCTACATGTTTTTTAAAACTGAGTGGTCACTATCATTTCATTCATTCCGGCAAGCAGAAATCAAATCATTTTTCGTATCACAAGAAAGATAAATCCTATATTTTTCACAAATCAAATGCGCGAAACATGACGGGTTTATGTGCATTTGCAGGAATCATCGCATTGTTCTTTTCCGTCTTTTGTTCCCTGAGTGTCAAAAATTCGGAAATCGAAGCCCTGCACTCGGGTTCCTTAAAAAGTTCTTTGGATGAAAATGTTAAAATTCTGGTTCAATCCGGTATCTCCGGAATGTTTAATCGTTATGAAGCAACCGGAGGAATCAGCGCCGGCAAACTGGGTGGTGTCAGAAGCGTACGGCCTGATTATGAAACCGACCTGATTGTCACCTTTGTTCCTTATGCATTTGAACGGATTTATTTAAAAAGCTATACCGGTGCATTCTATACTTCAACCGAATGGTTGGCACCCACGCAGGAAAATGGTTATATTTACAGCAATGTCGATGAAAATCAGATTGCTTTCATGGAAAGCAAAACCATGTATGAGTTGATGTTCAATCAAATTGCACCACTCATGAGTGCAAAAATGAGAATTGAAAATGTAGATGCATCCACCAATTATCTGTATCTTCCGTATTTTACTTCCAAAGCCCCTGATCATAGTCGGGCAACGAAAGAAAGTACACTAACCGGTGTATCCGCTCTTGACCAGACGGTTGAATTATCCTTTATTCCGTATTCCGTATCCAATTATGGCATTTCCAATTCCGATGCCAACCTATATGATTTTTATAAAACCGAAGACGAGCAGGAAATGGTACGTGCATATAAAACGGAAGCCTACAACAACTATTTATCCATTCCGATGTCCATTCGTGATGAAATTGATTCTTACCACGAACTCATCGGTGAAAGTCCGGATATGGATGAACAGATTACTATGATTCGTGACTTCTTGTATTCCAATTACACCTACGATATGTCTCCGGGTGCAACGCCGTACAATAAGGACTATGTCACTTATTTTTTGAAAGAACAAAAAAGAGGGTATTGTGCTCATTTTGCAACGGCAGCAACCCTGCTTTTACGCTCCTACGGAATTCCTGCCCGCTACGTAGAAGGCTATGTCATTGACCAAAGTAATATTTCAGAAAGCGGTAAAATTGCCGACTATGCATATAACGATTTCTTTTCGGGGGAAAACCCCATTGAAAACAGCCAGGTCATTTCCGTGGAAATCCCCGATGGAAATGCCCATGCATGGACCGAAGTATACATAGAGAATTTCGGTTGGATTCCGGTTGATATGACACCACCTTCCACAGAAAAAGAAGAGGTTTCCTACAGCGAATTTTTATCTGCCCTCCAGGGGCTTTTCTCCGGAAATATGCAAAACCAGACCAATCAGACAGACTATGCAGGAAATGATTACAGCGATTTGTTCAATTCCGTTCAGATCGGCAATTCTCCTGTCTTTATCTGGTTTCTTGTCATCATTATCCTGATTTTGTCCATACCAGCCCTACTAGCTGGTATCCGGATTTTTACCGCATACCGGAAACGCCGCAGAGAATATCGCCAAGGTATATATGACAGCTCCATTATTTTTGAATACCTCCGTATGAAAAACAAAGTCGAAAAAAGAATGGGAAAAGACGACAAAGAAACAACGTTTCGTTTGTCGAAAGAATCCAGTGCAAAAAAGAATGTCCAAAAAACATCCATCCGCCTGCCGGAAGAATTGTGCGACAGACTTCTTGAATATATACAGGTACATCAGCAAAATAAAAAAGTCCGCCAAATGGAACAGTTTTTGCAAAAGCAAAATACTTCCATAAACGAACTCTTTTCCTTAACCCAGAAATGTATTTATTCCGGCACTCCCATTATGAAAGAGGATGCCGATATTCTGATTCAGTTTTATCGGGTTGCTTATAAAATGGTTTCGTAATTATGTTCCGCTTTTCTCACAATGTTAAATTCTTGTGGGATGGCAGTCACTCTCACCTTCGTTCACTAACGGCTCCGTATGCGAAAAGAATACAATTCCTTCCGTATCGGCAACAATGGTTTCAACCACATCACCGAGAAACGGGTCTATCACATAGCCTAACTCCTGACCATAACGGACCTCCTGTCCGGTCTCAATCAGGCGTTTAAAAATTCCACTTTTCGTGGATGAAACATTGCTTAAATCCTCTTCCAAAATAATATGGGAAATATAGCCGCTATGACTTTCATATTTAATCAGTCCCATGCGGGTTAAAAAACTTAAAACAGCAGCAACAGCCTGTCTTGCACTCTTTTCATCGACCTGATCATTGGAATTGGTATAAACCGAAAAAGCAGCCGTCATTTCATTCTGCCAATTGTAATTTAAGGTCTTGGTATCAATGGGCTGCGGTTTTCTGACCACAACATAAGGAAGCCCAAATAAATTGGCAAGTGATGTATTCTGATATCCGGTTTCCATCATCCTGACATGGGGTACAAACTCTCCGCTTAAATAAAAAGAGGTAAACTGAATTCCATAGCTGTAATCTTTGATTGCCTTTAGCAGTCCACTGGCAATTCTGGAAGAAGTGCTCTCTTCTTCATTTCCCGGAAACATCCGGTTAATATCGGTATTATCAACGGGCCAGAATTTTCTTCCCACATTCATCGAATAATAATTGATGCAGGGAATAACCAGAATTTCTTTATTATTGGTAATACAACCATTCTTTTCGAGTTCCCGCAAAGCTTTGATTAACTGCGAGCAGATATAAAGTTGTTGTACCTCATTTCCCCGGATTGGTCCTAAAATATAAGCAAGCGGATGCTCGCGGAACGTAAACAATCTTCCATTGCATTTTGCCTTAACCTGATAGATAACTTCGCCAAGAAGCGGATCAATCATCTCTCCTAAAACCGTTCCTTTTGTAACAAAGGTGTCATTCTCAGCAAGTGGCATGAAAATACCCGATTCCGAAGCCCGGATAAAAGAAATATCTTCATTTCGGATAATGCGCGGTTCCTTTGAATTACAAGGTTTTCATTAACATATAATGCTACTTTTGTAACATTCTCTATCATACTACGTTTCTTCTTTCAGAAGTCCTTTCATCAAATAAAGGATTTCTTGATTGACCGTTTTTTCACTGACGCCAACGGTCCGGGACATCACGCGCAGTCCTTCTAAAACATACATCATATTGCTGGCGAATCCCTTCGGATTAGCACAAACAAATTCACCGGTCCGAACTCCGTCTGCGATCAGTTTTTCAATAATCTGCACCGCAGCATCAAATTGCATTTTCATCGGATTCTCTTTAACCGGATACCGGTTTTCAAAGAAAAACTCATAGGTTGCCCGAATAAGATTTTCCTTTTTCTGACATAATTCTTTTTTCTGCTCTTTTAAAAATAAAGCCAAGATATCCGAACTGCTGGCTCTATGAGAAATTGCTTTTGAAAAAACATCCTCTTCATCATCTTCCGAATCATTTAAGACTGCCAGAAAAATATCCTTCGTGCTGTCAAAATACAGATATAATCCACCACGACTGATTTCACAAGCTTCTACGATATCTTTCATAGTAACATCTTTATATCCTCTTTTTGAAAACACTTCTCTGGCTTTCTTAATTATATATTGTCTTTTTTGTGCTGATTTCTCGCCCATTACTCCTCTGACTCCGTTTCCTCATCATCACACAATGCTTCTGCGGTTTCTTCAATCGTATTTTCTATAGTTTCTTCTTCCGTCTCTTCAACCGTTTCTTCTACCGGTTCCTGTTTCGTCTCTTCAATCGGTTCTTCCATCAGTTCTTCAACGGTCTCTTCCTCTTCCTGTTCTTCTGTTGCTTCTTCTCCTTCTGGCTGTTCGGTTGATTCTCAACCAATTCTTCTGTCACATTTTCTTCAACCACTTCTTCAATTAGCTCATCTGTGGGTTCTGCCGTCTCCGTCTCTGCTTCCGACTCCTCAACACCCTCTTCTGTGGGTTCTTCTTCCGGCAACTCTGTTGTTTCTTCAACCGAACCTTCTTCTACAGTTTCCGCTGTCGGTTCTTCTCCTTCCGGCACCTCTATTGCCTCTTCTATCGTATCTTCTTCTACAGATTCCTCTGTCAGTTCTTCAATCGCTTCCGCTCCTGTTTCTTCTTCATCTGCTATTTCTTCTTCCGATGCAAAAACAACTACAACGCCATTTTCTCTCTCATAATGAAGTCTGGGAATATCATTCGGATTAAGTTCTCCGGCAAGCACTGCTGCAAACTCTTCATCCGTCCAGTCCGCATCATCAACCGGTGGAAATTCATAATCAAAAGGCAGTACCACTTCC
>JAEDFR010000111.1 GCA_016297945.1 Lachnospiraceae bacterium | reverse complement strand
TGGAACGGTTTAAGGCGAATCGTTATGATTATCTTTCTTCCATTGCATTGGCTCTGTCTGTTAAGTATAAGCTGGCAGATTTCGGCATTACATCCGATGATAATCACGTAGCTGCCGATGAATTTTGGCATTTGATTCATAGAGAAGAAAATCAGGAAGCAGTAAACCGGGTCATTGCCTTAGAACACAGGCGTTGGGTATTAAATATGGTATGCCAGGGCTGGACGGCACCGAGACCGGAAGAACGGCAGAAATACTACGATGATTGTATAGAAAGACGAAAAGTCAAAGACGATGCAGAAAAAATCCATCCCTGTATTGTGCGAAGTACCGTGGATACACCTCTGTCTACAGGAATCTTCAGTCAGGATAAAACGGCATGGGATGTGAAGCAGACAGAACGGGATGCGAGTCTGGATGAATTGGACCGGATGTCTGTTGAACTTCACAGAAGAATGATGGTAAAAGCCAATGCTTATAGAAAGAGTAATCCTTTGGAAAAAGGAGAGATTGCAGAAATACATAGCAGATTGACTTCGTGCGGCAGTGAAAATCGTATCGTCAGGGAGTGGGAACGATTTGTTTTCTGCATTAAAAATATTTTTGATGGGAACTGGGCTTATTCCAAACAGTATGACAGATACAGAGACCGGTTTTTGTTGCATCTGTCCCGGATGGAAGAAGAGGACAAAACATATATTGAGAAACGTATTGCATTAATAACAGAAAAAATCTGGCCGGTCATTGAGGCCAATATGTACCGGGATTATAAAAAATATGATGAAGTGCTTGTAAAGAAGATTCCGTTTATTCTGACGTATCATATTCATCTTTCCCTGGCCATGGCTTTCCGAACGACGTCTTCGCTGACGACAATGAATGATAACGTTTTTAAAAACGTTGCATCAGCAACAGTTATCAAGCCTGAGAGAATTACGTATCTGCTGTTTCTGGATGACACAGTACGGCAGGAGATTGTGCGTCGTATGATTCAGACGGTAAAGAAGTATATGTCAGGAAAAGGTATTAACTGCCGGTTGGATTTTCTGGTTACAGGGTTAAATGGGGTTCACAAGGAAAGGGAGCAGCAGTGGAAGAAATGCTTTGACAAGCTGGTGAAGTCAGGATGTATCAATGAATACAGAATGCGGCTTGTAGAAACAGATCAGGAAGCGGTTGATTTCTGGGCTGATGAACTGGGCGGCAGAACCATTGATGTATTTGACGGTACTACAAACCTGTTCCAGTCAATGTATGCAAATGGGGCTCTTCTTCAGGTGGTTCAGGAGCGATATCCTTATTTTGAATTTGACTGCAGGAATAAAACATTTCAAAAGAATAGGAACTGCCGGTATTTGTCCTATATCGAAGATCATACATATCTTGGAATAGAAGAAATGTTTGCACTCATGGAAGCTGAGGATATGGAATTTAATTATCCGATACTGGGAAATGAATATCGGCGGCTTTGGAACATATATATCGGGCGTAACAGGGGCAATAAAGCCAAGTGGAAAGAAAATGTCCGATATGCGGTAAAGTGCTGGAATGTTATGTGTGATACGCTGGAGAACTTTGATGAGCGGCATCCGGGGAAGAAAGTTATCTATCTGAGTGAACTAAAAGACAGCTACAAGGGGTATCAGAGATGGAATGATATCCTGAGTATCATTAAAGAATTGGCCGGTGAAGGCGGCGGAAAAGAGTATTTGATTCCGGAGAAGTCGGATGGGAAAATGATCGCTTTTCAGTATTCAAATGAAGATATTAAGAGTGTGCTTACAAAAGCGGGAGATATTCTGGAAATCTACACATATTTTACGGTATGCGAAAAGGGATGGTTTGACGAGGTAGCCTGCGGGTATCGTTTCCGATGGGAAGAGGAAAAGATAAATAACGAGCTGGATCTCGTGCTTACAAAAGGATTTCAGTCACTCATTGTAGAATGTAAGGCGAGAAGTAAGCTGGATCAGAATTTTTACTTTAAGCTGAACTCATTGGTGGATATGTTTGGCATCGGAGCACATAAGGTTTTGCTGACAACCGCAAAGACGGATGAGGGGGATAATAAAATGCAGCAGGACCGGGGAAATATGATGGGAATCACTACAATCTCAGAGATCGATGATATTCAGCAGATTGCAGAGCGTCTGATCGAATTATTGGGACTGTGAAAAAGTTTATAAATGAGATAAGTAAGAAAGTTCTTGATACATTTAGAAAAAGTATCAGGGACTTTCTTTTGCTGTTTATTTCAATATTTATGAAAAGATACTTTCATATTTTTGTATATATAGAAACTGTTGAAACTTTCAGACTATGATATATATAGTCTATAAAGTTTGAACAGGAGGAAACATATGAATAAATTTACAAAATGCCAAAAAGATAATTCAATCAGTTATATGATATTGGGCAGTATCAGTGCGATTGTTTTTATTTGGTTAAATACCTTTATGCGCCAGAATAGTTTTGATAGCAGTATAGGAGATTTTTCTTTACTGCGCACATTTCTTGTCGGAATCGGATGCACAAGTTTTGTCTATGTGTTATTCAGCGATGCAATCTATGAGGGTACAGAGACTATAAGCAGCAATATAAAAGCCTGCTGTGCCCTTTCAGCAGCCATAGGGGCCCTGTTGTGTATGGAACTTGTTTTGGAAGCGGGAACATTTGATGTTTCACTGTTTGGAGAAGGTAAAGAACAGGTTCGGCTGTTTTTGCCCCACATAAAATTTATATATGATTTTTGGGCAATTATTATTTTCCCACTCAATATTCAGATGCTGTTTAAGGCTATGAAAAAGCAACATTTTTGTTTTGGAGCTGTTGCCGCAGGCAGTATTGCTGTAATCATCCTCACGGTGGAAGGTCATTTCATTTTTGAAAATCTGGGCAATAACTGGCTTGTGGATTTGGCAGTGATGAATACAATTACGCTGGCAGCGGCGGTATGGAAATATGCTTTCTCCGAAAAAAAGATCCGCAAAGGGAATGCATTTTCTTCGGTTATTTTCTATGTGTTGTTTCGAATAGGGCTGTTAGTGAATCCGTGGTCAAGATGTGATGGAACAATTACAGGTTTCATGTATCCGGCGGACTGGTCGGAATATATGGCCGGTGTTAAAGAACTGGTTCAAAATGCTGCTGTATTCGGCACATCGAAGGAACTGATGAATTCGGATTTTATCCGTGAATGGCTTTACAGAAACAATAAGCTTGTGCTGCAATTATTGTTTTACGGCGGATGGGCAGCCGTTGCTGCTTTTGTCTTGTTTGCAGTATTCTTTGTGTTTATTTTGATAAAGATGGTCGGAACATATAATGGAAGAAATCATAAAAACTATCTGGTGTTTGTGGCAGCGGCGTCTGTATTAATTATCCGGTCCGTCTTGGGAATTCTGTATAATTTTGGTTTTCCTTATCCGGTAACACTGCCATTTTGCGGCTCCAGCGGAATTATTACGGATTCGATGGCATTTTCGCTTTTATTATGGAGTGCTTGTGAGAATAGATTTATAAATGATTATAAGAAAATTGAAGAAACCTTTGTCTCCGTAGAATATGTATTAGGGCCAATGGATGAATACCGGGTTCTGGATCGGGATGGCTTTGAATATGAAGAAGACTTTCTTTACAGTAAAGAAGAAAAATTATTGAAGGATGTGGTCGATGTCATTGGCAGCGAGAGAAAAGTACACTGCAGTGCCGACTGGTATTCGATTGATGAACGTGATTTCTGTGTATTTACTGAGAAGAATTCAGACGGACGGAGATTTATTCTTGAATATTTGGGTGATCGGTGGATTCCTTTGAGAGATTCGGAAGAAGAGATTCAAAGACAGCTGATTGAAGATTGCGTCACTTATAATAAGCCGGACTGTGTGGAGGATATGGATGATGAAAGAGAAGATTATGAAGATTAAAACTTTTTTAAAAGAAAATATCTGGTTATCTGCGGCCCTGATGATCGTTTTGATTATTGTGTTTGCTTTTGTGTGGAAATGGAGCCTGGATATGGCTTATAGATGGGGGTGATGTTTACAGACCTCCAAAGGGGAATGTCGTAGTACATCGGTTTGGAGGTCTGTATATGAAGACTATTTAATGCTCAGGTTCGTTAGAAGGCTTGTCTCTAAATACTTCAAGCCATTTTGTTTGAAGTATTTCAGGGGTTTTCTCAATATTGGATGTATCCGTAGTAACAAAGTTTTTAGGAAGATATTTATGAATACTTTCTCGTTTTTCTGCAAAACGTTCCCAATTTTTTTCGTTTGCATTACTGCACATTTCTTGTGAAAGATATTTTAAATCCTCGACAGAACATATACAACCATGCATTTTAGCGATAAATAACTGTTGTTTAGGATTACCTGCTTTCATATATGTTATGACATCATTGACATTAGCTTTTACCCAGCCTCTGGATATGGCCCACCGAAGCCAGCGTGAATGCTCGTAATACAATAAATTTTGTTTCAGGATATCATCATTTTTTATAGATTTTTTAAAATGTTCTGCCATTTCTGAAAGGATATCAGTAAATTCATCCGGATCATCAAAAAAATTGGCATTCATTATATCCCAGCCATTTGGTGGCATAATATGTTTAGAAGTACGTATTGCCGGAGTTTGAAAAAGTCTGTACGGTAAACTGAGGGCAACGGCCATTGAAGAGTCTCTGTTGTAGCTTCTGTTGAAATAGCTGGTTAAGCCATCTTTGATTTCTTCTTCTGTCGCCGAGATTTCTATTCCTGAATATTGTAAATGCGTGCATTGTGCCATTTGCTCAAAATATCCGCCATCAATTTCATCCCAGGCATATCGGTCACTAATCATCCCAAAAGGTATAATATTGTAATTATTATACCAGTTATTTCCGTGATCCATTGTTTGAACAATAAGCTTATTTGAAAGGTAACCGATGTCAGAATTGGTACAATAGAAAGCAATTGTAGGTAAAGAAACTCGATCTGGTTTTTTCCCTTTTTCAATCTGATTACGAATTGTCCACTCTCTGATTTTAATACTGAGATTCATACTGGTAATATCATCCCCGGCATGAACGACATAGTAACTTAATGTATTATTGTCTTGCCGGGTTAGTTTGGAAAGCTCAGAAAGCAAATTTGATGATGAAAGATAGTCAATTGAGATACAAGGATTAACAACGACTTTTGAGACTTTATCACTATCCGGTATATCAGGTGAAAAAATATTTGGGCAATCGAATCGTAATCTTGATTCGATTTGTTGTGCTTCCGGAGATATTACAGAGATTGAAAATGTTATGTTGGAATAGTAAAAACATCCTAACCAATAAGCTTCGCGAATTAACCAGTTTGTGAGGTCATCATTTTGAGATGTGATAACAACATAATTAATGTTAATTTTCTTTTTCATTTTGTGCAGATCAACACTGTTAAAGTCCTGTAATCCCATAAATAATGGTTTTCGGCTTAACAAATATTGTGCCGGCCATTTTCCATCGTCAATAATATGGATACGGACAGATATATTGCCGATCCTTTTTAAGGCTGTGTCAATAAGTGACGAGTACTTTTCTTCGTTTAAACGGAGGTAAAATGTTATTTTGCTCCAGTTTGCATCGGGTTTAGCGGTATCGGAATGCCAAAACTTAATTTTATCTAAAACATGGATAAAATCATTAAAATTTTTGGAAAATGAATCATCGATAAACAAATATCTTAATTCATTATCCGGGGTTAAAACATTGAGCAGATCTTCTGTGCTTTTAGCATATACGAGATATTCTCGATGATTACTCTCTGATTCCATAGATTCCGGCATTGTTTTAAGAAAAGCACGCATACACGCATTTTCAGATGTTGTATTTGTAATAATATAAGCGGCTTTTGATGTTGAACGCATTGGTTCGTACACCAATGAGGCGCTGCTTTTCCTTCTATAATTTATTTTATGAGATTTTTCTAATAGTTTAGATGCCTCGGCGTGACCGAAATCTGCTGCTTTTTCCAGGAATGTAGAAGGACTTAGCGGGCCTTTATATTGATATTTTTTTTTGCTGCAACACACAAAAAGATTGTAATAAGCGATACCTCGAACGATGTCATCCACATACATTGACTCTATAATTTCTTTGAATATATCACAAGCCTCAATATATTTTTGATCATCAAGCTGCTTCAAAGCATCTGAGAGCTTTTTTTCAGCCTCATCTTTTTTTGTTTTGATATAGTTAGCTAACCATTCATCAGTGATAGGTTCGTCACCGGTTGAAGGGAATAGCAGTAAAGCTAATTCGCTGTTGAGAGTACTTTGTTCTGTCCAAACAGGCCAAGTCGCCGCAATTGCGACAAGACAGGATAATCTTTTAGAAAAGACTTTCATATCTTCTTTTGCGAATACTTTATCTATGTTTAATCGTTTTAATGAGGAGATTTTAGGCAGAACAGTTATAAGTTTCTCAATGTAGTCTTTATATTCCGAGAGTTCGTCATCCTGTAACCAGGAGAGAAGATTTTCGATATTTACAATAAGTTCTTTATTAAAGTCAAAGGATTCATAAGCGTATTTTCCGGTCGTTCCTTTGTTAATTAATTCATCTATTGTAGCGCCATAGCGAGTGGATGAGGTTGCAGCTGCTGAGTATGTCCAATATTTGCTAAATGTTGGATCTCCAATTGCTGTGATGTCACTTCCGTCAGGCATGGTTCTGTAAATACGTGGGAGAAGTTTGAAAACGATGTATTTCGTTATCTTGACCGTGCTATCGGGAAACAAATCCTCCGGTTTAATGGATTCTTTATCATCTATTCCTCTATGCAAGGATGGCCGAATACATCGTGGAAATAGTTTTTCCCAAGTAATCTCTGGAGCATATATATTGGATATACTTGGAAACTTCATCTGATTCTTCATGGAAAATATCACCCTTTCAGCTATTTATTATAAATTATCATTTCTGAAATCAATAGTCAATGTCTGTTAAATTTTCTATTTTATTTCAAATAATTCCTTAAAGAAGTTTCATATTTTGCTTTATGAGAGTGCATACAAAAAAAACAGGTTGTTATAGCATATAAGTATAACAAATTCGACGGAAGATAACGAACCGACTACACAAAAGGAGCGAGTTCAGGAAAGGAAGTGCTGATATGATTAGCAAAGAATGGAATGAT
>JAEDFR010000021.1 GCA_016297945.1 Lachnospiraceae bacterium | reverse complement strand
AAGCAAACAATGCAGCTAAAGTAGCAGCACAGCAGGCAGCAGTAGATGCTACAAAAAAAGCAGCAGAAGCACACAAAGCACTCATCGCAGCAGTTGCAGCACAGAACAAAGCTGATGTAGAAGCAAACAATGCAGCTAAAGTAGCAGCACAGCAGGCAGCAGTAGATGCTACAAATCAGGCAGCAGAAGCACACAAAGCACATATCGCAGCAGTTGCAAAAGCAAATGAAGAGGCAGTTGCAGCAAGATTATTAGCAGCAATTCCTGCTAACTAATCATTTTCCTTTGATAGTTATATGAAGAAATTTTGAATTTAATCGGATTTTCTTTGATAATGAATTGGCGGAAAGCTTATTTTAAGCTTTCCGCCTTGTTTTTTATATATGTAGTGTATATATTGATATTAAGGTCAAAAGTAGTATGACTTTAACTTCCGACATCATTTACTTGGAATTACATCTTAATTATGGAGGTAATAATGCGTGCGATATACCATTAATCGAATAACGGATGGGGAAGATGAATTGATTCTGAACTATCAGGAATTGAATGCAGAAGTCGAGGAGGCACTTTTCTTTATGGAAAAGCGCATAAAGAAGCTTATGGGAAAAAAGAATGGCGAAACTGTCATTTTTTCACCGCAGGATATTTTGTACGTGGAAAAAGTGGATAACAGAACCTTTGCATATACGGTAGATAATGAAATCCAATTGGATATGTCTTTGTATTCCGTGGAGCGAATGCTTGGGGCTTCAAACTACTTTCGCTGTAGCAAGTCGATGATTTTAAACGTGAATAAGGTGGAACGGTTAAAAAGCATGTCATCAAACCGTATAGACGCAACTTTGACAAATGGAGAACATATCATTATTTCGCGTACCTACGCTTCGGATTTTAGAAAACTGTTGAAGGGAGAAAAATCATGAAAAAGCTATCCTTATGGGAAAGATATTTAACAAAAGAAATTGGAATAGAATTTAAGGCATGTCTATACTTTTTTGCACTATTATTTTTTTATTGCACCTACCGATTATGTGTCGGACTGACCGTGGCAGATATTCTGCACATGGCGGAAATGATTTTTTTAGCTTATATCGTGGGATATATTCAGGTGTTTTTGCTTTGGAATTTTGACGAGGCAGATGATCTTGGAAAAAAGGAATGGCTGGGAATTATCGTATGTACTGCACTCTATGTTGCGGTTTCTTATGTTTGCGGCTGGTTTGATAAAAACATCTATGTCACAATCGGATTTGTGGGTTATGTTATCTTTTTGTATTTCTGTGTATTCCTTGTTTACAAGTGTAGAAGGAAGATTGATGATAAGATTTTAAATTCCGATTTGGAATTGTTTAAGACAAGGTCGGAGAAGAAAAATGGAGATTTCGGTCAAGATATTATTCAAAGCGACATCCCGGGAAATAAATAAGTGATTAATCGGAATAATAATTCGGACTAATTAGTAAAATAAAAAACAATCGGATTAATAAAAAGATGGTTTGTGCAACTTACATATGAAAAAGTGCCACTAAAAGCCCAAGGTATTGTCTAAACTGTATTTTTTGTTATGCTATTAGCAGACGGAGGTAATTTGTACATCTGCTTATCAGTAGAGAAATGGAGAAATCGAATGGAAAAAATAATTGAAATCAGCAATTTAACAAAGAATTACGGAAAACACAGAGGTGTGGAAGATGTTTCTTTTTCTGTGAACAAGGGCGAAATCTTTGGTTTCTTAGGACCGAACGGAGCCGGAAAATCGACAACGATTCGATCTATGTTGGGATTGATTTCCTACGAAAACGGTCAAATAGAGATTATGGGTCTGGATGTAAAAAAAGAAAAAGAAAAAATGTTACAGCAGGTAGGGTATATGCCAAGTGAGGCATGGTTCTATCCCGGAATGACCATAAAAGATACGTTAAAATTCTGTGCTGATGTCAGAAAAACAGACTGTGGCGATGAAGCCGATATGTTGTGCGAAAGGCTTCAGGTTGATGTGAAAAGAAAAATCAGTGAGTTATCTTTGGGTAACCGGAAAAAAGTCGGCATCGTTTGTGCCATGCAACATAGACCGAAGTTGTTTGTTTTTGATGAACCCACCAGTGGTCTGGATCCGCTGATGCAAAATGTGTTTTTTGATTTGATTAAAGAGTATGTAAAAGATGGTGCAACCTGTATGTTGTCTACACATGTGCTTTCAGAAATTCGAAATCATTGTGACAGAGTTGCCATTATGAAAGAGGGAAAACTGATTGTGACGGATACGGTGGAAAATCTGTTGGCCGGTCAGTCAAAGCGCATTAAGATGATCCGGGATGGAGAAAAACTGGACTTCATTTATAAGGATGACTTAAATAACCTTTATAAGGAATTGGAAGGTCATGACATTCAGGATATCCTGATTGAGGAGCCTTCGATTGAAGAGGTGTTTATACATTATTATGAAAAGGAGGAAAAGTAAAATGCTGACATTTTTTAGACATGAATGGAAATTGAGTGTTAAGACTTTGTTGATATGGGCTTTATCTGTCGGCGGAATGGGACTTATGTGTTTGCTATTATACAAAAGTATGGAATCAAGTATGGCTGATATGGCAGAAAGTTTTGCTTCCATGGGAGCATTTGCGGATGCATTTGGAATGAGTACTTTGAGTATTGCTACGATGAAAGGATATTTTGCCACAGAAATCGGAACCATACATACACTTGGAAGCTGTATGTTTGCCGCTTCCATTGCAACAATTGTTTTATCAAAGGAAGAAGACGGACATACCGCAGAGCTTACTTTTACACTTCCTCTTGCCAGAGTAAAAATTATAGCAATGAAATATGCTGCAGTCTTATTTAGCTTGATTTGTTTTAATGTGATTTGCGGACTGTGTTATGAATTGGCATTCCTGGTTTTGGGAGAAAGCGGATTTGGAATAGAATTTTTGACTTTTATGGGATTACAGCTTTTGATGGATGTTGAAGTAGCTGCAATTTGTTTTGTGATTTCGGCAGTGAATAAAAAGAACCGCTTGGGAATTGGAATTGCTGTAGCATTGGTACTTTATGTATTTGATTTGATGGTAAGGCTGATACCGGATTTAAAAGATGCTATATTTTTGTCGCCACTTTCTTATGCGAATGCAACCACCATTTTTTCGGGAGCTGAAATCGAGTGTGCTGCTTTGATTTTTGGAGTAGCAGTTGCTGTTGTTATGGCTGCAGTTGCCGGAATGATTTATGCAAAACGAGATTTGGCAAGCTGATATTTGACCGAATGATGAAGTTTCTTACGAGAGGCTGAAAAGTCTCTCGTTTCTTTTTACTCAGTCGAGTAGTTATTCCCAAAAGGAGTAAAATTAAATGATGTTGCGGCTGGCGAACCTTTTCAATGAGTCTTTAGACTCCAGAGCCGGTAATAAGCCCTTATAGGGCTTGAACAAACCACCGGCTAAGCCGTGGTTCTGATTGACAGTTATGCAATAGAAGGCTACAATATAAATATCTATGGTTTGATATGATATGAGGTACGGACAGAGGAAAATACAGGAGAAAGTACGTATGAAAAATAAAAAAACATATTGGATCATTTTTTATACCGTGTTGGCCTTGGCAATCGACCTAGCAGGCAGAGTGTTCGCAACCCATTTCACACTTCCGATTTGGTGTGATTCCATCGGTACATTTCTGATTGCGTATATCGCGGGACCGGTGTGTGGCGGTATTGTGGGATTCACAAACAATATTATCTATGGAATTTTTGTGGAACAGCAATCGGTTTACTGTATAGTCGGAGCATTGATTGGTGTTCTCGTCGGATATTATGCAAAAAAGAAGGTGTTTGAGACACAGTTTGCAACGATGACATTTGGTATGTGTCTAGCTTTGGTTTCAACGGCGATTGCAGTTGCGATTAATACGCTGCTTTATGACGGCCAGTGTGGCAATGTCTGGGGCAATCAGGTCATGCTGATGTGCATGGACAGTGGATTGCCACGTTATCTTTCCTATGTGATTGGTCAATTTTGTCTGGAATTTTTGGACAAGCTGTTGTGTGTAGAGATAGTCTATCTGCTGCTCCGTTGGCATCGTCGTCGAAAGCACAAAACAGCAAAGAAATCAAAGGCCATCGGTGTATGGTTGGTGTGCGCGGTGCTTGCGGGTATTGCAGCACAGCCGCAAACGGCAGCGGCAAAGGATGATTCATCGACGGACTATGATGCGTATATCCAGACGGTTTATTCCAAAGAGGAAGGCCTTTTGTCCGGTGAGGCCAATGACATTGCCCAGACAAAGGATGGAAAGCTTTGGATTGGTACTTATGCCGGATTGTACAAATACGATGGAAGCAGATTCAGGCTCTTTCAGGATATCAATTCCGTAAAAAACGTGAATTGCCTGTATGTGGACGAGGAAGGAAGGTTATGGGTCGGTACCAACGATGGCGGTGTCACGATTCTGATAAATGAGAAAGTGATGAATGTCATCGATGAGACGAGCGGATTAACATCAAATTCTGTAAAAAGCATCGTCTGCGATACAGATGGAAACTACTATATCGGTACAACCGAGGGCTTGTCGATTGTATCCCTTAGTGGTGGTGTCAGGGTGACGAAGTCTCTGGAGCAGATTAAAAATGTGATTTATATGGCTGCGGATGAAGATGGAAATGTGGTGGTCAATACCGATAGGGGACAGATGTATTGGCTGAACAACGGGGAGATTGTGGATGCTCCGATTTCTGTCAAGCAGGAACAGCAGTTTAATACGGTATTCTTTTCCAGTGACAAGCGCATGTTCCTTGGGACAAGCGACAATGATGTGCTGGTATATGACATGAGTGGAAATCGTCCAAAGTATGAGAAAACGATACACCTAAACGGAATCGAGTATATCAATTCCTTCTATGAAACAGAAATTCATGAGATTTTTGTCTGCTCTGATACCGGAATAGCAGTTTTGCGGGAGGACCTTTCCTATAAGAAACTCAATACCAATAACTTTACAAGTTCCATTGATAATATGTTGGTTGATTATCAGGGGAATCTTTGGTTTAGTTCCTCGAGATTGGGCTTGCTGGAAATGTGCAAATCACCATTTCGGGAGTTTTTTCCGGAAATCGGAGAAAACGAGGTTGTCAATACAACACAAAAATGGAACGACTGGCTGCTTTGTGGAACAGATGACGGCATAGTCATTATAAATGAGAACAATACTCGTAAGGTAGAAAATGATATCACGAAGCAGTTGCAAGGTGTACGTGTCCGATGTCTGAAAAAAGACCGGGAGAATGCGCTTTGGATTGCAACCTCAGGAATGGGCATTTACAAAATATACGAAAAGCAAGATAACACCTTCGAAATAGAACAATTTACGGAGAATGATGGTCTGCCGGGAATGCGTTTTCGCAACATTCTCGAAGCGGAGGATGGAAGTATTTTGGTTGCGGGCGATTACGGTGTTGCTGTGATGAAGGACGGCAAGGTGAAGGATGTGTATAACGCAGAAAATGGATTGCTCAATGAAAAATCACTCTGTTGTCTGGAATACAAAGGAATGTATTATATCGGTTCCGATGGCGGTGGCATCAGTCAGATCAAGAAGGATGGAAGCGTAAAAAATATCACCAGAAAGGACGGATTGTCATCCGGTGTGATTCTCCGTATGGAATATGATCCGGCTTCGGATGGTGTATTCATTGTAACCAGTAATGGCCTGTGTTATATGCAGGTGGATGGAACGATTCAGTGTCTTGATAATTTTCCGTACAGCAACAATTTTGATATGGTGTGTAGCGATGACGGAACCTGTTGGATTTTGAGCAGTGCCGGAATTTATATCGCAGACTCGGAAAATCTGATTGCAAATCAGGAACGCGAGTATCCGTTGATTAATTCCAAACGCGGATTCCGTGACTCTCTGGTTGCGAATTCCTGGATGTGTGAAGAAGACAATTATCTGTATCTTTGCTGTGACAGTGGTGTTGTAAAAGTGAATATGAAGCAGTATGACATGTCAGCAAAGTCTTATCGTATGGTACTCGATTATGCCATTGTGGATGGTGTAAAATGTGCCATTAACCGTGTAGATACATTGACGCTTTCCGCAGAAAATGAGCAGCTTGTATTTGAACCGGAAGTGTTGAATTATTCGATGAATGACCCATATATCAGTGTATATATGATTGGATATGATAAGAAGGAAAAGGTATGTCTTTTAAGTGAACTGGACAGTGTATCCTATGCCAAGCTCAAGCCGGGTAAATACACCTTCCGAATTTCCGTGCTCGATGGGATGGAGGGAAATGTAGTGGAGTCAGCAAGCTACAGTATCAAAAAGGAAAATGAGATGTATCAAAACTGGTGGTTCGAGCTCTATGTTTGGATGATTGCAGCTTTAGTTTTGGTATGGATTACATGGTTTATCACACGTACACAGACACAGAAGACATTGATTAAGCAGAAGCTGGAACTTGAATATGCAAAGAAGCAGATTAAGATGGGTAATGAAACGATCCTTTCCATTGCCCGGACGGTAGATGCGAAGGATTCGAATACCAGTGAACATTCCTTCCGTGTATCGCAATATTCTCTTGCAATTGCAAAACGGCTGGGTTATTCGGAAGAAAAATGTGAGCACCTCCGGCAGATGGCACTTTTGCACGACATTGGTAAAATCGGCATCCCGGATGCCATTTTGAACAAGCCGGGAAAGCTTACGGATGAAGAATATGAAATCATGAAAACGCATGTAATCAGGGGAGGCGAGATTCTCAAAGACTTCACCATGATTGACAATGTGAATGTCGGAGCTTTGTATCATCATGAGAAATATGACGGAAGTGGATATTGTCATGGTTTAAAAGGCGAACAGATTCCTCTGGATGCAAGAATCATCGGAATTGCGGATGCGTTTGATGCCATGACGGCAAACAGAGTCTATCGAAAACAACTGGATCTGGATTTTGTCATCGCAGAACTCAAGCGCTGCAGTGGAACACAGTTTGATCCAAAGCTGGTGGATATCCTGCTTGCCTTGATCGACGAGGGTGAAATCGACGTAAAGCGTCTGTATGCAGAGCCAAAGGAGGACAGATAGCATGAAAAGAGTTTATGCGTTATGTATGGCAACATCGCTTGCTTTGATTCTGTTGTCTTTTGGGTTTCATGAAATGACAAAAAAACCGGAAAAGCATCTGAAGGTAGGATTCATCCTGGTAGGAGATGAGATGACTCCTTATACTGATAACTTTATTCAAGCCAGAGACCATGTGATGGAGGTTTATGGAGACCAGATTGAGTGTGTGACCATGTACAATGTCACGGAGGATCAGGTAGAAGAACCGCTTCAGCAGCTGGTGGATGAAAAATGTGATTATATCATTGCACCAAGCTATGGATATGGGCCGGCTGTGAAAGAGATGGCAAAGCAGCATCCGGAGATTCAGTTTTGCGTGCCGACCGGAGACAATGCGAATCAGGAGCCGGTACTATCCAATTACCATAATTGTATGGGAACCATCTATGAGGGTCGCTATGTCTGTGGTGTGATTGCCGGTTTGAAGCTCAAAGAGATGATTGATGAGGGGATTATGAGTGCCGAGCAGGCCAAGATTGGTTATGTGGCAGCCTTTCCTTATGCGGAGGTAATCTCCGGCTATACATCCTTTTATCTCGGTGTACAGTCTGTCGTTGCGGAGGCAACCATGCTGGTGAAATATACGAATACCTGGTCCAGTTATTCTCTCGAAAAGCAGGTGGCACAGGAGTTGATAGATGAGGGTTGTGTCATCATCTCGCAGCACTCGGATACCATCGGCCCGGCAACGGCCTGTGAGAGTGCCGATCAAAATCTTCCGGTTTATCATGTCGGATACAATCAAAGTATGACAAATGTCGCACCGACCCGTTCCCTTGTGAGCTGTTCGGTAGATTATTCCTATTATTTTGAACAGTCCATAGGTGCATTGTTGCGTGATAAAAAGATTGAAGACTGCATTGATGGCAAGGTATATGGGCAGGATGCTATGGCAGGTCTTGAAGAGGGCTGGGTGCGGATTCTGGATATCAACCAGGCGATTGTGCCTGCGGATACAGAGGAAACTGTAGAGAAGACGATACATAGACTTGTGACAGGAAAGAAAAAGGTTTTTGCCGGTCCGTTTACCGGTGTGAATCCATATGATGAAAATGACCGGGTTGATTTAAAAACGACTGTGTTTGAAGAAAATAAGACATCGTCTTCGCCGACATTTTGTTATGTATTGGACGATGTCATAACCGTGATAGAGTAAGTCATCGTAGAAGGAATACCTGTTTGATAGGAATAAGGAGGAAATATAAATTATGAAATTAGGAATCGTCGGTCTTCCCAATGTCGGAAAAAGTACATTATTCAATTCGTTGACAAAGGCTGGTGCGTTGTCAGCCAACTATCCATTTGCTACCATTGATCCCAATGTGGGTATTGTATCGGTACTGGATCAGAGAATAGAAAAACTTGGAGAGTTGTATAAAACCAAGAAGGTTACTCCGGCTGTGATTGAATTTGTGGATATTGCAGGACTTGTTAAGGGCGCTTCAAAAGGAGAAGGTCTGGGTAACCAGTTCCTTGCAAACATTCGTGAGGTTGATGCAATTGTACATGTTGTTCGTTGCTTTGAGGATACCAATATCATTCATGTCGACGGAAATATTGATCCGGCGCGTGATATTGAAACCATTAATCTGGAATTGATTTTCTCTGATTTGGAAATTTTGGAGAGACGTTATGCAAAGGTTGCAAAACAGGCTCGTATGGATAAAAAATTAGCAAGAGAAGTGGAGCTGATTGAAGCAATCAAAGCGCATCTGGAAAACAACCAGATGGCGCGTACTTTCGAAGTGCCGGAAGATGAGGATTCTCAGGCTTGGTTTTCTTCTTATAATCTTTTGACGGCAAAACCTACCATTTTTGCGGCAAATGTTGCGGAAGATGAGCTTGCCGATGATGCGGCTAACAATCCTCATGTTGCAAAGGTTCGTGCTATGGCAGCAGAGGAAGGTGCGGAAGTATTTGTCATCTGTGCACAGATTGAACAGGAATTATCAGAGCTTACCGAAGAAGAGAAAAAGGAGTATCTGGATGATCTGGGAGTGACTTCATCGGGATTGGATAAGCTTGTTGCGGCAAGTTATAAGTTGCTTGGCTTAATCAGTTTCTTAACCGCAGGAGAAGATGAGTGCAGAGCATGGACGATTAAGGCAGGTACGAAGGCGCCGCAGGCAGCAGGAAAAATTCATACCGATTTTGAACGTGGTTTTATCAAGGCAGAAGTGGTGAATTATCAGGACTTATTAGACCTTGGTTCGCTTGCCGCTGCAAGAGAAAAAGGTCTGGTTGGTATGGAAGGAAAAGAATATGTTGTAAAAGACGGAGATGTGATTTTATTCCGCTTTAATGTATAATGTATTACGTAATATGAAAAGTGATAATGTATGATACAAAAGCATAATAGAAAATGTGTTTGATTATGAAACTAGGAAAAGAGGTTTTTTATGCAGTCAACAGATATCGCTTTCCCAAATCTGGGAATCTATTTGACAAATGTTCCAAAGACTATCAGCGTCTTTGGGTTTCCGATTGCATTTTATGGAATGATTATAGCGGTTGGCGTAATACTTGGATTTACATTTGCGTCCAAAGAAGGTGACAGGTTAGGACATCCCAAGGATTTCTGGTGGGACTTCAGTATACCGGCCATTATCTTTTCGGTTATCGGAGCCAGAGCATATTATGTGATTTTTTCATGGGATATGTATCGAGGAAACATCAAAGAAATCTTTAATACCAGACATGGTGGCATGGCTATATACGGAGCAGTGATTGCCGGTTTTTTGACGATGTTTGTATTTTGCAAAATGAAAAAAGTCGCTTTCTTAGACGCTACGGATGCGGCGGTCTTCGGACTTCTGACCGGTCAGATTATCGGCCGGTGGGGAAATTTTATGAACCGGGAGGCATTTGGAGGTTATTCGGATGGTCTGTTTGCCATGAGGCTACCGATTGAAGCGGTTCGCCAGAGTGATATTTCGGCGGATATTGCGGCGCACATTGTGGAAGGCACTAATTATATTCAGGTTCATCCTACATTTCTTTATGAAAGTGTGCTCAATCTTGGCCTATTGATCGTAATGTTTTTATATCGGAAGCATAAACGTTTCAACGGAGAGATGACATTGTGGTATCTGGGTGGTTATGGACTTATCCGCTTTTTTGTGGAAGGACTTCGGACCGACCAGTTACAGATTGGAAATACCGGTATTGCAGTATCGCAGATGCTGGGGCTTTTCCTCTTGGTTTCCTCGGTAATAGCTGCTATCATCATGCATCTTTCAGTTTCAAAGAAGAAAAAGGATGCTGTGGGGAGCAAAGTGGAGGAAAAATCATAAAAATAGTATAATGTAAAAATTTTAAAGTGGAAAAAAGAGTGATGTGTAAACGTCACTCTTTTTTTGTGCAATTTTACAGAAAAAAAGAAAAGCATTTTGTGCAAAAAGATGCGTGATACAACATGTGCGATTTGCTTGAAAAGACAACACAATATATTGTGATGATATTGGGAAACAATCTAAAAAAATAAGTACTTCGCCATTATTTCGCAAAAGAAAATCAAAGAAATTCGCTTGTCAAAATGGTTAATCTGGTCTATTATTAGTATTGTAAGTGGGGGAAAGTGGTGGAAAATGCCACGAAAACCCAAAAAAGTGATAGAAAGTGATACAGACTGGCGGTGATCGACTGTGTTCATGGGCGAATATAACCATTCCATAGATGCCAAGGGCAGATTGATCATCCCTTCTAAATTCCGTGATATGCTCGGCGACGAGTTTGTGGTTACCAAGGGTTTGGAAGGGTGCCTTTTTGTGTTTGAAAAATACGAGTTCGAATCTTTTATGGACAAGCTGAATGAAAAGTCTGATTTAGAAGCCAAGGTTCGTAAGATAAAGAGATTTTTTATCTCCGGAGCACAGGAAATGGAGCCGGACAAGCAGGGCAGAATGCTGGTGCCTCCCACATTGAGAGAATATGCCGGATTGGAAAAAGAAGTTGTTTTTGCCGGTGTCGGCGGACATATAGAAATCTGGGATAAGTCCAAATGGGATGATGTTACTTCATTTGATGACATCAATGATATTGCAGAAGAACTTTCAAACATCGGAATTTCTTTCTAAATAGACTGAGGCAGGGAAGTATAAAGGCAGGTTGTTATGAACTTTTCACATAAATCCGTTTTACTGGATGAGACAATTGAAGGATTGCATGTAAAACCGGATGGGGTTTATGTGGACGGGACCCTCGGCGGAGGCGGACATTCCTATGAAATCGCAAAAAGGCTTTCCGGTAACGGCCATTTGTTTGGTATCGATCAGGATGAAGCGGCAATTCGTGCCGCAGGTGAAAGATTGCGTGAATATAACAGTCGTGTCACCATTATCCGCGATAATTACGAAAATGCCATCAGTGATTTAAAAGAAAAAGGCATCAAAGGAGTAGACGGAATTGTCCTTGATTTAGGAGTTTCTTCTTATCAGCTCGACACCGTTGAAAGAGGTTTTTCGTATAAATTTGACACTGCGCTGGATATGAGGATGGATGTAAGACAACCGTTGTCTGCAAAAGAAATTGTAAATGAATATTCACAGGCGGATTTAGCGCGGATTATCCGGGATTACGGAGAAGATAAATTTGCCAACAACATTGCAAAGCATATTGTGCAGGCAAGGCAGGAAAAAGAAATTGAAACAACCTATGAGTTAAACGACATCATAAAAGCTGCAATTCCGGCAAAGATGAGAGCAGAGGGCGGACATCCGAGCAAGAGAACATTTCAGGCTATCCGCATTGAATGCAATAGAGAGTTGGATGTTTTGAAAAATTCACTGGAAGAAATGATCCGGTTTTTGAACCCGGGTGGACGGATTTGTATCATAACGTTTCACTCTTTAGAAGACAGAATTGTAAAATCCATTTTTAAGAAACAGGAAAATCCCTGTACATGCCCACCGGGATTTCCAATCTGTACATGTAATCGGGTTTCTTTGGGAAAAGTGATAACGAAAAAACCGATTTTACCATCAGAGGAAGAACTGGAAGATAACAGCAGGTCTAAAAGTGCAAAGCTACGTATTTTTAAAAGAGCATAAAAGATTGATGTACTTTATAAAAGGATTTGAAAAGTACAAGAGATAGAGAATAAGACAAAACAATAAGAAATAGAAGGAATGATCAAGGATGAGTAAGAACACAAGAAATTATACAAACAGAAGCAAATATATAAGAAGCGGCGGATACGGTGAATACTATATTGACGGTAATACGGCCAGAAAAATTGACGTAAGAAAAGAAATTCACAAAGCTCCTACACCGATTGAGAATCCGGATGTGCAGCGCAGAGTCAGAGAAAGACATGTACATATGAATTTCGGATACGTTGTTTTTTTAATGGCAGCACTTGTATTATCATCTGTTATTCTGGTAAATTATATTAATATCCAGTCACAAAACAAAGCATTAAAGGAATCTATTGCAAGAAAAGAAAGTCAGTTAAATTCCATGAAAATGGCAAATGATGAAGAATACAGCCGGATTATTTCATCGGTTGATCTTGCATATGTAAAAGATGTGGCAATCAATGAACTCGGCATGCAGTATGCGCAAGAAGGTCAGGTTGTTACGATTGAGACACAGGGTGATGATTACGTAAGACAGTATGCGCAGATGCCATAGGTGGTGTAAAAGTGATAGAACGTATAAAAGACATTTTTTCTCCGTCTCCCCAGAGAGAACCGGAGAATGTAAGACATTTCACATATAGTATGAGAAAAAAGCTGGTATTTCTATTTTTTATAGTCTTACTGGCTTTCGTCGGTTTGAGTGTCCGCTTGTTTATGATTAATAAAGAAAACGGCGAAAACTATAAGAGAAAAATCCTGTCTCAGCAGAATTATGTCAGTACAACGCTTCCTTATAAAAGAGGAGACATTCTGGACACCAACGGTACAAAGTTAGCATACAGTGAAAAAGTGTATAACTTAGTTGTAGATTCAAGCATTATCAACAGTGTGGAAGGATCTTTGGAGCCGACACTTGCGGCACTGGATGCCTGTTTTGATGTCGATATCAACGAATTGCGCAATTATATTGTGACGAACAAAGATGACCGCTATCATGTTTTGTTTAAAAAGCTGGAATATGAAGAAATTGCTGATTTTGTGGAAATGCAGAGCAATCCATCCGAGTATCCGAATATCAAGGGAATTTGGTTTGAGAGTGAATATAAGAGAGTCTATCCTTATGGAAGCTTAGCGTGTGATACCATAGGTTTTACGGTCGGTAAGGATATCGGAAGCTTTGGATTAGAAGAGTACTATAACAGTATTCTGAACGGAACGGATGGCCGGGAATATGGTTATCTGACGGATGATTCAGATGTGGAAAGAACTACCATTCCTGCCAGGGACGGACAGACCATTGTTTCGACGATTGATGCCAATATACAAAGTATCGTAGATAAGTATGTGGCACAGTGGAATCACGAGCACGAAGGAGAAAACGCATACCGAGCAGGCGAACTTGGAAGCAAAAGCACCGGTGTCATTGTTATGGACCCCAATAACGGCGAAGTGCTTGCCATGGCCGGATACCCGGTATTTGATTTAAACAATCCGAGATCCTTAAGTGAAAATGGATTGTATTCGGAAGAACAAATTGCAGCCATGACGGAGGAAGAACGTTATGATGCGTTAAATCAGATTTGGAGAAACTTCTGTATTTCCGATACTTATGAACCGGGATCTACGGCAAAATCCCTGACCATATCTGCCGGTCTGGATGCCGGTGTGTTAACAGGGAATGAATCCTATAATTGCGGCGGTGTGTTGGAAGTCGGCGGACATAAAATTCACTGCCATAAACGAATTGGTCATGGTACATTGACTTTGTCCGGTGCGCTCGAACAATCCTGCAACGTGGCTTTGATGAATATTGGTTCCGCCATGGGCAGTGGAACTTTGGCAGAGTATCTGTCCAACTTTAATATCGGATTAAAGACCAATATCGATTTAGCAGGAGAGGCAAGAACGGATACGCTCGTTTTTGATCCGGATAATATGGGAAGTGCGGATTTAGCCATTTCCACATTTGGACAGGGATATAATGTTACCATGATACAGATGGCAAGTGCATTTTGCTCGGTAGTGAATGGTGGTTACTATTATCAGCCTCATGTTGTAAAAGAAATCCGTAATGCGGACGGAAGTGTTGCGGAAAAAATCACGCCCCGCGTTTTAAAACAGACCATATCCGAATCAACATCCGATAGAATGAAAGGATATTTGTTTAATGTCTGTGATATCGGTACCGGTAAAACAGCTGTTCCTGCCGGATATTTAATCGGTGGAAAAACAGGAACCGCGGAGATGTATCCTCGAGGAACCGGTAACTACGTTGTTTCTTTTGTCGGATTTGCACCGGTCGATGATCCGCAGGTAGTTGTATATGTTGTCATTGACAGACCCAATGTGGACCATCAGCCCCACTCTTCCTTTGCACAGGAAATCTGTAAGAATATTATGACGGAACTTCTTCCCTATATGCAGATTTTCAGAACCGAGGAAATTACAGAAGAAGAAAAAGAGCAGTTGCGAAAGCTTGGTGTATTATCCGGCTATCCGACTATGATTGAACCTGATGAGGAAGAACAAGAAGAGGAAGAGCCCATTAAACCGGCAGATTCCATTCAGGCTCAGATTGATGCGGCAACCGGTTATGCGATAGATCCCAATACCGGAGAATATCTGGATCCGGAAACCTATGAGCCGATTGATCCTACAACATCAGATTTAGGCGGTGTCGGAGCATTGGTTGACGACAGTCTTTCCATTCATGCAGATAGTACAAATGAAACGGAAAACGGTTATTCCGAAGAAGATGAAGCAAATATGAATGTGGATTAAGTCATAAAGAAATAGACTACCTAATAGATTAGTAAAAAGCTGATTTTTGGGGTAGTTTTGTGAAAGGTTTTCAGATTTATCATAAAAAGAAAATCGTATTATCATTTTTTGTTTTATTGATTATGTTATTGGGCCTTACGGGTCGACTGGTTTATGTCATGGTATTTCAATCCGAATATTATTCCCAAAAGGCATTGGAACTTCACGAAAGGGAGCGCTCCATCAAGGCGGCACGGGGACGGATATTAGATAAAAACGGGACTGTGATTGCAGATAATAAAGTTGTTTGTACGATTTCGGTGATTCATTCACAAATTGAGAACCCCGAAGAGGTAGCGGGTGTCCTTTCCAATGAACTGGAAATGGACTATGAAACCGTATTAAAAAAAGTACAGAAATATTCCTCCATGGAACGAATAAAGAGCAATGTTGATAAGGCTGTCGGTGATAAAATCAGACAGTGCAACTTATCCGGGGTAAAAGTTGATGAAGATTATAAACGCTTTTACCCTTATTCTTCGTTAGCGAGTAAGGTTTTGGGGTTTACCGGCGGTGATAACCAGGGGATTCTTGGACTGGAAGTTAAATATGATGAAAAGCTGCAGGGAACCAATGGGACCATTCTGACGTTGACAGATGCCAAAGGCCTGGAACTGGATTACACAGGGGAAAGCAGGATTGAGCCGATTGCCGGAGATGACCTGACATTGACGCTGGATATGAATATACAAAGCTATGCTACGCAGTTGGCAATGCAGGTGATGGAGGCCAAGGAGGCGGAGAGTGTTTCACTGATTGTTATGAATCCGAATAATGGTGCTATTTTAGCAATGGTGGATGTTCCCGAATATGATCTCAATCATCCTTTTGAGTTAGAATATGCATACAAAGAAAAAACCTCTGAAGTGATTCAGAGTGTGTCGGGGAATACGACGGAAGCTGCCAATAAGATGTGGCGTAATGCCTGTATCAATGATACGTATGAACCCGGATCGACGTTTAAGGTAATCACAGCCGCTGCCGGACTGGAATGTAAAGCGGTCTGTCTGGATGAACAGTTTCATTGCCCGGGATTTTGCATTGTTGAGGATCGGAAGATACGTTGTCATAAGACACAGGGACATGGAGCCGAGACTTTTTTGACAGCAACCATGAATTCCTGCAATCCGGTCTTTATCAATGTGGGACTTCGGGTTGGCATCGACCGATATTATGAATATTTTAAGCAATTTGGGATATTAAATAAAACAGGAATAGATCTTCCGGGAGAGGCCGGAACCATTATGCACAAAAAAGAAGATATGGGGTTAGTAGAGTTGGCGACGGTTTCTTTTGGACAATCGTTTCAGATTACTCCTATTCAGTTACTTACCACCATTAGTTCCTTAATTAACGGTGGACACCGGGTGACGCCGCATCTGGCTGATTATGTGACCGATTCTGTGACCGGAAATGTAACAAAATTGAATTATCCGGTTCAGGATGATATTGTATCAGATGAAACCAGCGAAACACTTCGCTTTATGCTGGAAAAAGTCGTAAGCGAAGGCGGAGGAAAAAAAGCATATATTGAAGGTTATTCCATTGGTGGAAAGACGGCTACCAGCCAGACATTGCCGCGTGGCAGCGGTCAGTACATTGCATCGTTTATCGGATTTGAACCGGCAAATGATCCACAGATTATTGCGCTTGTCATTATCAGGAAACCCCAGGGTGTGTATTATGGCGGACAGATTGCTGCTCCGGTAATTAAAAAACTGTATGAAAATATTCTTCCCTATTTAGAGGGAATCCAGTATAATTGACAATGGATAAACGGAAAGGATGAAGTCATTTATGTATCAGGAAATTGTAATACCTACATTAATTTCATTTGTGATCAGTGTCGCTTTGGGACCGGTTTTAATTCCTTTTTTGCGAAAGTTGAAAGTCGGTCAGACCGTGCGCGATGAAGGACCGGAAAGCCATTTGAAAAAGAATGGAACACCTACTATGGGCGGTCTTTTGATATTAACAGCCATGACCATTACTTCTTTATTTTTTATAAAAAGTTATCCGCAGATTATTCCTATTTTATTTTTAACACTGGGGTTTGGTCTGATTGGATTTCTGGATGATTATATCAAAGTCGTATTAAAAAGATCCATGGGACTGCGTGCATGGCAGAAGTTTTTGTTACAGATTATTGTAACGGCTGTTTTTGCATATTATCTGTGTGCCTATACAGATGTTAGTCTGGCATGGAGAATTCCGTTTATGTCGGGTCAATACATTGATTTTGGCTTTTTAAACATTCCGTTGCTTTTCTTTGTTGTGCTGGGGACTGTTAATGGAACTAATTTTACGGATGGACTGGATGGACTGGCAACCAGTGTTACGATTTTGGTGGCAACCTTCTTTACGGCATGTGCGATTGGACTTGGTGCACCGATTACCCCGGTAACCTGTGCGGCTGTTGGCGCTTTGCTTGGCTTTTTATTATTTAACGGATATCCTGCCAGTGTCTTTATGGGAGATACCGGTTCCCTTGCTTTGGGTGGCTTTGTTGCAGCGTGTGCGTATATGATGCAGCTGCAGTTGTTTATTTTAATTGTTGGTTTTATTTATTTTGCAGAGGTTTTAAGTGTCATACTGCAGGTTTCTTATTTTAAGTTGACAGGCGGAAAGCGTATTTTTAAAATGGCACCGATTCACCATCATTTTGAATTATGCGGCTGGAGAGAGACGAAAGTTGTTTATGTTTTCTCAATCGTTACCGCAGTATTGTGTTTAGTGGGATTTTTAGCATTATAAAAAGGAGAATTCTTAATGCCCGTAAGGAAAAAGAACAAAACAAAAAATCAATCATTTTTTGATTACACACTTCTTTTTGTTGTCATTTTTCTGATTGCTTTCGGTCTGATTATGATTTATTCAACCAGCTCTTATGAAGCAACCGGACAACTTGGTGATTCTACATATTATCTGAGACATCAGTTTACTGCGACCATAGCCGGTACGCTGGTTATGATTTTTACCATTATGGTGGATTATCACCGTTGGGAAAAATATGCATTTGTCGGTATGGGTGTATCGATTTTCTTGATTTTTTTGGTTTTGACACCGATGGGAGTGGAAGTCAACGGTGCAAGAAGATGGATCAGGGTGGTTGGTTCTTTGCAGTTCCAACCGGCAGAAATTGTAAAAATTGCCGTGATTTTGTTTTGCGCATCCATGATCACACATTTTAGCAAAAAGAAGCTGGCAACGATTAAAGGCGCAGCGATTGTCATTGCCGCTCCGGCTGTTATGGCCGTATTATTATGGCAGATTACGGATAACTTAAGCTCCGGTATTATCGTTGGCGGAATTGCGGTTGTCATGTTATTTGTTGCCGATTCGGATTATAAAAAATATATTATCGCCTTTTTACTTGTTGTTGCTCTTGGAGCAGTTGTTGTATATGCAGCTACGCATATGCAAAGTGACAGTTTCCGAATGGGACGTATCGCTATCTGGCTGGATCCGGAAAAAGATCCGGACGGAATTGGTTTCCAAACCCTTCAGGCGCTTTATGCCATCGGATCCGGTGGTATTTTCGGAAAAGGTCTGGGCGGCAGTATGCAAAAGCTCGGTTTCCTTCCGGAGGCACAGAATGATATGATTTTTTCCATCATTTGTGAGGAATTGGGATTGTTTGGCGCTTTGGCAGTCATTCTTTTATTTGTCCTTTTAATCTGGAGATGTATGGTGATTTCCAACAATGCCCCAGACTTGTTCGGAGCCTTACTGGTTGTCGGTGTAATGGCTCATTTTGCGATACAGGTTGTTTTGAATATTGCAGTTGTTACCAATACCATGCCAAATACGGGAATTTCCCTTCCTTTCATCAGTTACGGTGGTACTTCGGAAATGTTTTTGATGGCTGAAATTGGTCTGGTATTAAATGTATCACGCCAGATACGTCTAAAAGACAATGTGATGTAGAAAAAGAAGAGGTCATGAGTAGCGGTCAGATGTTATTTCTGTCTGTGTGTTAAGAATTTTACATGATACAGGCGCGTATCCATTCAAACTGCATACAATATAGTAGAAAAATATTCACGAACGGAAGGTGGATATGAATACGATACATGTATGCGGAGGGAATACATTATGTGGGGAAGTTGATATACAAGGGTCAAAAAATTCTGCACTGCCCATTTTGGCAGCTTCAATTCTGATTAAAGGAAGAACCGTGTTAAAAAATTGTCCGCAGATATCGGATGTGGATCATATGCTCAAATTGTTGGAAGCGGTGGGATGCAGGATCGAAAGAAACCGAAGCACAATTGAGATTGATGCAACCAATATTTCCGATACGGCTTTTCCGACAGAGCATGCCAATGTGATGCGTTCTTCGGTAGTATTAATCGGGGCCTTGCTTGGGCGAATAGGGGAAATTTCTATTTGTTATCCGGGGGGATGTGTCATCGGAAAAAGACCGATTGATATGCATCTGGACATTTTGCGACAGATGGGTGTTGTTTTTTTGGATGATACAGAGTGCGTTTATGCGCAGGCAGCAAAGGCGGATGGCAGAGAGGTACAATTAGCTTTTCCCAGTGTGGGTGCAACAGAAAATGCAGTGATGTACGCTGTTATATCCGATTGTGAATTTCGAATAACCGGATGTGCCAGAGAACCTGAAATTGTAGAATTATGTAGTTTTTTGAATCAGGCAGGTGCTAAGATTACAGGTGCGGGAACTTCTGTGATAACAGTTCGCGGAGTACAAAGTCTTTGCGAGACATGCTATCGGATTATGCCGGACCGGATTGTTGCCGGCACCTATCTGTTAGCAGGGGCAATGACACGGGGACTGGTTGTTTTAAACCAGGCACCAACCGAACATTTAGCCAAAGTCTTTGAACTGTTAAGTGCAATGGGTGCGGATCTGGCTGTTGCAAAAGACTGGGTATGCATCAATGGTGAAAATGCCACAAAAGCAGTTCGACTGGCAAAGACAGAGGTTTATCCCGGGTTTCCTACAGATCTGCAGTCTATGTTTATGTCTGCGTTCTGCATTGCAGACGGATGCAGCATTTTGGAAGAAACTATTTTTGAAAATCGCTTTCAGACAGTTTCGGAGCTTTTAAAAATGGGGGCGGATATTCATGTGATGGGAAACCGTGCCATGATCTGTGGTGTGAAACAGCTGAAAGGTACGACGGTAGAGGCAAAAGAACTTCGCGGCGGAGCCGCTTTAGTACTCGCAGGTCTGGTTGCAGACGGTGATACTTATGTGAATCATGATTCTTTTATTAAGCGCGGATATGAAAATATCTGTCGTGATTTAAAACTCCTGGGAGCAAAGATTAACGAAGAATGAAAAGAGAGTACAGTCGATTTACGCTAAAACAGAAAATATGGATGGTCGTGGCAGCTGCAGTACTCTTAGCCTGTGCTGGCATGACCTTAATCCTTGCCGGATATCGGGTGACTAATGTGGAAGTAGTAGGAAATAGTCATTATACGGAGCAGGAAATAAAGGATATGGTATTAAAGGGAAATGTATTTGACAATTCTCTGCTATTAAATATCAAATATCGCAATAAGTCCATCGAGAATATTCCTTTTGTAGAAAAGATGGATGTAGAAGTAAAAAGCAATGACACAATTCGTATCATGGTGTATGAAAAAAAGCTTGCGGGATGCATTTCCTATCTGGGAAACTATATGTATTTTGACAGGGAGGGAATTGTTGTTGAAAGTTCGCCTCAGATAACACAGGGGGTTCCTGAAATTACCGGGCTTCGTTTTAATCACGTGCTTTTATATGAGCAGCTTCCTGTAGAGCGCAGTGAAATTTTTCAGGAAATACTGGAACTGACACAATTGCTGGATAAATATGAGATTATTGCGGACAAGATCTATTTTGATACGAATAACAATGTTACGTTGTATTTCGGTGATGCGAGAGTGCTGATTGGTTCGAAAAGCCATATTGATGAAAAAATCATGCAGCTTTCCGTGATTGTACCTTCGATTCAGGGAAAAGCCGGTGTTTTGGACATGCGGGAATATGAAACCGGAACCACAACCCTGACATTTGAACCGGATTAAAAAGAGCGGATTTCTATTTTTTTGTGGTGTAACATGCAAGGAATCTGCGTAGAAACGAAAAAAAGCATTGATAAATTTGTAAAATGATTATATGATATTATGTAGAAAACTAGATGAAGTTTGTGAAGGAGGAAATACCCTTGTTAGAAATTAAGTCAAATGATACAGAAGGCGCAGCTAAGATTATCGTTGCAGGTGTCGGGGGTGCCGGAAACAATGCCGTAGATAGAATGATACAGGAAAATATCGGAGGAGTTAGTTTTATCGGTTTAAATACAGATAAACAGGCGTTGCAGTTATGCAAGGCTCCGAAGTTGTTGCAGATTGGTGAAAAGTTGACAAAAGGACTTGGCGCAGGTGCAAAGCCTGAAGTTGGTGAGCAGGCTGCCCTTGAAAGTATAGAAGAGATTACCGCAGCACTGAAGGGTGCAGATATGGTATTTGTTACCTGCGGTATGGGTGGTGGTACCGGTACCGGTGCAGCTCCCGTTGTTGCTCAGGTTGCAAAAGATATGGGTATCTTAACCGTTGGTGTTATTACCAAACCTTTTGGTTTTGAAGCACGTACCCGTATGACAAATGCGCTGGGCGGTATTGAAAAGTTAAAAGAACATGTAGATACCTTGATTGTAATTCCCAATGATAAGCTGTTAGAGATTGTTGACAGACGTACCACATTCCCTGAAGCATTAAAGAAAGCGGATGAAGTTTTACAACAGGCAGTTCAGGGTATTACCGATTTGATCAATATCCCCGGTGTTATCAATTTGGACTTTGCAGATATCTCAACTGTTATGAAAGATAAGGGTGTTGCCCATGTTGGTATTGGTTACGGACAGGGAGATGATAAAGCCAATGAAGCAGTTAAGATGGCTGTCGGATCACCTTTGTTAGAGACAACCATTACAGGTGCTACAGATGTATTAATCAATGTATCCGGTGACATTACCCTGATGGATGCAAATGATGCAGCACAATATGTAAGAGATATGGTTGGCGATGATGTGAATATTATTTTTGGTGCGCTATATGATGATGCACAACCGGATTTCTGTAGTGTTACTGTTATTGCGACAGGAATTGAGGAGGCAGGCAATCCTTCTGCACGCCTGGTTTCCCAGATGGGTGGCAGCTATGTCAGAAAACCGGTAGCTCCGGTTACTCCCGTTGCAGCTCCCAAACCGGTTGCAAGACCTGTTGCTTCAAATCAAAGCACAGCAGCAATGTCAGGTACTGCTCCGATTCCTTCGGTTACACCGATTCAGTCTGCAGGTCATTTTGCGGAGCCGAAGCCGATAAAAGCCAATGTAGAATCCCAGTCCTTAAAGATTCCGGATTTCTTGCAGAAAAAATAAAGAGGTTTATAGAAGAAACAATAGCATGATTTAAGCATTGCAGCGAGTTATTGTAACGAGTATTTTATGATTGCTCATAATACAATATAAAAGATACATAAGTTATGTCAGATACACCATGGATATCTACCGATATTCATGGTGTTTTTTTGCATTCGACTGCTAATCAAGCTCTTTGTGTCGAAATATTTCATATTTATTCTGTGTTTCTTTGACAAAATATGCATAAGGGAGTCTGTATAATGGGTAGAGATTAAAAAACAGTTTGAAGGTGATGCGGTTTGGTCGTTTATTATGATCTGATTTTTTTGATGAATTTTATTTATCAGTTTGGTGTTTTTGGAATAACAAACCGGATATTACATATGGGGGCATCCACATTGCGTATCATTTTTGCAGCAATAGCAGGATGTATTGCATACGTTTTGACAATCGTAATCATCAATGAGGGAAAGGATCACTATATTTTGATTTTATTGGTTTCTTTGATTGTTGATGTGATAATTTCAGTTTTTGTCTTTCGGATAGTTAGCATTAAGCAACTTGTAAAAACAGTTCTGACAGAAATCGCAACCTGCATTTGCCTTGCCGGCGTATTGGGATTGTTTAATAATATTATGCAGAACAGTTATCTTTTGCTAACTGGAGCAATGGCTATGGTATTTTTGTATCTGATCATAGCTACCGTCAGAAATATGCTTGTACAACATACTCTGAACAGAGAAACTGTTGTTTCTGTTGTTTTAAGACAGGGGAACAGGACTTGTATGTCTTATGGACTGTTGGATTCAGGAAATACTTTGACCGATCCGATTTCCGGAAGACCGGTCTGTATCATGACAATCGATCTGTTTCGAAAGCTTTTTCCGGATACGGATGTACATAGTCTGAACGGATACCGGATGATACCTTATTGTTCAGTGGGAAGGAGTAAGGGTGTTATGGAGGCTTTTTTTCTGGAAACTGTGGAAATAAAAAAGGAAGAGGTATCCTGTTACCATCATGTGTTGTGCGCGATTTGTATGGAACGTTTTTCGGGAAGGGCAAAATATGAGATGATTTTGCATCCGAAAGCTGTGATTTAGCGTAAAATGATAGGAGGTTTTTTTGTGATTTTGAAATTTGTTTTACCCGGATATTTAAAATTCAGTATTTTAAAAAAGAATAAAAGAAATGATTTTGAGGATTTTGGAGATATTCACTATATTGGAGGGACGGAAGTGCTTCCGCCGCCATTGTTGGATGAAGAAGAAACGGAAATGTTAAATGATCTGATCAGCGGAGAACAGGAAGAAGCGGAAGCAGCAAAGTCTGTATTGATTGAGCATAATCTGCGGCTGGTTGTCTATATTGCAAAAAAGTTTGATAATACAGGAGTGGGCGTAGAGGATCTGATTTCCATCGGAACCATTGGACTGATCAAAGCAATCAATACATACAATCCAAATAAGAATATCAAGCTGGCAACCTATGCTTCCCGGTGCATTGAAAATGAGATTTTGATGTATTTACGGCGCAATAATAAGACCAAGTTGGAGGTTTCTATCGATGAGCCGCTTAATGTTGACTGGGATGGAAATGAACTTTTGTTATCGGATATTCTCGGGACGGAGGAAGATATTACCTATCGTGACATCGAAGATGAGGTAGAGAAAAAGGTTTTATACAATGCCATTAATAAGCTTTCTGACAGGGAACGTACCATCATCAATATGCGGTTTGGACTGGACAGTGAAGATGGAGAGGAATTGACACAGAAAGAAGTAGCATGTATGCTTGGTATATCGCAGTCTTATATTTCAAGGTTGGAGAAAAAGATTATGAAACGTCTGAAACGGGAAATGTGCAAGGACGTTTAGTGTGGAAGAACGCAGATTTTTCGTGATTGTTTGTCCTATCAGGGAGAAGGCGGTATCATGGATTGGAGTGCAAATAAGGAGGAAGTATGCCGGCATATATTACACACTACACGTGTGGGATTTTAAATTATAGAGACTTGAAAGACGGAAACGTGAAAAATAGGATTAAAAGTCAACCCCATGCGTATTGCGTGGGGTTGGCCGGTCCGGATGTGTTTTTTTATGATTTTTTTGATTTGCTCAGACCGGGAACAAGTATCGGTACCATGTTACATGAGGAAAATACCGGACTGTTTTTGAAAAATCTGTTTTTATGTACAAATTCATTTGCCGGAAAACAAAGGGAGATTGCTCTCAGTTATTATATCGGCTTTGTCGGACATTACATGTTAGATTGTAATGCGCATCCTCTGGTCTATGAAGTGACTGGCAATGAAAACAAAAAAAATCTGGCGGCACATTTCCGATACGAAGGTGCGATGGATGTCTATATCGCCCGGGAATTTCTGTCACGGGATGTTGACAAAATCAGTGCGCCACGGCTTACACATCTGAATCGGACAGAGCAGGTGACCATTAAAAAACTGCTTAAAAAAGCCTTGAACTTAACCTATAAAGAACGGCATCCGATTAGTCATCTACAGATTTCCATTAACTTTTTTTGCTATCATCTCATCACATTTTTGATTAAAGATGATTCAGGAATCCGGGAGAGGCTGTATGGTCCGATTGAAAAAAGATTGTTGGGATTTTCTTTTTCCTCGGCATTGTTTGTAAATGACAATACGTATGATGTGACAAAAACGGATTATCTGATGTTTAGGGAACGATTTAAGCAGGGATTGCAGGATTATAAGGCATGCATGAAGATTTTGGAAGATGTATTACAGGAAAAGACTGACAGACAAAAGTTGTTTGATTGCATCGGAAACCGTTCTTATCATACGGGGGAAGATGTTTCATGAAATTTTTAAAGACATTCTACTTGAAGATATGTTATACTGTTTTGGAACATGAAATTTCTTTTACATGTTGATTAAAGATACAGGAGAATGAAAAATGGCAATTACAGAAAAAGATAAAGCAGTGATGATGGATCTGGTAAAGAGAGATTCGTTTTTGGTACTTGGCTCGCGAGTTACCAAACATCCTTTTGTCGTATGGGACAAAGAGGGTGGAGAAGATCAGATTTATGCGTTTACCAGCGAAGAGAAATTCAAAGAAAAGGAAAAAGAATACCGTACGGATAAATATGCCATGCTTGGTATCAAAGTTGAGCAAAAGAGCATGAAACAGTTCTTTATTGATTTATATTCTTACGGTGTTTCCCAGATTGTTGTTGTAAATGATGAAGGGGAATATGCGGTGAAAATGGAAAATGTGATTCCCAAGCCGGATTTTTCCAAGCTGCCGGAAAATCAACAACCGCTATTGAATCCGTCTTTGGAAATTTCAATTCTGTATTTCCTGCAGGAATTTACACGCGATATTCCTATGGAAGAAAAAAAGGTGCTGATTGAATTAGAGGAAGAAATGACTGTAAATATTGCGAGGGCAAAATATCTTCTTCCTGTCCGGATGACCGTGGAAATGCCAAAAGACTGGGATGGAAAATTACAGGATGGAACCTTTGATATTCCGTATCTGGCCAATAAAGAAGGCGAATTTTTCCTTCCGATTTTCGGTGATGTTGTGGAATTCAATAAATTCAATGTCCAAAACAACATGCAGGCAACGATTATTCCGGTTGAACAAATCCAGAAGATGCTTGTCGGTAAATGTCAGGGAGCTGTATTAAATCCGGCATCCATGGGATTTCGTCTGATGCCTAAGACACTGGATAATATTTTGAAAAAAGTGCAAGGTTAAAGTTTGGTATCAAAAGAATAACCCTGGATGTTCAATCAGAGAATAATTTTCTGAAAAAAGTCAATCCTTTCAATAGAGACATCTATTGGGAGGATTTTTTATGTCACAGGGTAAGGTTGAAATCTGCGGAGTGAATACAGCGAAACTGCCACTTTTGTCAAGCGAAGAAAAAGAGGTGCTTTTCGCAAAGATAAACCAGGGGGATTTACAGGCCAGAGAAGCTTATATTGAAGGAAATCTCCGCCTCGTGTTAAGTGTGATTAAGCGTTTTTCGTCTGCAAATGAGAATGCAGATGATTTATTTCAGATTGGCTGTGTGGGGCTGATTAAGGCTATTGATAATTTTAATGCCGAGCTGGGAGTAAAATTCAGCACCTACGCTGTTCCCATGATTATCGGTGAAGTCCGGCGGTTTTTGCGTGACAACAGTTCCATCCGGGTATCCAGAAGTCTGAAGGATACTGCCTACAAAGCCATATATGCCAAAGAGAATATGACAAAAAAGAGTTTAAAAGAGCCAACCATAGAGGAAATTGCATCGGAGATAGGGATTGCCAAAGAAGATATTGTGTATGCATTGGATGCCATTCAAAGTCCCATGAGCCTATATGAACCAATCTATACGGATGGCGGAGATACGTTGTATGTTATGGATCAGGTCTCTGATAAAAAGAATAAGGAAGAAATCTGGGTGGAAAACATTGCCATCGGAGAAGCTATGAAAAAACTGAATGACAGGGAAAGGGAAATTATTGAACTCCGTTTTTTTGATGGGAAAACACAAATGGAAGTATCCGATATGATTGGTATTTCGCAGGCGCAGGTTTCCAGACTGGAAAAAAATGCTCTAAAAACTATGAGAAGTTATCTGGATTAATAGGGTGTAAATAAAAAACACAGTGTCGATTTATGTAGGCTGAAATGAAACATAGGATGATTGCATTAAAAAAACAAACATGATAAGATAGAAAAAGTGTAATGTTATGTATCTTTTGGAGGAGATTTCCATGGAAAAAATGACCGAAGAGGCTCCGCTTTTTTCGAACGGACCCTTGCGTTTTTTTGGAGATAAAAAAAGAATTATCAATATCATCATGCTGGTGATGGCATTTCTGTTTGGAATGTTAATCAGAAAACATTTTATTTGGTTTGTCAGCAGGGACTGGACCATCTGGTTTGAACCATGGATGGATGAAATTGCCGCAAAGGGCGCAGCATCTTTGGCTGAGGATTTTTATGATTATGCGCCTTCATATATGTATCTTTTGTTGATTGCAGCAAAATTTGGTGATTACAGTATGATTGCCATGAAGCTGATTTCCGTTTGTTTTGATGTTGTTGTTGCGGTTGCTGCGGGGCTGATTCTGTATGAAGCAAAAAAAAGCGAAACTCTGGCTGCAATCGGCTGTAGTGTCGTTTTTTTAACACCAACCGTTATCAGCAACAGTGCCATGTGGGGACAATGTGATTCCATCTATACATCCTTTTTATTGATGACAGTCCTTTTCTTATTAAAAGATAAATCACGAATTGCCATGATTTTCTATGGCATTGCATTTGCATTTAAATTACAGTCCTTATTTTGGGCACCGGTTATTATTTTATTATGGCTTTATAAAAAGATTAAATCCGTTGATTTACTCTGGATTCCGGGGATTTATGTTTTGAGCATTATTCCCGCATGGATTCTCGGCAGGCCGATTGGAGAACTGTTGGGAATCTATTTTGCACAAACCGGAGTGGATACCAATCGACTTTCCATGAAATATCCCAATATCTATTATATTATCGGAGAATTGTATCTGCCTGACTGGTATAGTACCGGAGGTAAGCTGTTCGCTCTTGGTGTGATGTTGTTGTTTATGATGGCTGTTGTTCATAAATTGATGCATACCAGACTGACATCGGAGCTGTTACTTTTCATTTTTTATACACAAGGTGCACTGGCACTTTATTTTTTGCCGCAGATGCATGAAAGATATGGATATTTTATCGAGATTATCGGTGTTCTGATTGGTATACTGTGTATTCGCCTTTTCTGGGTGCCTGTGGTGCATGTTTTGATTACATTTCTGACTTACAGTTATTATTACAATTATAATCAGCCGGGGCGAATTATTATTCCTTATCCGGTTTTGGCGATTGCCATGTTGGGAATTTTGTTATTCATGACATATCAGACATTTACTTATCAGAAGAATAAAGAGAATGACGGGAGATAAACAACATGTACAGACTTGCTATTTGTGATGATGAACAACATGTTTGCGAGAAACTAAAAGAGATGATACTACATGAGTATTAAAATGTATTTGAAATCGAATGTAGCAATTCGATAGAACAGTATTTATCCGAACTGGAAGAAGGAATAAAAAAGGTTCCCGATATTGTGATTATGGATATAAAATGGGACGGAGCCAAGCAGAACGGAATTGACGTGACGATACGTCTCCAGCAGACGTATCCGCGGATTAAGATTATTTTTTTGACCGGATATATTGAATATGCAGTCGACATTTTTATGACGAAACCCAGTTACTTTCTGGTAAAGCCCATTCAAGTCGAAAAGTTAAAATTCGCGTTGGAAAAAACCATGCAGGAAATCGATGCGGAAAAAGATAAAAGGATTGTTCTGCATATATCCGGAGAAGTGGTGAATTTAATTCCGTCTGATATTATTTATGTTGAAAGCAATAAGCATGAGCTATTGATATATTGTATAGACGGACAAAAACGTGTCTGGATGAAAATGGATGATTTTCTGGAGCAGACAGATGATATTTTTATCCGTGTACATCAAAGCTTTGCCATTAATCCCTGTTATGTCAGACGTTTTTCCATGAAAGACGTTCTTATGGCAGATGGAACGAAAGTGGCGGTGAGCCGTAAACGTTTTAAAGATGCAAAAGAGCAGTTTCTGGATTATCTGGAAAGAAGAGAGTGAGCTAATTAAAAAAAAGATGCAGAAGAAAGGTCTCAGAAAACAGAGTGGCTGGTTTTATTATGACAGAATTCATCAATCGTGAGAACATAATAAATCGTTTTATAGAATACACCTCAGATTATGATTTATCAGATCCGAAGATCAAACTAAAATATGATCATACTTTTCGTGTTGCCAATCTTTGTGAGAGGATTGCAAAAGGTAATCTGTTATCAGAGGATGACTGTGCGTTGGCATGGTTAACCGGAATGCTGCATGATATCGGAAGATTTGAACAAGTACGACGATATGGGACTTTTGCGGATAATAAATCGATTGATCATGCACAGTTTGGTGCAGATTTGTTGTTTGAGGATGGATTATTTGAAGAGTATGTGAAGAAACCGGCAATCGAAGATGAAAAGGCATACGAAGTTTATATAACTATAAAGAAATATACGGAAACTGCAATCCGAAATCACAGTGCATATCGGATTGAAGAGGGACTATCAGAGAAAGAGCAGATGTTTTGCCATATTTTACGTGATGCAGATAAGATTGATATCTTAAGAGTGAATTATGAAACACCCATGGAAGATATCTATAATGTGTCGACAGAAAATCTGAAGCAGGCATTGGTCAGTGAAAAAGTAAAAGAGGCTTTTTGCAAACGGCATGCCGTTTTAAGAGCTTATAAGGAAACGGTAGTTGACCATCTGGTTGGACATATCAGTCTGACTTTTGAACTGGTTTATCCTATCAGTAAACAAATTGTAAAAGAACAGGGGTATTTGGATAAATTACTGAATTTTAAATCAGATAACAGGCAAACCAGTGAATGGTTTGCTTATATGAAAAAGCATATCTGGGATGAATAAAATAAAACAGCAATGGTCTTAATGACGATTGCTGTTTTATTTTTTAATTCATTAAATCAAATCAAAATGATATAGAAATCATATGTATTAAATTAGTGATGGAACAAACGAATACCGGTAAATGCCATTACCATATCATATTTGTTTGCACATTCGATCACAAGATCATCTCTGACAGAGCCGCCGGGCTGTGCGATATATTTTACGCCACTCTTGTGGGCTCTTTCGATATTATCTGAGAAGGGGAAGAATGCATCGGAACCGCAGGTTACATTCTGGTTTTGTGAAAGCCACGCTTTTTTCTCTTCTGCTGTGAATACTGCAGGTTTTACTTTGAATCTCTTTTCCCATTCACCATCAGCTAAGACATCCATATATTCATCGCCCATATAAACATCGATGGTATTATCTCTGTCTGCGCGACCTAAGGTATCAAGGAATTGTAAGCCCATGACCTGAGGAGACTGACGTAAGAACCAGTTGTCTGCTTTCTGACCGGCGAGTCTGGTACAGTGAATACGGGACTGCTGACCGGCACCAATACCGATTGCCTGTCCGTCTTTTACATAGCAGACACTGTTTGACTGGGTATATTTTAAGGTGATTAATGCAATCTTCATATCAATGAGTGCTGATTCGGGCAGGTCTTTGTTTTCGGTTACAATATTGGATAACAAGTCTCCGTTTACATCCAATTCATTGCGTCCCTGTTCGAATGTAATGCCATATACCTGTTTGCGCTCAATGGCAGCAGGAGTATAAGAAGGATCAATCTGGATGATGTTGTAATTGCCTTTTTTCTTTGCTTTCAAAAGTTCTAAAGCTTCATCGGTATATCCGGGAGCAATCACACCGTCAGATACTTCACGCTTAATCAGTCTTGCGGTATCAACATCACAGACATCGGATAGTGCAATAAAGTCACCAAATGATGACATTCTGTCAGCACCACGTGCTCTTGCATAAGCACATGCTAACGGAGATAATTCGCCAAGATCATCTACCCAGTAAATTTTTGCAAGAGTATCGGAAAGGGGAAGGCCGACTGCTGCGCCTGCGGGTGAAACGTGTTTGAAAGAAGTAGCAGCGGGAAGGCCGGTTGCTTCTTTTAATTCTTTTACCAACTGCCAGCCGTTAAAGGCATCGAGAAAGTTGATGTAGCCGGGTTTGCCGTTTAATACGGTAACGGGTAAATCACTGCCGTCTTCCATATAGATACGGGAAGGTTTCTGGTTGGGGTTACAACCGTACTTTAATTGAATTTCATTCATGATAAAAACTCCTTTGTTGGATATGCTATAAATAACTTATACATTTTTATTTACGATCTTTGTTTCGTATGTTCCGGAAGCAATATCAATATAACGGACAAATAAAGAAACTTTATTATCTTCATTTAAGCTGTTCCAGAGAAGCTCTGTGAAAGCGTTAATGTCATCCGGAATAGACACAAGCTTGGGCTCGCCTTCAAAGCTGGGAAGGGGATTTCCATCGTGCATATATGTGTGAATAAAATGACCTTCACCCGCAACAGGATTTTCATATGCAAATGTGTAGCGGTTGCAGGCGTCGGGATTGCCGTTGTTGCTTTTTAAAATAGACATCGCATAGTTGAAATGATCGTTTTCAATATGCATAATTCCTGAAATTCTGGGTGTGAAATTGGGACCGTCAGGTTCAAATTCGCGACTTCTCAAGGACTGTTCAAAGGTTAACTGGCTGTCCATGCCATCGTAGATGGTATCGGTCTGGTCACCGTTTGTTACAATTGTTTTATTGCCGAGTACTCTGACCGGAGCATAGATAATTAAACTCGGATCTTCCAATTTGGAAGGATCAAATGCCTGAGTACGAATTCCTTCTCCGTCTTCAACAAAAATACGGTTACGGCTGTTGCTGCTTCTTCCCATAATAAAGTATGCAGTCACTGCTTTTGTACCGTCTGCTGATTTGCCGATGACAATGCCGCGTCCGGGATATGCATTTTCGGTTAACTCTGTTTTGAGTGATAACATTTCCATGTATAGATTCCTCCTAAATATTCATCCATTAACATGGTATACGATAAAGAAGTGGTTTTCAAGTGTTCTTTAGTGAAAAATGGAAAAGAATTGGCAGGATGAGTGAACAGGATTGGAAATGAGTGGTTTTCTTTTACAAATCATGTTATAATCATATTACTGTGTGCTTTAATATGTACTGAAGGAAAAGTATGCTGCCGGATGGTTTCAGAAATTGAGCCGTAAGGAAAGGTTTTAATCAGATGGATAAAAAGAAAGTATTAATTATCGGTGCAGGTCCGGCCGGACTGACCGCTGCATATGAATTATTGGATCATTCAGACGAATACGAAGTCGTTGTGTTTGAGGAGAGTAATACCTTTGGAGGTATTTCCCGTACCGTGGAGTACAAAGGCAACCGCATGGATATGGGAGGACATCGTTTCTTTTCCAAGGTGGATGCCGTAAATGAATGGTGGGAAAAGATGATGCCTACACAGGGGGCGTTAGCAAAGGATGATATTGCCCTGGGCAGAACGGCAACCGTGGTAACAGGCGGTCCCGATCCTGAAAAGGAAGATCGTGTGATGCTAAAAAGAAATCGCCTGTCCCGCATTTTTTTCAACAGTAAGTTTTTTGATTATCCCATTTCCTTAAAGTTTGAAACGTTCAAAAATATGGGACTTGGAACAACGATTGTTGTCGGTTTCAGTTATTTAAAAAGCGCAATTTTTAAAAGGAAAGATAATTCTTTAGAAGATTTCTATATTAACAGTTTTGGTAAAAAGCTGTATTCGATGTTTTTTGAAAATTATACCGAAAATCTCTGGGGCAGACATCCGAGCCAGATTGATCCTTCCTGGGGAGCACAAAGAACCAAGGGACTTTCTATTTTT
>JAEDFR010000110.1 GCA_016297945.1 Lachnospiraceae bacterium | reverse complement strand
ATGCTCGAACGGCCATAGACCTTGCTTTGGGACGTGGTGGCGATCAGGCTGTTGTCAAGACGAAGGATGGCGTAAGCTATTATGGTGGAAAGAGTCAGAGAGTTGAAAAGAATACCCGTGTAAAGGCTCGTGTTAAGGCACACGCACTTAAAGAACTGATTTCAACAAGGGACCGTGTTCTCGTTATGGGACATCGAATGTCAGATGTGGACAGTTTTGGCGCAGCAGTGGGTATATACTGTATTGCAAAGAGTCTGGGTAGAAATGTCAATATCGTACTAAATGATGTTGCACCTGCAGTAAAACCAATGGTTGAACATTTTCTCAGTCATATTGATCCCGAGGAACAGGTTTTGATTGGCAATGCGCAGGCAATGGAACATGCAGGGTCTAACACCTGCCTGGTGGTTGTAGACGTGAATAGGCCGAGTATTACCGAATGCCCGGAGTTGCTTAAGCAATGTCGCTCCATTGTCGTATTGGATCATCACAGACAGGGAGAAGAATATATTGAAAATGCAACCTTGTCTTATATCGAATCCTATGCTTCAAGTTCCTGTGAAATGGTTGCAGAGATTATTCAGTATATTGACGGTTTACGGCTAAACAGCACGGAAGCAGATTGTTTATACGGTGGAATTGTCATAGACAGTAATAATTTTACGTCAAAGGCCGGTGTCAGAACATTTGAAGCAGCGGCATATTTAAGAAGAAACGGTGCAGATGTACTCAGAGTCAGAAAGATGTTTCGGGATGATGCTGTTGATTACCGGGTAAAAGCAGAAACCATAAGTAAAGCAGAAATCTTTAAAGATTCCTTTGCGATATCTGTTTGTGATCCAGGCAATTCACATAGTCCTACAATTGTTGGAGCACAGGCGGCAAATGAACTCTTAAATATGAATGAAATTAAGGCAAGCTTTGTTTTGACAGAATACAATAATCTGGTATATATCAGTGCAAGAAGTATCGATGAGGTAAATGTACAGATAATCATGGAAAGATTGGGCGGTGGCGGCCATATGAATGTTGCTGCGGCACAGCTTAAAGAAATGTCTGTAGAACATGCCATTGATACGTTAAAAGAGACATTGACTTCTATGATGGAAAAAGGAGAGATTTAAATGAAGATCATTTTATTACAGGATGTAAAAAATGTCGGAAAGAAAGGCGATATTATTGAAAAGAGTGACGGATATGTCAGAAACTATATCCTTCCTCAGAAATTAGGTGTAGAGGCTACTCCCAAAAACTTAAATGATTTGAAATTACAAAAAGCGAATGAAGAAAAAATTGCTGCAGAGCAGTTGCAGGCTGCAAAGGATTTTGCAAAAGAAATGGAAGAGCAGATTGTTGTGGTAAAGATGAAATCCGGAGAAGGCGGAAAAGCCTTTGGTTCTGTTTCATCAAAGGAAATTGCAATTGCCTATAAAGAGCAGTTTGGAAAAGAACTCGATAAGAAAAAACTTGTATTACCTGAAGCGATAAAAAATTTTGGTACTTACGAGGTGAAAGTAAAGATTCATCCCAAGGTAAGCGGAATGATCCGCGTGAAAGTAGTAGAGCAGTAAGATAATTGGTTAGGAAGATACATTATGCCGGCAGAAGAACAGCAAATTAAAAAAAGAGTGATGCCTTATAGTTTAGAAGCAGAGCAGGCTGTTATCGGAGCTATGATTTCGGATAAAGATGCAATTGTAACGGCAACGGAGTTATTAACAGCAGAGGACTTCTATGGAAAACAAAATGGTATTATTTTTGACGCGATTGTAGAGCTATATGACAGAGGAAGTGTTCCGGATGTTATTCCGTTACAGAACAAACTGAAGGAAAAAGGAATTCCGGATGAGATTAATAATGTGGAATATTTGGGTGGGCTTGTTGCTGATACCAATTCGAGTTTGATTCGCGATTTTTGCAATATTGTGATTGAAAAATCCACATTGCGAAAATTGATTAAAATCAATGAGGAAATTGCAAATTCCTGTTATGAAGGCAAACAGGATTTTAAAATTCTGCTTGAGCAGACAGAAAAGAAAGTTTTTGATTTGATACAGTCCAGAAAGATGTCAACCCATATGCCTATTGATGAAGTTGTCATGCAGGCTTTGGCAAGGATTGAGGCTGCTTCCCAGTCTTCCGGTAATGTGACAGGAGTTCCCACCGGATTTTTGGATTTAGATTACAAGCTGGCCGGTTTACATGCTTCCAACCTTGTCCTGATTGCAGCTCGTCCGGCTATGGGAAAAACCGCTTTTGTACTGAATATTGCAGAATATGTCGCATTGCGTCAAAATATGGCTGTTGCTATATTCAGTTTGGAAATGGGCGAAGTTGAGCTGGTAAACCGTTTATTATCATTAGAATCCAATGTGAATTCCGGAAATATCCGGACCGGTAATTTGTCGGATGATGAATGGGAAAAACTCGTCAGATCGGCAGGAGAGATTGGAGATTCCAATCTGATTATCGATGCACCGCCGAGTCTTACGGTATCGGAGCTTCGAAGTAAATGCCGAAAGTATAAAATTGAAAAGGATATCAAACTGATTATTATTGACTATCTGCAGTTGATGAAAGGTTCCAATCGGGCGGCTTCCGAATCCAGACAACAGGAGATATCTGAAATTTCCCGTTCATTGAAATCCTTAGCCAGAGAGTTGGATATCCCGATTATTGCATTGTCGCAGCTAAGCCGTGCGGTTGAGCAGAGACCGGATAAGCGACCGATGTTATCCGATTTGCGTGAATCAGGAGCAATCGAGCAGGATGCCGATGTTGTTATGTTCATATATCGTGATGATTATTATAACAAGGATAGTAAGGAACGCGGGATTGCTGAGATTAACATTGCAAAGCAGAGAAGTGGACCAACCGGTGTTGTTAAGTTGGCATGGTTGCCGGATTACACAAAGTTTGCAAATTTAGAAAAGAAGTATTATAACCAGGAAGAATAGTAAAAGCTCTTTTTGTGTCATAGAGACTTAGCGTAAGTAGAGAATTTTACAAAGCTGAGACTATTGCACAAACAGGAAATTTGACGCAAATAAGAGATTTTAATATTAAAAGAGATATGAGAAATGGAATCAAAAAACCTCACCATGCGGTGAGGTTTTTAATTGTGTATATCAGTTTATACACATACAAATCAAAAATGATTATTCAGCTTCGATAGAACCTGTAGGGCACTGACCTGCACATGTACCACAATCTACACATTTAGAAGCGTCAATTTCAAATTTGCCGTCTCCCATGCTGATTGCGCCAACGGGGCAAGCACCTTCACATGCACCACAAGCTACACAACCATCGTTAATTACAAATGCCATAATGATATCCTCCTTAAATAGACTTTACTATTTTTATCTCTATCCAATAAGTATTTTAATACATTACCTCTGATAAAACAAGTGTAAAAAAATAGAAAACAAAGGTGTTGCTTCAGATTATTTGACGATTCCCATCTCTTCCCGTCGCTTTTTGATACCATTCAAGATAAACTGCTTTTTCTCCGGTATGAGATTTTTATCCATCGGTTTTACATCTTTTAAAGCATAATCAATATTCAGTTCTTTGTATTTCTTTTTTGCCATATCATGGTAAGGCAATACATCCAAAGCCTTTAAGTTGGTAAATTGTCCAATGAAATATCCCAGTTTGTAAAGATATTCTTCATCATCGGTAATTCCCGGAACAACAACGTGTCTGATCCACATATCAACCTTTTTTTCGTTTAAGTATGCCGCAAAGGCCAGGATGCCGTCATTGGGCTGCTTTGTCAGTTCTTTGTGCTTCTCGGGATCGATATGTTTGATGTCCAACATAACCAGATCGGTCATGGTCATTAAATGATCCAGCTTTGCATTGTATTCTGTATTGGTAGGCTTATAAGCAATTCCTGAGGTGTCGATGCAGGTATGGATGCCTTTTTCTTTGCAAAGTGTAAAAAGTTCGATTAAAAAGTCAATCTGCATCAGGGGTTCACCACCGGTTACAGTAAGACCGCCTCCGTTTTGATAAAATGGTTTATTCCTTTCATATTGTTCGATAATTTCGGAAGCCTCCATTATGGTGCCGCCTGTCATTGACCAGGTATCCGGATTGTGGCAATAAGCACATCGCATGGGACATCCCTGTACAAAGACTACAAAACGTGTGCCGGGACCGTCTACGGTGCCGAAGCTTTCTAGTGAATGAATTCTACCGCTCATGTTCGTTCCTCTTTTCTTTATTTCTTCCACGAATTGCTCCGTTGCTAATAGCAATTCCCGCAATTGTGTAATCATATTCTAAAAATATGATATACGAATTGCTGAAATAAAACAACCCTTTGGAAAACCAAAGGGTTGTCACCATTCATAATCGTATCAATTAGATTGATTCATGGAATGTTCTGCTGATAACGTCTGCCTGCTGTTCAGGTGTTAATTTGATGAAGTTAACAGCATATCCTGATACACGGATTGTTAACTGAGGATAGTTCTCAGGATTTTTCTGTGCATCTAATAATGTGTCTCTGTTTAATACGTTAACATTTAAATGATGTCCGCCTTTTGTTGCATAACCATCTAATAAGTTTACTAAGTTGTCTACCTGAGCTGTACTAGCGTCTGCCATAATTAATTACCTCCTATTAATTCATAATTTGTAATGTTACATTTTGTAATGTTACGTTGTTTGGAAAGTTTGTAACGGTCTATTCTTCGCCGTCCAAACCTTCGTGAAGTGTCGGAACGCTGCATGCAAGAGGATTGGAAGAGCAGTCCGCACATCCCATGGTTTCTACGTTTTTGCCGGCTGTAAGAGAATTAACATCTACATTTACGTGTCCGACTTCTTTTGACATTCCACCGTCAAGCTGACGGATTAAATCATCAATCATTGCATTTTCGTCCATAACAATCACCCTTTTTCATTATTTGTTTAAGTCGATTTCGATATCTCCTGCGAATACCTGATCATCTTTTCCAAGAGCACCGGGGATAATGGTAAATGTATTGGAAATACCATCCTGTGCATCATTGAAAGGAAGTTTTGATACAGAAGATAAGGAAGCAACTGCACCATGAGTATCACGGCCGTGCATCGGGTTAGCACCGGGAGCGAAAGGCTGTCCTTTTCTACGTCCGTCAGGTGTGTTACCTGTAGCTTTACCGTATGTTACGTTAGATGTAATAGTTAAGATAGAAGTGGTCGGGAAACCATCTCTATATACATGGTGTCTTCTGATAGCTGTCATGAATTTGTGTACGATTTCCTGTGCGATTGAGTCAACACGGTCATCATCATTACCATATTTCGGGAAGTCACCGGTTGTCTTGAAGTCAACGATGATTCCGTCTTCATCACGAACTACTTCAACTTTTGCATATTTGATAGCTGATAAAGAGTCAGCTACGATAGAAAGACCGGCAACACCTGTTGCGAAGTAACGTCTTACATCTCTGTCATGTAATGCCATCTGAGCTCTTTCATAGCAGTATTTATCGTGCATGTAGTGGATGATATTCAGAGTATTAACATAAACTTCTGCCTGCCATTCAAGCATGTCAGTGAATTTGTCCATTACATCATCATAATCAAGAACATCACCGGTAACAGGACGATATTTCGGTCCAACCTGTTTCTTGGTTACTTCGTCGATACCACCGTTTAATGCGTATAACAAACATTTAGCAACGTTAGCACGTGCACCGAAGAACTGCATTTCTTTACCGATTCTCATAGAAGATACACAACAAGCGATACCGTAGTCATCACCATGTGTTACTCTCATTAAGTCATCGTTTTCGTACTGGATGGAAGAAGTCTTGATAGACATCTTTGCACAGAATTTCTTCCAGCCTTCAGGTAATCTTGTTGACCAGAGAACTGTTAAGTTCGGTTCAGGAGATGCACCTAAGTTGTTTAATGTATTTAAGTAACGGAAAGACATCTTTGTTACTAACGGACGTCCATCGATACCAACACCACCAAGTGATTCTGTTACCCATACAGGGTCACCGGCAAAAATCTGGTTGTATTCAGGTGTACGAGCAAATTTTACGCAACGTAATTTCATGATGAAGTGATCAACGAATTCCTGAATCTGTTCTTCTGTGAATGTACCGTTCTTGATATCTCTTTCTGCATAAATATCAAGGAATGTAGATGTACGTCCAAGAGACATAGCAGCACCGTTCTGCTCTTTAACTGCACATAAGTATCCGAAATATGTCCACTGGATAGCTTCCTGTACGTTAGCAGCAGGTTTAGAGATATCGCATCCGTAAGAAGCTGCCATCTGTTTCATCATCTTTAATGCAACGATCTGCTCTGAAATTTCTTCACGAAGACGGATAACGTCATCTGTCATAACACGTCCTGTAGAAGCTTTCTGATCTTCTTTATCTTCGATCAGTCTGTCAATACCATATAATGCAACACGTCTGTAGTCGCCGATGATACGTCCACGTCCGTATGCATCCGGAAGACCTGTGATAATATGAGCTGTACGGCAAGCTCTCATTTCGGGAGTATATGCATCAAATACACCTGCGTTGTGTGTTTTTCTGTGTGTAGAGAAGAACTCTGAGATTTCAGGATCTACTGTGTAGCCGTTGTCTGCGCAAGCTTTCTCTGCCATACGAATACCGCCGTAAGGCTGTAAAGAACGTTTGAAAGGTTTGTCAGTCTGGAAACCAACGATTGTCTCTTTACTCTTATCAAGGTAACCGGGACCATGAGAAGTGATAGTAGAAACAACTTTGGTATCCATATCAAGAACACCGCCAGCTGCACGCTCCTGTTTCTGTAAATCAAGTACCTGATTCCATAAGTCCTTTGTGTTTTGAGTAGGGCCAGCTAAGAATGCTTCATCACCGTCATAAGGTGTGTAGTTTCTCTGGATGAAGTCACGGACATTGACTTCTTTGTCCCATTTGCCAGTTACAAAATCTGTCCATTCGGGTCTCATTTTTGAAATGCCTCCTATAAATATTATTTTTTTACGGATAAATCCGTTTAAGTAGCACATGAAATTATGCTATTCCCATGGCACAATTATAGGTTATAAGGTCAAAATACGTCAAGCAAAGTGTTGTACTTTTTTACAAACAAAAAGCGGTATTTTAAGGCTTTTTAGAAATAACACAAAATAAAGGATAAGGGGAACTAAATATAGTATGAGAGATAACATGGACCTTTTGCAACCGGTACATTATAGTACATAATATTATGATGTTGGGGTCAAAAGGTATTTTGTCCCCCATGATACCAACGGATTGCTACGCACTTTATGCTCTCGCAATCCTAAAACATTCGAAATCCGCCCTAATCGGGCTACTTTCTCATATTTTGCGGGTCCCAAAGTCATACTTTTTCATGCGAGTATGAAAAGTATGACCTTTTGACCCTGGTATCATAAATGATAACCGGAAAAAGGCATGGAAAAATATGAAATTAATATGAACTGAAACAAAAAACAGTTGCAATTCAAAAAAAAT
>JAEDFR010000109.1 GCA_016297945.1 Lachnospiraceae bacterium | reverse complement strand
GGAGGTATTTAAAAGAAATTGGGGTAAATGGAATAGATAAAAGACCTAATTACGAAACTAGAGATAGTAAATTAAGGAACAATAAAAAGGATGAAGAATACATACGAAAAGAAGTAGGAAATATTGGAGAACAGATTGTAAGAAATGCATTAAAACGATTAGAAGAATTAGGTTATTCTGTAATAAACGGTCCTGTATTAAAGTATGATGGTGTTTCCAAAGAGTATGACCATATCGTAATTGGAGATAATGGTGTTTTTTGCATTGAAACAAAAGCATTTGGTCTGAGTGGGGGAAAAGCTTGTAAGGCGTCTTTGTTTATAGATCCAAATGATAAGTGGATTATTAGAAAAAATGGAATGAATAGAGATCTGGAATCTCCAACCCAGCAGGTTGTTGATGAAAAAAAACTTCTGGAAAAAATAATTAATTTATCTTGTTTCTTGGAAGTTCATCCCATTCTTGTGTTGTGTAATACGGAATTATATATAAAGAACAATATCGAATTACCATATGATGTGGTAAGAATAGATGCATTAATTGAATGTATTCAAAATTGTAAGGATTCAATTACCGAAAGTGATAGACTATGTGTTCTGTCAGATATAGACAGGAACAGAATCAATTGATTGAATGAGGAAGATATTCGTTTTATTAAAAAGATTTTATTTAAAGTATTGAAATGCTAGAACAAATAGAAGATAAAAATAAATAATTCGAAGTCCGCCGGAATGGTGCAACTTTTTGTGATTTACATATAGGGGTGCAAAAATTATGAAAGTCACAAGTTGTGCGCGAATGTTAATGCAAAGTAAAGTTTCAGTGCATGTGGAGAGTGTCGTATTAATTACGAGAAAAGATAAGTAGAAAAGTCTAAGAAATGGCTTAAAATGGGCATTTGTGAGTATTGATATGTTTCGTGGACAAACGTGACAATATACAGAGTGTTGCCTCAATGTGTATTTCTTTGAAGCGATAAAATATATAATTTTTAGGCAGGGTTGTGGCTACAGAACGGATATTGGATATAGTTGTAGCTACACTAATGATATTGGGGTAGGTTGTAGCAACACTATGGATATTCGGTAAGGTTGAGAATACGGGATGGATGACAGACTTTGAAATGATGATTGATTATATCTATGTGTGATTGGAAGGCAAATGATGAACAGATTAAGTTGGATAACTAAAGCAGATTTTATGAATAAAAAATTATGGGCACCGTTTATATTGGATAGTGATATTAAGTATTATGATGATTTATGTAAAAAATATAGAATCTTATTAGACATTGCAATTAAATCAGATGCGGATGAAGAAAGCATAAAGATAATAAAAAAATACACATTGAAAATTAAGGAAGCTATTAGGAAATACTATAGCGGACACATTTCAACATCACATACAATCATCAAAAACTTGTTAAAAGATATTGTAGATAATCCTTTAGCGGTTAGTGATATTAATTCAAGCAAGGCGTTTCCGGGGATAAGTAGAGAAATTCAGTTCTTTAGAGCGAGAACAAATGAAGAGGTAACTATATTTAAACCTAAAGATATGTTGCATATACCATTTGATATGCGTGGTAAAACTGGAAATTACCGTTTTAGTATTCCAGGTATTCCTAGTTTGTATTTGGGAAATACCTCATATGCATGTTGGCTGGAATTAGGATGTCCAGCCGAATATCGATACAATGTTTCTCCAGTTTTACTTGATGGAACACAAAAAATATTAAATTTAGCTGTTATGACAAGGAAACAGTTTGATGTCAATGATTGTAATGCAGAGTATGTACATTGTTGGTTAAAACTCTTGTGTTTAATGATTGCAACATCATATGTGATTAAAGAGAGAGATAGAAGTTTTAAATCGGAATATATAGTTTCTCAAAGTATTATGTTAGGCTGTAAAGAATTAGGCTTGGATGGTGTCGCTTACTTTTCGAAAAGAGTCGAGGATGAGGCTTTTGCATATGCTGCAATAAATGTGGCGTTGTTTACTAAGTACGAAAAAGGCAAGAAATATTCGGATATCTGTAAACATATAAAAATTGATGAGTCATATAATTATGCTTTGTATAAGCAATTGGGAAATATTGATAAAAACAAGGAGTATAGGGATTATAGGGTTCTACAGACGGGATTAATAACAAATATTGGAAAATATAACAGACAGTTTAATTTTGGAGAAACAGAATTTTGCAAGTTTGATAAGTTTTTGTTTGCTACTTGGAAGGATAAAGAAAAAAATAATTTTGGCAATGCACTAGAATAGGAATTATATTGCGAAGCCCGTGTCAGAAAGGAGAAAATGATAATGGATAATAATTCTTTGATGACAAATGAAATGATAGAACAAATTAAGCAAGTGATGGGCAAGCACGTGCTAATGTTGCAAAGGTTGTAAACAATGAATTGATTACTGCTTATTGGAATATAGGTCGTATTATTGTCGAGCATGAGCAGGAGAACAATGAACGCGCAACTTATGGAAAACAAACATTAAAAGAGTTGTCAAAAGTATTAACGGAAGAATTTGGAAAAGGTTTTTCAGTTTCAAATTTACAGTTTATGAGACGTTTCTATCAGACATATCAAATTCAACAGACACTGTCTGTTAAATTGAGTTGGTCGCATTATTGTGAATTACTTTTAATTTCTGAAGATGACAAAAGAAGTTTTTATGAAAAAGAATGTGTTAATGCTGGTTGGTCTGTCAGAGAGTTAAAAAGACAGATGGAAACATCATTATACGAGAGATTGTTGTTATCATCTGGAACAGAAAATAAAGAGCGAGTTCTTGAGCTTGCATTAAATGGAAATGAAATCACAAAACCGAGTGATATTATAAAAGATCCTTATGTATTTGAATTTTTAGGAATACCAGAGGATAAGCCAGTGTTAGAAAGTGATCTTGAAAAAGCGTTGGTTGAACATATAGAAAAGTTCTTACTTGAATTGGGAAAAGGATTTATGTTTGTTGGAACCCAACAACGTATTACTCTTGGCAATGAGCATTATTATGTGGATATGGTTTTCTATAACAAGATTCTTCATTCTTATGTGTTGATAGAGTTAAAGACTAAGAAACTTATGCCAGCAGCTGTTGGACAGCTTAATATGTATCTAAACTATTATGCTGAAGAAGTAAATGAGGAAAGCGATAATCCCCCAATAGGAATTATTCTTTGTACAGACAGAGATTTTCTTGGGGCAGAGTATGCTTTGGGAGGGTTAAATAATAATATATTTGCTTCAAAATATACCTATGTTATTCCTGATAAAGAGGAATTAATTGCACAGGTTGAGGCAGTGCTTGATAAATGGAGCGAAAAATAATAAACACGAAGGAGAATGAAAATGTCAGAGCAAACTATACAAGATGGATTATACTCGATTCCGGTAGAATTAGATAAATATACATGCCGAAGCTTAGGAGCTACGACTATTAAAGATCTTGTCAAAAACAAAGAGATATCAGGTTTATTCTGTTTTTTACGCGATATTTTATATTGCAATATTAGGTGGAACCAGAAAGCAGAATGAGGTTTGTCCTTATTGTGGAAGATTATTAAAAATAAGCGATGGCAATACAAAATTTGTCAGCGCGTAGCGGGCGGAGTTTAAACATTTTTTGATTGCGGGAGTAGAGAGTAAAAAGCAATCAAGAGAACAAAGCAAAAAAGATTGAGAGAAGACAGAAATGAAATACAAACTTGCAATATTTGACATGGATGGTACGATATTAAATACGCTTGAGGATTTGACAGATTGCATGAATTATTCCCTGGCAGTTCATGATTATCCACAAAGAACAATCGACGAAGTAAAAAGCTTTGTAGGAAATGGCATAAAAAAGCTTGTGGAAAGAGCTGTGCCTGCAGGGATAAGCAAAGAAGAGGTTGAGAAAGTTTTTCAAACATTCAATGATTATTACAAAGATCACTGTGCAATCAAGACAAGGCCGTACGATGGTATCCATGAAGTGATAAAGGGAATGAAAGAGAAAGGAATTCTGACAGCCGTTGTATCAAACAAGGCGGATTATGCGGTAAAAAGTCTTTGTGATGATTACTTTAAAGGTTTGTTTGATTTTGCAATCGGAGACCGCCCGGGGCATCGGAGAAAACCATATCCGGATAATATCAACGCCATTTTGGAAAATTTTAAGATAGATAGAACGGAAGCGGTATACATCGGAGATTCCGAAGTCGATTTGCAAACGGCGAAAAATGCGGATATGGATGTGATTATGGTAGGCTGGGGATTTCGGGATGAAGATTTTATAAAAAGTCAGGGTGCGGAATTTGTGATTGAAAATCCTTTGGACTTATTACCTTTTTTTAAATGATTTTTATTATTTTATCGATTTATCATAATTTTTCAAAAAGAGATTTGTATTGCCCGGAGGATGTAAAGATAACTGGAAAGAGAAAAACTCTTTTACAAGAGAAACCCATAGTCTATAATAGTAATTAGATTGAGTGTTTTTAAATAAGGAGGGAGAATATGAAGCTTAAAACAAGACTTTCATTAATTTTTGGAACCGTTGTTCTTGTGATTGTGGCAACCATTGGGATTGTAACATACAATAAAAACGTGGAAATGGGAACGGCAGATGCCAAAAAGACAATGCAGATTTCCGCAGAATTGGCGGCAAAGGAAATTGAGGGAAAATTATCTGATTTTAAGAATATGGCGCAGGCGTCCGGATACGATTCTGTTTTAGCTTCGTCAAGACAGGATGATATTGTTGCAAATCACATCGATAATCTGGCAGAAAACTATGAATTTACCAGTGGCAATATTCTTACGATCGATGGGGTTAGCCGTAAGGACGGAACAGATTTTAGTGATCGTGATTATGTAAAAGAAGCGTTGGCGGGAAATGTTAATATTTCCGATTTAACCTTGAGTAAATATACCGGCAATTACGGATTTAGCGTGGCCTCTCCTGTTCATGACAAGAACGGGGAAATAAATGGTGTTGTTTATTTCCGTATGGACGTTGATTTCATGAGTAAGATCCTTGATCAGATTGTAATCAGCGAAGGAAGCTATACATATTTAGTCGACGGAAACGGAATGGTAATCGTTCATCCGGATGAGTCGTTGATCGGAGAATACAATATCACAGATGCCGAAAATGGCATGGGAAGTGTTTCTGACATGATATTGTCCCAGACCTCAGGTGCAGGAGAGTATGATAACAACGATACGGAGTATTTATGCGGATATAGTCCGGTTGCAGGTACGAATGGCTGGACGATTGTTGTAACAGCGCCGAAAAATGATTTTATGGGTGCAACCTATGATACCATGAAGACGCTTTTGGTAGTAGATGTTGTGGCACTTGTCGTGGCACTTGTTCTGGCCGTATTTTTTGCGGGAAGCATAGGAGAAGCGGCTCATCAGGTCAGTTTGGCGTTAATCTCTCTTTCCGAAGGGAATCTAAATCATGAAATTAAGCCCGGTATGCGAACAGATGAGATAGGACAGCTTCAGAATTCTGCCAGAGAGTTACAGCAGACATTTAAAAAGATAATAAATGAGACAAATAAGATTTTGGGCGGAATGGCAGATTACGATTTGACACAGCCTGCTATGAATTCTTATCCGGGAGATTTTAATCAGTTATCAGATTCTGTAAATCAAATCAGAGTGATTCTTCAGAGGCTCATTAAAGAAGTGCAGGAATCGGCATATTCTGTCGGAACGAGCTCCCGCGAATTGACGAATGCGGCAGATTCGCTGGCATCGGGCAGCGTTACACAAGCATCCTCCATCAATCAGCTGGTATCAAATGTTGAAGATATGGCAGAATGCATTGCACGCAATTCGGAAAGTGAGGAACAGGTACAGGAACGTTTGCAGAAATTGGATGCCCTGATTATAGATGGTAATCATAAAATGGAGCAGCTTTGTGAAGCTGTTAATCAGATTGAGAATATGTCATCCGGTATTCAGAATATTATCGGTACGATTGAATCGATTGCATTCCAAATCAATATTTTGGCATTAAATGCATCTGTGGAGGCTGCGCGTGTCGGAGAAAGCGGGCTTGGATTTGCGGTAGTTGCCGATGAGGTTGGCAATTTGGCAACTAAGACGACAGAGTCTTCTAGGCAGACAGCGGAGATGGTCACCGATTGTTTGAATAAAATCGAAGGTGCTATGCACTGCGCAGATTCAGCTTCAAAATGTCTGAGGGATATTGTTGAAAATTCTGAGCAGATTTCAAAAGCATTTAAAGATATCTCAATAGATACAAAGGAACAGGCAGATAAATCATCACATATCAAGCTTGAGATATCAAATATTTCAGAAGTTGTTCAGGTTAACTCTGCTACTGCGGAGGAAACTGCGGCAGCAACAGAAGAGTTATCTGAGCAGGCCAAGAATCTGACTCAGTTGATTTCAAAATTCCGCGTATAAGCGGAGTGTAGAACTGCTTTGTGGAAAGAGACACAGGATACACAAGAATAATTCTGATGAGAAAAAAGAAAGAGATGTTTCTTAAAAGGAGAAAGGAAAATGTTTCAATTTACGAAAGACTGCATGCTTGGAATCGAGCAGATTGATAAAGAGCATCAACATTTGTTTGAATTAATCAATGATGGAATCGAAATTCTGCAAAATGAATATGTAGGTGAACATTATCGAGAAATCAAGGAACTGCTGGCAGAGTTAGAAGAATACGCAGAGGAACATTTTGCCCATGAGGAAGCCTATATGGAAAAAATACGTGATCCGGAACTGATTCTGCAAAGGACACAGCATATGTTTTTTAGGGAGAAAATCCGGGAATGGTCGTTCTATAATATCGATGAGGAAGAAAGTCAGAGAGAGCTTTTGGGAGATTTGATGCAGTTTCTGGCAAAGTGGCTGTATCATCATATTATAGGCAGTGATGTCATGATTGGAAAATTGCCGCCGCTTGAGGAATGGATGATTCGGGAGAATCCATGTGAATTCACAGAGGAGTATATGACAGGAATCGAGTTGATTGATAAAGAGCATCAGACCTTGTTTGAGATTATGGAACGTGCAAACCGTCTGATTCATAATTATGTGGTCGGAGATGCTTATGATTCCATTATGGAAATTCTGCAGGAACTCAAGCAGTATACCGTTTGCCATTTTTCGGATGAAGAAGAGTATATGGAGAGTATTCATTATGCCGGACTGGATGCACAGAAAAGAGCACACGCAGCATTTATTGACAAAATCGAGGGAATCCGTACAGAAGATATCGACCAGAATCCGCGTGAATATTTAGAGAGTCTGATGGAATTTCTGCTCGGCTGGTTGGTTAATCATATATTATATTCGGATAAAAAAATCGCACAAGAGTAGCAGAAATTAAAATGGGTGGTTATGCAAAATGAAAATGGAGCAGATCATGAAAAGGCGAGAGAAGTCGCACATGAGACCATTGTACTTTTGAAAAATGAGGCTGATATTTTACCTCTTAAAAAAGGTGAAAACATGGCGTTTATCGGAAAA
>JAEDFR010000108.1 GCA_016297945.1 Lachnospiraceae bacterium | reverse complement strand
TTTCGGGCTTTTGCCTGACAATCAGCGAACTGTGTGGGATTGCAGTTTGTGTATTAATTTGAGTAAAATAAGAGAGGTCAGTCATTTTTTGCGAAAAATGGCTGGCCTCTCTTATTTCTATAACTTAGGGAGCATGATTGAGACACAAAATAAATGATCATTTACGTTAAAATCGATAAATCCACCATGCTTTGTGACAATGTTTCTGGCAGATTCGATTCCAAAACCATAACCGGAATGTTTCGTTGAAAAAAATCTCTGATCGGCATTCTGTGAAATATTATTTTCAAAGGTGTTATCCAGAGTAAATATAAGCTGCTGATGTTTTTGCTGTCCGCGGAGTACAATTTTTTTATCATTATTTGTCTGTGCTGTACATGCATCACAGGCGTTTTCCAGTAAGTTTCCAAAAAGAACAGCAACCTCATTGTCCGAAAGGGTCAGGTCTTGAGGAATATTGAGTTTTATATCAATAGATATATTACGGGTCTGACAGAGCTGGCTGTAATATGTCAGGATCATATTCAGTGTCGGATGATTGCAATAAGACAGAGCAGCAGTATCGGTCATTTTCTTTGAATATTGGTGAAGATAGTCTGCTAATTTATCGTATTCTTTCTTATCTGCGTAACCGCACATAACCATAAAATGATGCCGTAGATCATGGCGCATGATCCGGACTTCATTTATATGATCCTGAATATTTTTTACCTGTAAAGTCTCAAGATTTAACATATGATTTTCCTGCTCCAGAGATATTATATGATTATAGGCAGTTACGAGTTTTATAACACATGAGTAAATTAAAAGCTGTCCAAGGAACAAGAACAATTGAAAAAGTGTATGTAAAGGATTTAGTGCCATCTCGAGACTGGAAACATCACTTACATAATAAAAAACGTAAAACCACATCACATAAAATATGACAGGAATTAAACAGAGATATCGCCATACGGTCGGATCGATGCCATCAGTTATTTCTTCAGAATAGAACTTGTTAAAGACAAAAGTAAAAGGAATTAATAGTATTATTTGAAGAATAATCATGCAAAGAGAATAACTCCAGCAGTATCCGACGGAAGCATTGACAGGAAACAGCTGACCTTCTATACATTTGGCAGCTACAGAAATAAAGTTTGCAATATTATTCACCAGCAAAAGACGGAAAATAGCATGGAAAAAATTAATTTTGACTGTGATTATATAAAAAACAAAGCTGCAAAGGGTTATAGTGAGACTTAGGGCATGAACAGGAATTGGATATGTAAAATGGGAAAATAATACAATTCCAACCTGAAGTGCACTGGAAATAGCAATCATTAAAAACAGATAGTATCTCGAACATTTATATTTTGAAGGAATGGCAAATAAAATAAATAGGACGTATGGAACATAATCCACAAGAGCATTTAAAATTTCTTCGGCTATAGTTATGGGCATGATTATAAGTCCTTTCGTATAGAGGTAAAAAGAAAATTTCTGTATTCTTTTTCTATTTCATTTTTCTTTCTGCGGCTTATAACAACCGTATCGTGATTGCTCATTGTAAAGTACATAGGCTGCCATTCGGAGATTTCATACATATTGACAATGGTTCCTTTATTGCAGGCAATGAAGTAAGTATAATCCCTGAGTAAGTCTGTAAATTTGCTGAGAGAAAGCCGGGTCTTCAGATCCGGCCCGTTTTTTCTATGTATGGTAATTACATGGTTTGAATACTCTGCATATATAATATTTCTGAGAAGCACCTTCTGCTGATCCGGGAGCAGAATAAAACGTCGAAATTCGTAGTCTTCAATATTGAGGCGATGAATCATATAACGGATATATTCAGAAGTTACCGGCTTCTGAATATAATAGCTTGCATCAACGCTATAACTTTCACAGGCAAAATCGTTACTTGTCGAACAAAAAACGATACGTACGTTTGTGTTTTGGCTTCGAATCCGGCGGGCTAATTCTATGCCCGACATTTCATCCATAAAAATATCTAAAATAATCAGATCATATTCGCTGGACTGCCAGCTTCTTAAAAATTCTTCTCCGCTTTTAAAAAAATCAAACCGCTTGATTGGAATCCCAAAGTTTTTAAATTCGTTCATGATGAGCGAGGATATATGATTCCGTTCATCGTCATTATCGTCAATCAAAGCTATGATCATAATGTCCACTTCCTTTGTGTTTTTACTATGACTGATAAAAAATGTGACCGTTTGAGTTATTATCCGACCGCTTAAGTCAGACATCTTGAAGTATTGGAAAAATACGAATAAAATCATCAAGTCAACACAGATATCATAAAACATTATCAAAAATAAAACAAGAGAAAACAGCTCTTGTCCAGGAGGAAAGAATGAGTATCAGGGTTTTGAGGAGGATATTTTGTTTGTTTACTGCTGTCATATGTCTGACAGTGCCGGTTTTAGGTTATGCCGCGAATGAGACAAATTTGTTTAGTGAAGAGACACTGGTGGAGAATGAAACAGATGAGGTTTTGACTGAGGAAGAAACAGAGGAACTTATGAGGGAGAGTGAAACAGAAGAGACACTGGTGGAGAATGAAACAGAAGAGATTCCGGCAGAGAATGAAGCAGAAGAAACGGAACAAGAGATACAAGAGGGTGATATCAATAACATCCTCAGCTTCGCAGTAGATGCAAATGAAGCAGTTCCATTGGATGGAGAAATGTATTATCAAGGGTATCATGAAAATATAACTTTGTCGAATGGTGAAATAAAAGGGGGTCTCAGGACGAAAGACGGTGATGGTGAAGACAATATTGCTTACTGTTACGATTTGGAAAAAGCTTATCCGAAAAGTGAAGATACATGGGATGGTTCAAAGACCTGGTATACAAGAATAGAAAATTATATGGAATCTACAGATCCCTTTATTGAGAAGTATGGTGTGGACAAAAAAGTGAAAATTGCAGCGGCACTTTTTGCCGGTTATCCACACGATGGTTATGGACTGCGTGAGAGATATAATATATCAGATAACGATGCCAGATATGTGACACAGATCATTGTCTGGGCGATTACAAAAGGTGCAGATTATTATTTGGATGCCAGAGAATTTAATGATCAGATGCGAAGATATTGCGAAGACATTTATCAGTATGTGAAGAAGGCTTCCGAAGTCAGCGATCATTTCCAACAGGGAAGTCTGGAGATTTATGGAGATTTTAAATTTGAAAAGACCGATGAGGGATGGGAGACAGGCTCTATTTTTCTAAAAGGTGAAAAAGGTGAAATTGAATTTGTGGAATTACCTGCAGGTGTAAAAGTCTTTGATGATTATACGAATATGGAAATTACAGGGAATCTTCAGGTCGGACGGACATTTTATTTGAAATCGGACAATTATCCGGGAGAAGATATACGGATTGTCCTGAAATATAAATACAAGATGGTCAAATTCTTTTTTTATAAAACAGTGTCGGAGGCCGATGTGAATGTACAAAATCTTATTCGCATAGAACCTACAGAAAATGAAATAGATAGCTATTTTCTATATAAGGACGAAACCTTTGAAGAAATAGAGAAACCTGACCCTGGATATGAATTGCCGGATACCGGAGGAGAGGGAGTTGATCTGTATATATTGGGCGGCCTGCTCATTATATTTGAGGTACTTGTGTTTGCTTATGTATTTTGGTACAGACAGGGAAGGAGGCGGAGATAGCTCTTTAAAGGGGCATGCGTGTACCGGATTATAGGAATAGATAATTTAATAATTAATAGGGAGAAAAGTGAAAATGAAGAAGATATTTACGTTATTAATGTGCCTGGTTATGGCATTGGGAATTGTCACAACTGCATATGCAGAGGAAATGACAGGAAGTATTACAATTGAAAACGCGATTGAGAGGCAGTCTTATTATATTTACCGAATTTTTAATCTGGAAAGTTTTAATGCGGAAGAAAATGCCTATTCTTATACGGTGAATGAAACCTGGAGCGACTTTGCTCACGATGATGGGATCAGAGGCCATTATATCACATTGGAAGAAAAAAGCGGTTCCACCTATGTCAAATGGATTGAAGGGGCAAATGTTAATGAATTTGCAAATCTTGCCATTGAATGGGCAAAAGAAAAAAATATTTTTCCTGATGACGGATTGACAGTGACAGACGCGGGAAACTATACTTTTGAAAATTTGAAATTGGGATATTATTTAGTTGATTCTTCCGTCGGTGCTATTTGCTCATTAGATACAACGAATCCGAATGTTACAATGAAGGAAAAGAACTCTCTGACAACTGTGGAAAAGAAAGTACAGGAAAATTCTACTCAGGATTTTGGAAAAGAGAATAATGCATCCATTGGCGAGACTGTAAAATTTAAATCTGAAATCAGTGTCGGCAAAGGTGCAGAGAATCTTGTCCTTCATGATAAGATGGATGAAACACTGATTTTTAATAATGATGTTGTTGTTCGAATGGGAAGTGAGACGATTTCAGAAGATAATTATACCGTATCCACAGAAACAACAGACGGATGTACATTTGAGGTTAAATTTAATGACAAATTCAGTGCATCATTAAACGAGAATACGAAATTACTGGTCGAATATTCGGCTGTACTTGGAAGCAATGCTAAAATTCATAATGTGGATGCAGAGAGCAATGAATCAGCAAACCGTAATGAGACATGGGTCAGCTTTGGAGATGATCTGACCAGCACACATAGTGTAACAAATACATGGACATATGAATTTGATCTTGTGAAGACAAATCAGGACAATAAAATCATCAAAGGTGCTACATTTTATCTTTACAATTCCGAAACAGATGGAGATATCATTCCGCTTGTAAAAGTTGGTGAAGGTGTATATCGTGTTGCAACAGATCAGGAGTTAGGCCTTCTTAGTGGAGATGAACGTACAAAAGGTGTTCTTATTGAAGCCGGCAAGGTTTCGATTCAGGGATTAGATGAAGCTGTTTATTATCTTGGTGAACAGAGTGCGCCGGCAGGATACAATAAGCTGAGCGGACGTGTTGCTGTTACAATAGGAAAACAGAGCAATAAGGCTATACTTAATGAGGATAGCACTGTGTATGTCAGCGGAGGTGTACAGGTTATTAACAAGAGTGGAACAGAACTGCCTACGACTGGTGGAATGGGTACACGTTTGTTCTATATTATTGGCGGTCTGATGCTTGCCCTTTCAGCTGTTCTTTTTGTAAAGAAGAGATATATGAATTAAGCGGACAGGCAAAGGAGAATAGTACATGGAGCAGAAGAAAAAGGTTCACAAATATTCACTCTGGTTATTGTTGATTCCTTTTATTTTGGGAATGTGTCTGATGCTGTATCCGACAGTAAGTAATTACTGGAATTCTTTTCATTCTTCTATGGCGATTGATAATTATGCGGATAAAGTTGCAGCTATGAATCATTCCGATTACGAACAGCTATTTAAAGCAGCGTATGAGTATAACCAGACATTGGCTCTCCAAAGCAAAGGATATTATTTGACGGATACACAAAAAGCAGATTATGAAGTTAAATTAAATATAAATAATGATGGTATCATGGGAGTTATTGAAATACCGGGTATTCATGTGGAACTTCCGATTTATCACGGATCATCGGAACAGGTACTGCAGGTGGCTGCAGGGCATTTAGACTGGACGTCTTTGCCTGTTGGAGGGGAGAGCAGCCATTGTGTACTTTCCGGCCACAGCGGACTTCCTTCTGCAAAATTATTTACGGATCTTGATAAGCTTGCTTTGGGGGATACCTTTATGCTCCATGTGCTGAACAAAACTCTGACTTACGAAGTTGACCAGATATTAATTGTTAACCCGCAGGATACATCGGCACTTCAGATTGTTGAGGGAGAAGACTATTGTACTCTGGTGACATGTACACCTTACGGGATCAATACCCATCGTCTGTTGGTACGGGGACACAGAATTGAAGGAGAACCGAAGGAACAGATATTTTCTGAAAAGACGGAGGGAATGCAGATAAAATTATATGCAGCGGCGGTAATTTTGGTAATAGTTTTTCTTAGTTTTGCAGCAATAATTCTGGTCGTTAGAAATAAACGGCGTAGGAGGTTACATTAATGGAAAAAATGAAGCAGCGCTTCTTTTTTGTTATGGTATACATATTAGGATTTATTATAATTTTTCCGCAACAGGTTTTTGCTGCAGCCAGTATAGAACAAAATCAATCTGTCCGTGTCACGATTCGGTATGAATATGATAAAGAACCCATTTCTGAGACAGCCTTTGATATGTATTATGTGGCAGAAGTATCAGATTCCAATGAATTCATACTGGCAGAAGATTTTAAGGATTATCCGGTTGTAATCAATGGCTGGGACAGTTCAGAGTGGCAGGAGACAGCGAATAGGCTTTACAGATATGTTCAGAGGGAACATATTTTACCTTGCAGCAGCAAAATGACGGATCAAAGCGGATGTGCTGTTTTTTCAACAGAAGGTGAAGGGCTTCGGCAGGGGCTTTACATGATTGTAGGACATGCACAGACAAAAGGCGATTATGTTTATACGCCGCAGACAATTATGGTGAGCCTGCCCGCTTATGATTTTACAGAGGATTCATGGAGCTATGATGTTTCTGTTGAACCAAAATGTTCCAGAAATGATAAAAAAACAGAAGACTATAATGATAGTACAAAGAAAAATGTGCAGCCGAAGAAAGAAAATAAATCAAAACTTCCGCAAACAGGTATACTCTGGTGGCCGATATCCACTTTAAGTATGATTGGTATGGCATTTATAATCATGGGAATCTGGATGATTCATAGAGAAAAAAGGAAGGAAAAGTTTTGAGTAAAGGAAAAGCTTTGATTGGTATTGGGATACTTTATATTGTATTAAGCCTTGGAATTGTTTTAATTCATGTATATCACGATTTCAGGGCAAAAGAGAATTCTGAGCAGGCATTGAACAGTCTGATGCAGGAAGAACAGATGCAAAGTCGGGGCGGTCTATTGAGTCCTGAAAGGGAGATGGCTGTTGTATCCGTTGGGGATTATGAATATATAGGCGTTCTCTCAATTCCTGCTTTAGAACTTGAGCTTCCGGTTTTAAGTGAATGGGATTATTCGAATCTGGAAATGGCACCGTGCAGATATTCAGGTACAGCATACAAGGGGAATTTTGTTGTTGCAGCTCATAATTATCTTTCTCATTTTGGCAAACTGGCAAGATTATCAATGGGGGACAGGGTAACTTTCAGAGATAATGAGGGAAATATCTTTTGTTATGAGGTGATTGAGAAGGAGAACCTGGGGCCAACAGAGGTTGAAGAAATGGTAGATGCCGAATATAATTTGACATTATTTACCTGTACGGCTGAAGGAACTGAAAGATTAACTGTTCGCTGTAATAAGACAACAGAAATATCAGGAGAAGGAAATTGATTTTCGGGCATATTTGAGATATGATGAATGCAGCAAATATGAAATGAGGGTGAATGTAAATGAGTTCAATCCTAACTTTTACAGGAAAGCATTTCGACCCGACAGATCCTGAAGAAAGTTTAATTGA
>JAEDFR010000107.1 GCA_016297945.1 Lachnospiraceae bacterium | reverse complement strand
ATATATAATTTTTGTTTGGGCGACTGGCTATGTCCCTAAAGTTGCGAATAATAAAAAGTGAGAAACGATGGCAGAGATCTATGGAAAACCTTCTTTTCAGCATGTCAGCTGGTCAGCTTTTCAACTTTTCACTAATCTATTTCAGAGATACTTTCGGTGTTTTCTGCTCCTGTCCGGCTTTTATGATCAGCCCCACATCAACGCTCTGACCTGCTTCTATCTTTTGATTATAATCGACCGGTTGAATGCTTATACTGTTGCCGCTTTTCACATAATTACCATTCCATGACTGATCAATGGAAACACTCTTTTCAAAGTCCAGTTGCACACTCCACCCATCCACAGTCGTTGATCCATCATTTTGAATTTTAACATCATACTGATAAAACTCTTTGCTTCCGTCCGACCAATGATTGCTACAGTTCACGGAAACTTTCAAATTACCGTTTTTACTCTCGCTATTCTTGGATTTGTCAGAATCTGTTCCGGTCTTTTTATCATCTGCAATTGTATTATTGCTATTATTGTTTTTATCGTTACTGTTATTTTCTCTATCCTCTGCAGCATCATCAGAAGAAGATGTTTTTCCGATTTCATTCACATCTTTTCCAACAATTCCCACGTACCAAAGCCCTGCTTCCGATAAATCATCCTTCGTCCAGCCGGACTTCTTGGCACAGCCACTCTTTATCAGAGAGCTGGTTTCATTTTTATTGGACAGATTCCAGATGCAATAGCTGACGCCGTTTTCATCCATGGTCTTTATCCACTTATTTCCTTCGTCAAAATTGTTTGTGCCGGAGCCACTGGCATCACACACACCAAATTCGGAACAAAAGACAGGAATTCCGGCATCAAGAGCCTTCTCCATTTTCTGACGGATATTATCCCTATGCGTATCTGCATAGAAATGAATGGTGTACATGATATTGTCATAACCCTCAATCGGATCCGCTGCGGCTATGTCTACATCCTGCGACCAGGTCGGAGTTCCGACTATAATCACTGCATTTTCATCGTGTTTTTTAATGATGGGAATCACTTCATTTGCATAAGCTTTTACCTGCGACCAGGATGTACCACCATTGGGCTCATTACAGATTTCATAAAGAACGTTGTCATAATTCGCATATAACTCTGCCATTTCATCAAAGAATTCCAAGGCATCCTTTTTGTATTTATTCGGATCTAAATCATGCAGAATGTGCCAGTCGATAATGACATACATTCCCAACTCCGTCGCATAATCCACGCCCTGCTTTACCAATGTCTTGAGTTGTTCTTTGTTACCACCCTCACAATAGCTATTTGACTCTGCTGTATACATGGCAAGTCGGACACAGTTGATGCCCCAGTCATCCCGCATCGACTGAAATCCTTCCTTATTAACATATTCCGGAAACCAGTTAATTCCATGTGTCGATACGCCTTGTATCTGATATGCATTTCCGTTAGCATCTACTAACTGGGTGCCTTTCACTGAAAGTTTTCCGTGAACTTCAACCGGAGTGCCTTTTTTATTATCGGTCTTTGTATCCAATATGCTATTGTCTGAATTATTCGTTTCTTTTTTCCCTTCCTTCTCATTTGATTCAGCCTTTTCATCCATAGCTTGTTTTGAACTATCTTTCGTCGTTTCTTCCTCTATTACAGTATCCTGATCACCGTTTGTATTCTGATTGTTGCTCTTTTCATCTTCAACCTGATCTGCAGTGTCTGATGACTCTTGCGCCGTCACTTCCGTTTTTTCTTCTGTACTTTTGCATCCGGTAAATAAAACTGACATCATCAATATAATCATCAGTGTCTTAAAACTCTTTTTCATCTAAATCCCCTATATTGAAAATGCCATTTCGCAAGGAAACAGCATTTCTTCTTTTCGTATTTTATTTATATTCCATATTCTTCTTTTACAAACTTCCGGATAGCCGGAATAGCACGTTTCACCTTTTCTGTATCAATGCAATATGCCATACGGAAATAGCCGGGAACGCCAAAATTATCCGAAGGAACAAAAATCAAATCATGCTTTTTGGCTTTCATACAGAAAGCATTGGCATCCTCTTCCAAGGCTTTGGGGAAGATGTAAAAGGTGCCGTCCGGCTTTACAACTTCAAATCCAAGCTCTTTCAAGGCATCATATAACAAATTCATATTTGTCTCATAAACGGAAAGATCACTTGTTTTTTCAATAACTTTAGCCATCGCTAACTGCGCACTGGATGACGGACAATTGTGGCCAATTCCTCTACTAATCTGACCGCAGATAACAGCAAAAATATCTGCATCCGTTGCTCTTGGATTGACCGCCAGATAACCAATTCGCTCTCCCGGAAGAGAAAGACTCTTGGAGAATGAATAGCAGGAAATCGAATTATCATAATACTTGCTGACATAAGGCGAATCCGAACCCTCAAACACAATTTCCCGATACGGTTCATCGCTGATTAAGAAAATATCATGTCCATATTCTTTCTGTTTTGCATATAAGATATCAGCCAGTCGCTTGATTGTTCCCGTACTGTATGCAACACCTGACGGATTATTAGGTGTGTTAATCAAAACCGCCATAACATTTTCATTCATCATCTCTTCAAATGCTTCAAAGTTAATTTGAAAATCCGAGGTGTTAGCCGGAACTACTCTAAGCTTTGCTCCTGTATGATTGACATATGGATTATACTCCGGAAAAAATGGAGCAAAAGTCAAAATCTCATCTTCCGGCTTGGTCGTCGCACGGAAAGCATGTGCGAGCGCAGATGCGGCAGCACTGGTCATAAAAATATGTTTCGCTTCGTAATCCATACCAAATCTTTTATTCAGGCTTTCGGCAACTGTTTCTCTGACCGATGCAATTCCCAAAGACGGGCTGTATCCATGTACCTTCATGGGATCAACCTGTGTATGTAATCTTACGATTTCATCCTGATACTCCTGTACCGTGGGAACACTGGGGTTTCCCAGACTAAAGTCAAATACATTTTCATATCCGATTTCTTTTCCCCGGGCAGTCGCGTATTCGCTCAGTTCCCTGATAATTGATTTTCCGCTTAACATGCTTTTGTAAAATTCATTAATCATTCTATTCTTTCGTCCAATTATCCTGATTGATAATTGACTCTTCCTTTCTTCCGGTAAGTCCTGGATAACTTAACTCATCAACATATTTTCTTTTCATTTATTAACAGAATAATACCTGTAGCAATAAAAATCCAGTCAAACCATACAGCTTTTATACCAAATTGTTGAACAAGCAGATAAGAAACGACTACACCGATATGAAATCCCAAAAGACTTCCCATAAAAAAGACTGCCTTGTGCCAATACTGTCTGTTTCTTTCCTTTGCCTCTATTCCCTTTTTTCCATCATTCGGAAACAGAATCTCTCCCAATGCCAAGGATACCTGCCTGGTATTATTCGTGGAAAAAATGGTGGAACTGACATAGCCATATTCTCCCGGAAAAGAATTCCATTGAAAAGCCATGGCAAAAAATATCGGAAACAACCCGATAACAAAATCAATATCTGCCGGCATCAATCCCAAAATCAAAATCATTAAAGATGTAATGATCATCGAAACAGCTCTGACATCATACTTCGTCTTGTTTTTCACAAATACAAAAGCAATTCCACCCGATGCATATAACAAAACACCCAAAAAGCGTAATACTGCCTGCAGTGGATCCCTTTTTAGTATAGAGAAAACGAAAAAAATCAAATTGGAAGTCTGGGCATTTCCAAGGAAATTGGAGTGTATCAATACGGCATATCCTGCCAGGAAACCGCCCACGATTGCCATGTTGTGATGTAAGAATCGATTGTACATCTGTTGTTTTGTCTTCATTTGTTTATTCACCGATGCTTATTATAGTAAAAATTTTCTGATGTTTCAAGATTTGAGACAGACATTCCTCCACGGGATATTTTTTGCGTATTTCCTTTTCCCTTACCCCGCCAAGCCATCGCATATTTCTCGTAGAGAAATAAAAAACAAAAATAATATAAAAATCCAAAAAACAAAAATATAAAAAGCCTAAATCAAAATAGCTGAATTCAAAAAAGCTGAAGTAAAAATCATAAAAATCAAAAAGGAGAAGAAAGCTCTAAGTAATCCTTGAGTATCTATAGGCGTACATGATAAAATATAGCGATGTCTTATCATTATTGATGTCTTATCAATAGCGATGCATTAACATTATTGATGTTGGAAATCAATTTAAAAATAGTAATAATTATCAGGTAATCTATGAAACATATGGAAGAAAACAATATCAAAATGAGCCCGCTGATGAAGGCAATGAAAGCCGCACACAGTGTAGTCGGTAATGCCGACACTTTCATTCCCGAGGAATTGGAAAAGCGTCGTCATTCCGAGGAAGTGATATCCAAACTGGCTACTCCTTCTGTCGGCATATCATTTGAAAAACTAAATATCGGAGAAATAGAAGCACAGTGGGCATTTCCCAAACATGCGTATCCAAAGAAACCGATTATCCTCTATTGCCATGGTGGTGGATTTTCATGTGGTGGTCTTGGTTATGCGGGGGTATTATCCGGAAAACTGGCTATCCACACAGGGCTGGCAGTATTATCATATGCTTACCGTCTGACTCCCGAATATCCATATCCTGCTGCCATAGAAGATACCATGCAGGTATGGGATTATCTGATGCACTTAGGATATGGCGCAGATGATATTATCCTTGCGGGAGATTCGGCAGGCGGCAATCTCGCATTAGAGCTGACACTTTTACTCAAAGAGCAAAAGCGAATGTTGCCAAAAGCCTTGATACTCATGAGTCCCTGGACAGATATGACAGCTACGGCATCCTCATACAAAAAATATCAGGATGTCGATCCCATTCTGACCTATGATTATATCATGATAGTACGTAAGGCTTATTTGCAGGATGACACAGATTATGCTAATCCCCGGTACAGTCCTCTTTTTGCGGATTTATCAGGATTTCCTCCAACCATGATTCAGGTTGGAAGTAATGAAATACTTCGCTCTGACAGCGAGCATCTTTTAAAAGCGTTACACAAAGCTAACTGTCATGCTGTACTGGAAATATACAAAGGCGCCTGGCATGTATTTCAACAGATGCCTATTCCCAAAGCATCCAAAGCTTTGGATGACGTCAAAAGTTTTATTGACAGTATTGTATAGAATGTATTGTATGGACTGTATTGTATTAAAGCATTTCTTTTTGATCTATTTACAACAAGAAACATATGGAAAAGTAAATAAAAATCCAGATGAAAAACAGATGAAATTATTGACGAACATTTATAAAATAAAGACATTACTATTTATGAAATGCAGACGAAAAAATAGACAAAGAAATAAAACAAATAATCATCATCAGGAGTAACAACTTGAGTTCAGAAAATTGGTACAAAGTAGATAATGTGGCTAAAGTATTTCTGGCCACCCATAATGAACGTGACACCCGTAGTCTTCGTGTCAGTTGCACGCTAAAAGAGCCTGTCAATCCGGATCTTTTACAAGAGGCGCTAATTACTACTATCAAACGTCGCTCTCTTTTTCAGGTCCGTATCAGACGTGGACTATTCTGGCATTATCTGGAAACAACCGACGTAATGCCCAAAGTGGCTGAAGAACACCAACGTCCCTGTCCGGTATTATACGGGAAAAACTATACCGGAACACTTCATTACAGTGTCACTTATTTTCACAACCGTATTAATGTGGAGCTTTTCCATGCACTCAGTGACGGAACTGGCGCACTGGAGTTTTTAAATATTCTGGTCCAAAACTATCTTCGTCTGAAATATCCGAACGAAATGAAAAACGTTACTATCGGATTAGGTGCATCTGCAGATGATCTTGCACAGGACAGTTTCAAAAAATTTTATACCAGGAATGCAAAAGCAGCTCCGAGTGTCAAGAAATCTTATCATATACATGGCAGAAAATTACCTTACGATCAGTTGCAGTTTTTTGAAGTGAGCATGCCATCCAAGGATTTATTGGAGCTCTCCAAACAATATCAGGTCAGTCTGTCCAGTTTGATTGGAGCCAAGCTCATGATGGCAATTTACGATGATATGTCCGCTCTAAAGCGTAAGCAACCGGTTACCATTAGTATGCCGGTCAATCTGCGCAACTATTATCCTTCGGAAACATCGCGTAATTTTTTCAACAATATCAGCATCAGTCACATATTTACCGGAGATGAGACTCTCGAATCACTCGCCAAAGAATATGACGCCAAATTAAAAAACATTTTACAACCGGAACAAATTCGTAGACAAATGGATTACTACCAGTTGTTGGAACACATTTTTTTCATTCGTATGGTTCCACTATTTATCAAGCAGCCGGTAGTGAAATTCTTTTCCAAGAAAGAAAACAAAAGGGTTTCTGCTGTGATTTCCAATCTTGGTGTTATGAATATTCCGACAGAAATGCAACAGTATGTTGAAAAATATTCCGCATTCTGTAGTCACAATGAATTATTTATGACGATATGCAGTTATCAGGATGAAATGACTTTGGGAATCACATCCGGCTATCGCAATACCGGTGTGTTAAAAAATTTTGTCAGAAGTTTCTCAAAAGAAGGGATTCCTGTTCAGGTTCAGGCAACGGAGGTGGTAAAATCATGATGAAATTTTGTCCGAATTGTCAGGTTAAAGTCGGCAGAACCTTTGATTACTGTCCTTTATGTCAGAATGAACTGATTTATAAATTTGATACAGACACAAGTGAAAATCAAGAAGCCAACGATAGCGAATCTGATTTGCAAGCTGACAGAGAGCATCTTAACGAATACGATTCTGCAATTGCCTTGTCTTCTATCTTACAAGACCCCTATTTTCCGGACTGCAGTAGATTAAAGACCCAGTCATTCTGGTACAAATTGCAGCTTTTTATCATGTGTGCTGCAACCTTTATCTGCTTTGCGGTTGATTTTCTAATCACATATGACCGGGATATTCATTGGAGTCTGATTGTATTATTGTGGGTTGTCGGTTTTCAGATTTTATTAAACAAACTGATCAAACGACATTCCCTTCCTTCCTATTTTGTGTTTTATATTGCTGTTTACATTGGTGTACTATTGTTACCCACTGCTTACTATCTGGGATTTTTATCGTTTTGTGTCAACTACATTCTTCCCTGTATCTGTATGACAGCATTGATTTTAAATTTTATCTTTTGCATGCTCGACAAGACCGGCAATGCCATGGTGTATATGTTGTGCAACGTTTTAATCGGTGTTTTACCCAGCATTATCATGATTGCCATTTACGGAATGGCTCCTTTATTCTGGATTATCTGCATGATTACGACTGTGGTTTCCATTTTTGCACTGGTCATTTTCGTCGGTCCTAAGGTCCGCAATGAAATCATAAAACGGTTGAATATCTGAAGCTTCTTAGTGGGATGGCAGTGCCCTTACAAAATTATATATCTTTGCCCGCGGAATTTGGCGAGGTTTCTTGTCATTTCTTAGCGGCGTAAGCGAACAAAAATAATACCCGGTTTCAACTGTTCGAAGACGAAGTCTGAGTTTTGAAACCGGGTATTTAATATATTTTTTGTGAGCATGCCGCTTAGAAATGCCGGAAACCGAAGTATGAAGCGGCAAAGAT
>JAEDFR010000106.1 GCA_016297945.1 Lachnospiraceae bacterium | reverse complement strand
TGTGTTTTTCCCGTCTCCTCCAAAGATACCGCTGTCTTGAAGAGAATACCGTTTTTTGCTCCCATTCCATTGCCTACCATGATTGCAACAGGTGTAGCAAGACCCAGTGCACAAGGGCAGCTGATTACCAATACTGCTATTCCTCGTGCCAAGGCAAATCCGGCTGCCCGGCCTGCTAAAAGCCAGACAATAACGGTCAGTGCTGCAATTACAATGACTGTGGGTACGAATACCCCGGACACCTTGTCTGCGACTTTGGCAATCGGTGCTTTTGTTGCAGCCGCATCACTAACCATCTGAATGATTTGCGAGAGCGTAGTGTCTTCTCCTACTCTTGTCGCCTCACAACGTATATACCCCGATTGATTCAACGTTCCTGCAGAAACGGAACTTCCGGCCGCCTTATCTACAGGAATACTCTCTCCTGTCAGAGTGGATTCATCTACTGCACTGTTTCCGTCCAAAACAATTCCGTCCACAGGAATATTTTCACCGGGACGCACTACAAAGATATCACCCTTTTTCACCTGCTCAATGGATACCGTTTCTTCAACACCATCGTTCAAAATCGTGGCTGTCTTTGGCGCCAGCTTCATTAACCCCTTTAGTGCATCGGTAGTTTTTCCTTTTGAACGTGCCTCTAACATTTTCCCCAGGGTTATCAGTGCCAGAATCGTGCCCGCAGATTCAAAATAAAATTCATGCATATATGACATCACGGCATCCGCGTTGCCCTTAACCTGTGCATCCGTCATAGCGAATAAGGCAAATGTACTATAGACGAAAGCCGCCATTGATCCTAATGCGACCAAAGCATCCATATTCGGTGCACGATGCCACAAGCTCTTAAATCCACTGATAAAGAACTTTTGATTGATGACCATAATAACTACCGTTAACAAGAGCTGCAAAAGCCCCATTGCTACATGATTGCCATCAAAAAACGATGGCAACGGCCAGCCCCACATCATATGCCCCATGGAAACATACATAAGCACAATCCAAAAGCCGAGAGAGGCAATTAGCCGTTTTTTTAACACCGGCGTTTCCCTGTCCTTCAATGCATCTTCCCGGTCGGATAAACGCGCGGTTTGCGCTTTATTTCCTTTTTGCAAAGTGGCTTTGTATCCAGCATTACGAACCGCAGCTATGATTTCTTCGGCAGTGGCAGTGCCATCTACCCCCATGGAATTGGTCAGCAGATTTACCGAACAGGAAGTAACTCCTTTTACTCCCGATACCGCTTTTTCCACTCTTGCAGAACAGGCTGCACAACTCATTCCGGTTACTGTATATTGTTCCATAATTTATTTGTTTTGCCTCCTTATTATTTCATGAGTTTTTGTAGCGTTGTCACCAACTCATCGATTACTTCATCTTTTCCCTCACGAATATCTCTGGCAACACAACCTCTGATATGATTTGCCAAAAGTTCCTTGTTAAAAGCATTGACTGCAGCGTTCACAGCTGCAGATTGAATCAAAATATCCGCACAATAGGCATCTTTTTCCACCATTCCGCGAATTCCGCGAATCTGCCCTTCAATTCGATTCAGACGATGTATCAGTTTTTTTCGTTCTTCCTCTGTGCGATCTGTTGTTTTTTGACAGCATCCACATATTTCTGTATCCTTCATCCGGTTTTTCCTCCTTCATGAGTACGCCCTTAGGGTATGTTTATTGTATACCCCGAGGGGGTATGCGTCAATTCTGTTTTCAAAAAATGAACATATTTATAAAACAACTGATATGAGAACGCAATCTTTATTTCCAATTTGGCTCCAACTTACCTTACATCATATAGTTGTTCCCTAAATTCTTCTTGTTATGTTTTTCATAAAAAAACACTGATTCAAAAAACATGGTACTAGTTCTTGGATCAGTGTTTATATTTTTTGATGGATCCGTTTGTTTCATGCGATTCGTTTTTTAACCATAAAGCAATCTCCAGTTGTAACATAAAACAATTCCCAATATCCCCAATGTAATATAAATGACAGCCTCTTTATCACAAATCTGTATTGCTTTGGTCCCGATTTTTTGAAAAACGCGCTTATATAAAAGCCAAATCAGATATCCGACCAATGTTCCCAGTGTATTCATAATAAGATCATCCACATCTGTGGCACGATAACAAAACAGCTGACAAACTTCTATAGCCAACGACATTCCAAAACCTACAATCAGTACCTTTTTACAATTTCTGAAGCTTTCCCAAATCAACGGAAGCAGAAAGCCCAAAGGCATAAACATAAAAACATTCAAAACATATGTCATGGCACCCTCAGATGAAAAAGGTATCAAATTAATGGTATCGTCCAGTTTTCCATATGAAATCAAATCCCAGACCGTACCGATTCCGGCCGCATCATATACAGCCAGAAAACAATAGAACATGAAAATATAACACCAGATAATGTGTCTGATAACATGGGCTCTGCCCTTGATTTTTTTACGATTACAGGCAATCCAAATTGTGTTCGGAAGCAAAAAACATAACAATGCGTAAATATTCAACCCCATATCGAAATCCTTTCATTATTTCCGTAATTGCAATAACCTTATACTCTGCAGGTGAACTACCTGATTTTATTATACTTGTATTTCGCAATATAAAAATAGATGTTCACATATTTTAAGTGGATTTTAATATAATCTTAAAGGTTATTTTTAGGTGGAATATAGATTTCCAAATTGGGAGATTATATGTTACACGCTCTTATCTACTGCAACGCCTTTGATATCATCTTCGATAAGCTTCATTTTATTCATCATATCTTTGATTTCCTGCTGGACCGCACTTACATCTGATGCCATAGAAGCATTTTCTGATACTCCTTCCAAAATATCCTCTGTAAGTTCTTCATTTTCCTTCTTCTTTTCTTTTGCTGCATCGATCCTTTCCTGAAACTCTTCCTGCTTTTCCTTTTCAGCCTTTGCTTTTTCTTCCTGCTTCTCAGCTTCTTCATCAATATGCTCTTTTGCTTCATCAATAAGCATTCCAAAAATCTCCTTGGAAGCTTCCTCCATAATCGAATCCGCCTGTTTTTCAACATCAAGAATAGCATGTGATTTTAGCCGTTCTATTTTAGTCGCACTGATGATTTGATTTTCCAACTTTATCTCTTCTCCCGCCTCATATGCGGTATTTTCATGCGGTACTTCAAATTCAATCATCTCGAGAGACCTTTGCTGATATTCAGATAATCCGGCTTTCTTGATTTGATTGATTGCCTCTATATCATCCTTCGAAAGCTGAATATCCGAACCAGACATTTTTGCTCTAATCTCTTTTTCAAGAAGTTTTAGATCTTTTTCTTCCTGACTATTCTCATCAATGTTATATTCATCACGAAGTGCTGCCCTACCATCTTCAATTTCCTTAATATTTTTCTCAGCCTCTCCTTTTTCATTTTGAAGAGACTTTATTCTTTCGTTTCTTGCACGAAGGTCATCATCAATTTTGCGTTCATTTGCAAAAGCATCTCCGACAATCTTCATTGCTTTTTTTCTTGCCTCTTCCTTTTTGGCAGCTATTGGGTCCAGCTTGGCATGAAGATTACTGGCATCAATTGATTTTCTCTCAGATATCCCCTTACTATTTGGTTGTTTACCATGACGAGCACAGAGCGTATCATCGCCCATAAAGATTGATGTATTATTTACCTTCATCTGAATACCTCACTAATTTTTTCCATAAATTCATTTGCAAAAGCAGGGTGCTCGATATACGAACACCCCATTTATAAAACAATGTGTAGTACACACACAGTTTTTAATTAAATATTTTTTCACGGATATCGGAAATACTGTCAGAATCGACATATGGAAAACAGAATTAGATATAGCATTTCTACTATATCCTATTCATCTCAATCCTTGAGAAAGTAAGCCGAAATCCTTTTCGCTTGCATAAAAATAAAGAAAAATAATTTTCTATTTTGTATATCGGCTAAACATCTGCAAAACTTTAGACTTCCCTGATACCATTGGCTGCATAATAAGTTCGACCACTTCCCTCTTCTTTCTTAACAAGGACATCAACAAAGCGGACTATCGCACCATCTCGAGACATTATTTTCATTGTAAATTCGCCAGTCTTTTTTTCTTCATAAAATTCTGCCGTAGCATAGCTCATCCATTCATTTTCGTTACTATTGATAATCACCTGGTCCTTCTCTGAATAATTTTTATCTGACAAAATTGCTATTCCGGTCGCATCCCGTTCTTTAATCATTTTTAAATACATTGACATAAAATCCATTGCAGAACCATAGCGGCATTCCTTTACCATTTCATAAAACTCGTCACTATGTTTCTTTGATGTTTTGTCTACATTTGCTCCATAGACAATCAATACACCATAATACTCTGAAACCGTACCAGGATCGCTTGTATATTTACCTACATCCTCAATACCATATCGCAACAGGAAATAATCCATATCATGAAGGATTTTATAGATGGCATTGGCATACTCCATCTCATGAGTTTCCTTTGCCAGATATGTCAAATCGATTAGTTGCTGTAAATCTGATACTAATTCCCGATTTTGCACAGAAGCCTGCATATCAGATATTAGTGCTATAAAGTTATCTGCATCAAAGCGATTGTACACTATTCCCGGTTCTGTAAATCGTTCAGCAAATTCTTCCTCGCTAATATTCTCTGCTTTCATAATTGCTTCTTTAGAAAGGATTTGCTGTTTGTACCACCATCCAAGCTGTATGTCTCCTTCCTGATCAAAATATAGCCAATATGGACTATCCTTATCTGATAGTTTTGTAAAAAGGTTATCATCTAAATATGCTCGCTCCATTGCAAGATTCGCAACTTTTATATTCTCACGCAATCTTGATATTTCATCATCAGACATGCCTTCTAAGACCTTTTCACGCATGGAAAGAACTTCTTCTTTTGACGGTATTTCCCTTACCACTTCATTGACAATTTCTTCATTCTCTTTTTCAATATTTTCATTTACATTATTCTCTGTAGTGATTTCTTTTTCTTCGGACTGAATATTTTTATTCTCTTGTAGTGGATTAAAGATACCGCTGATCACAATACAGCAACATATTACTGCAGCAGTTACAGATACAATAATTGTAGGTTTTTTCCACATGGAAAGGTTTTTAATTCTTCCTGCCGGTTCGCCCTCTCCAAAAGCAAGTGGTGCTCCAAATAATATTTTCTGTCCAGATGCAAACTCCAATATAGAAGATGCATAATCTGCACGAATAGATGCTCCCAGCTTTTTTATTACCGCTTCATCACAACTCATCTCCATATCCTTCACAAACAAATAAAATGCAAGCCAGACCAAAGGATTGAACCAATGTATGCAAAGAGCAAGATATGCTAGTATTTTATACACTGTATCTCCTCTTCGTATATGACATTTTTCATGCTGAATAATGTACTTATATTCTTTTTCCTCTATTCCTGAGGGCAGATATATCTTTGGATTAATAACACCAAGAACAAACGGCGTTGAAATATAATCTGCTATATAAATATTGCTTTTATAGTGTAATGATCCAATCAATTTTCGATATAGGATACTGAACGACAAGCATCCTTTACCTACCATCACAATCACTCCCAGTATCCATAAATATGTTGCGAGACTAATGAATACTTCCAAAGGATCCGCTACTGTTTGTTCTTCCCCTTTAGGCAAAGAATCATTTACAATCTGACTAATTGTTCCATCTGTTCCGCTTATAGGTAATGTAATTGCTGGATTTTCTGTATGTACAATATTCAACGGAATATACTCAACATAACTTGTTATATTAACCTCTTTCTGTGCAACAGTTTCATCTATATCTGATAGTACTACCTCTGTCACTATTGGAGTGTTAAATATTCCCAAAAGCGAAATGGGTGCCGAAAGCGAAAACGGACATAATAGCCGAAACAGCACTACACTCCACAATATATATGAGTACTTTTTAGGTGCTTTTCTCAAAATGAAACGGCAAATGAGTACTGATAAAATAATGATGCTTGCCGTCATGCTCATATTCAAAATTCGTGGCAGTAACCCATACCAGTTCATATGCTATCCCCTCATTCTTTCTATTACCTTTTTTAACTCTTCTATTTCTTTTTCTGATAGCTTCTTTCTGGAACTAAACGCTGTTAAAAATGCAGGTAAAGAACCCCCAAATGTATCATTTACAAACTTTTCGCTTTGCAGAGCATAAAATTCTTCTCTGCTTATCAAAGAAGTAATGATTCTGTCCTTATTTTGAAAAATGCCTCTTTCGCATAACCTTTTCAAAATAGTCAATGTCGTTGTCCTTTTCCACTGTAATTCTGCTGCAGCTAATTTTTCTAATTCAATTGGACGCAATGGCTCATTGTTCCATATAATATCGGCAAATTTAGATTCTACCTCTCCTAATCTTATATCTCCCATTTCGGCCTCACTTTTTGTCTACTACTAGTAGTCTTTTTCTATAGTCTACTGTTTGTAGTCATTTTTGTCAATATATTTTAACAACATTTCTATTTTATTGAAATTTAAAAAATGGTATATCTTCATCTTCACACTTTTTTGACACCGGACACGTAAATAAACCTTACCTTATCATAAATTTAGAATTAAAAAGAAGCCGGACGCATCCGACTCCCTTAGGCATAATTACCTTTTAACCGATTACCAATGAGTGCATCATATATTTTTTCCAGTGATTCCACATCATCCGGTATCCTGACAAAATATTTAAAAATCTTTCTGAAAATATCTTCACACAATACATTCCTGCTCCAGCTTTATATTTTCTTCCAACATAAACCCGATTATCTCACGAAACTCTTCTTCCTTACTTATTTGCGCCAGACGCTTTCGATCCGTCTCAGTCAGACACTTTCCATATTGCCTATATTGCTTTAATGTATCCACATCCATATGGTAGCTCATAAATGGAATGCCGGTCTTCTTTCGCAGATCCAGCAGAATGGCAAATCCTCCCGCATCGATATCTCCAAAATGATAATACTTTGCATCCGGAATTGTCTCATAAACCATTTTTAATAAAGTCCTGCGAATCCTGTTATGGTATCCACCAAGATAAATGAGAAGACTATTCTCCTCCCGATATCTAAAAAAAGAAGTGAGATTTTCAATGGTAATTACTTTTTTTATACTGTCCAGATCAGAAAACCGAATGCCTGCAAGATCCTCTCCGGAAATACCTATTCCTTGCTTTAACAAAGACAAATCTACAATTTCCTCTCCGATTGCTATCTTGGCATTTCCTTTAAAATACACATAGTTAGGTGTTCTATAAATTCCATATTCTGCTAACAGTTCCAAAGTATCCATTTCCATAAATTCCCCGGAAAATTGCCGGAACACTTTAGCAATGCGGCTCTCTATCCGCTCAAAATACTTCGAATCCTGAAAATGTGAGATAGAAAATTCCCTGATATAGCATGGTTTCTTATTTTGCTCTACCAATACACAAGCCCGGAGAAACTTCTCCGTTTCCTTCATATTTTCTAATGCAATATATTCTTTGACTGACCGATGGTTTTGCAACCGTTCCAGAAGATACCTGACAAAATCCACTGTAACAGGTGCTTCCACATCCAAATATTTCTGAAGTAAAGTGATATTT
>JAEDFR010000105.1 GCA_016297945.1 Lachnospiraceae bacterium | reverse complement strand
ATTAGAAGAAACGGATTATGCATATGATTTGGTTTTGCTGGATGTGGAAATGCCGGGAATAAATGGAGTCCAAACTTTGGAAAAGATTCGGGACAACGAGAAGGGAAAGCAGTTGAAGGTTTGCTTTTTAAGTGCCGGAAGTGCAGAAGAGGTACAGGACGATGCCAATCGGTTAGCGGTTGCTCATTTTATTAGCAAGCCGATTTTACCGCCCAAGTTATGGGAAATTGTAGAGAATGAACTGATGTGATAATCTTGTTTACGAGGAGTTTTTTATATTCTACTTACAGACGCGTTCTCACTTGGATATCAACGTAGCTGTACTAAATTCGCAATAAATTGCTCATTAAGTGCTGACGCCCACATACAGTCTGTTCGTAGAATATAAAAAACTCCTCGTAAACAGAATAAAAGATAATAGGACTTTATGAAATAAAAAGGATTCCCCTTCATACAATGATAAAAATGTATGAAGGGTATTTTTTTATGGAGATTAGTCAGAAGGCAGAGGATTTGCTGATCCTTTCCATGGATGCAACGACACAGGAGAGAGAAGCGTCAGATGTGCTGTCCGCAGGGATTGAAGCAGACGGCATGTGGGAAATTATCATAAAATACCATGGGGATATCCTGCAATATGAAGATTCCGAAATCCGGATAGAACCTTTGCAGTTTGGATATGCCATTGTGACGTTGCCGGGGGAGCGTATTGAAGAGTTTCTTTTGCATGAGCAGGTGGAATATGCGGAAAAACCAAAAGAATTATATGAGCAGGATCTGATGGGAAATCTTGCCGCGTGTATGGAAAATACTACAACCGGAAACGAAGATGATAATTCTTTGACGGGAGAAGGCGTATGTATTGCATTGATTGACAGCGGGTTAGATGTTATGCTTCCCTGTTTTCAAAATGAAGACAACAGCAGTCGTGTTCTGTTCTTTTTGGATCAGACGACCCGGACAGAATATACACAGGAAGATATTAATGCTTATATCCGGGAACAAAATGAAGCAGAAGAGGGAGAAGACCAAAACAGGATAATCTGGGATGAAACGGGACACGGAACGAGAGTTGCCTGTATCGCTGCGGGAAACGGAAGAAGAAAAGACGGCAGTGTGGATTTGGAATTGATCGGAGCGGCAAAAAAGGCATGGTTGATTGTGGTTAAGCTCGATACAAAAAATCAAAGAAGCTTTCCTTTGACGACATCTGTTATGAGGGCCTTTGATTATGTACAACGTAAGTGTATTGAATTGAATTTGCCGATGGCAGTGAATCTGAGTTTTGGAAATTCATACGGTCCGCATGACGGAACTTCAATTTTAGAAAGCTATATTAATGAGGTGGCACAGACCGGAAGAATGGTTATTTGTGTCGGAGCAGGGAATGAAGGAGCCGCAAGAGGGCATACCGGTGGAAGATTTTTGCAGAGTGAAAATAAAAAAAGTATTTTCTTTAGCATCGGTTATTATCAACGAACCTGTAATCTGCAGCTATGGTTTCTGGCGGTGGATCAGTATATCATCCGCTTAGCTTCTCCCAATGGTGAAGACATTACGTTTGAAACGGATATTACAAAAGGAAGAACGGTCAGAACCCGTTTGCAGGATACGGATATTCTGCTTTATATCGGCACAGCCCAGCCATATACCATGATGAGGGAAATCTTTTTTTCCTTTACTGGAAATCCGGAAATCAATGAAGGAACATGGGAATTGGAGATACAAAAGGTTTACATAAAATCCGGGAATTACAATTTGTATCTTCCGTCTTCTCTGGCAAGAAGTGCAGATACCGTATTTTTACGTCCTACACCGGAGCTTACCATTACCATTCCTGCAACGGCGCAAAGAGTGATATCGGTAGGAGCCTATAATATAAATTACCGCTCTTATGCGGATTTTTCGGGGAGAGGATTTGTGGCAAAGGCGATGGACCACAGTCTGTTTTTTGTAAAACCGGAACTGGTGGCTTCCGGCGTTTCGGTATTGACACAAACAGAAGCCGGGACTGAGCGGGTAAACGGAACCAGCTTTGCAACGCCTTTTGTGACCGGCGCAGTAGCAAGATTATTGCAGGATGGAATTGTCCTGGGAAATGATCTTTATCTGTATGGAGAAAAGTGTAAGGCGTATCTGGCAGAACAAGCAAAAAGACTGCCGGAAGATGAGACGGATATTAATGAAAAAACAGGTTATGGGGCATTGTGCATCCGGAATAGGGAATTATAATTTTTTTCTTTTCTATTTTTTTCGATGTGATACAATAATACTATGATACCAGGGTCAAAAGGTCATACTTTTCATGCTCGCATGAAAAAGTATGACTTTGGGACCCGCAAAACATGAGAAAGTAGCCCGATCAGGGCGGATTTCGAATGTTTTAGGATTGCGAGAGCACAAAGTGCGTAGCAATCTGTTGGTATCATGAAAAAAACGAAAGAACGGAATAAAAGAACAGGAGATACCATGTTTGAGAAAAAGCAATATATATACAGTGAAACAATGGGCGTATGTAAAGTTGCGGATATTGTAAAGCTTTCTATGAAAAAAGAAGCCGGTGAGGGTGTGTATTATTATCATTTGAAATCGGTATCGGACAAAGCGCAGGATGCATATATTCCGGTTGAACATCATGAGGTGCTGCTTCGGGAACTGATTTCTGTAGATGAGGCAGGGGCGTATTCAAAAGAAGAATTAGAGAAGATGCCAAAGCTTAGGCAGGAAGAGGTTGCGTTTGTTTTAAAATCCTTGGATCAAAAGTGATACCAAAGTCATACTTTTTCATGCGAGCATGAAAAGTATGACCTTTTGACCCTGGTATCATATAGATAGCAACATAGATAAAAGAATATTAGCAATTTAGGAAACGATATTTTATGGAAATCAAACAGATTGCAGTCATTCATACCGGTTTTAAGGAAAAGTTTGGAATTCCCAGACAAAGCGGTCTGGTAAAAGATGCGCAGGGAATGATTGAGTTTCTGCCTCAATTTCGTAGTAAGGAGGCTCTGCGTGGATTGGAAGGATATTCCCACATCTGGATATTATGGGGTTTTTCCGCATCTAACAAAGAGCACTGGGCTGCTACGGTAACGCCGCCACGTTTAGGGGGACGAAAAAGGATGGGCGTATTTGCGACCAGATCTCCTTTCAGACCCAATCCGATTGGGATGTCAGTGGTAAAACTGGAAGAAATCATTTTTGATGAAAATAAGGGGTATTTGCTGCGGGTGTCAGGCGTGGATATGCTTGACAAAACCCCTGTTTATGATATAAAACCATATTTGCCATATGCAGACAGTTACCCGCAAGCAACAGCGGGATTTGCCGGAGAGGTATATGATCATCATTTACGTGTTGTGTGTCCGGACGAGCTGTCGGATAAGTTACCCATAAAGATCAGACGGACTGTGATTGCGCTGTTAGAGCAAGACCCAAGAACCGCATTTATTGACGACGAAACCAGAATATGGGGATTGACTTATGAATCATACAATATTCGTTTTACGGTCAGCGGCGAGACATTGACGGTCTGTGAAATTGAAAGAATATAGAAGTTATTCAGAATGCCTGCAAAGAAGATTGGCAACAAAGAGGTAAAAACGAAAAATTATTCTAAGTAAGATAGTAAAACAGAAAAAAGCGATAGAGGAGTTAGGATTATGAAATTTACAGAACATCCCGGATTTACTTATGTAGAAGGCGGAGTGTGTGCGGCAGCAGGCTTTGTCGCAAACGGATTAAACTGCGGATTAAATCCGAATAAGGAGAAAAACGATCTGGCACTGGTATACAGTGAAACTGTCTGTGATACGGCGGCTGTTTATACGCAGAACAAAGTGAAAGGTGCCCCTGTTTTAGTTACCAAAAAGCATTTGCAGCAAAGTGGAAATAAAGCAAGAGCCATTATTGCAAACAGCAAAAATGCAAATACCTGTAATGCGGACGGAGAACAAAAGGCTGAACGGATGGCTCAACTGGCTGCTGAAGCATTAAATATTCCGGTTGATGAAGTAATTGTTGCATCGACTGGTGTTATCGGACAGGTTCTTCCCATTGAGCCGATTGAAACACACATCGATGAATTGGTTTCCGGGTTAGCTGTTGCTAATCATGGGAAAGCGGAATACGCCATTATGACGACGGATACGGTTATGAAAGAGGTTGCCGTAGCATTTGAAATCGGGGGCAGGAAAGTAACTCTTGGCGGTATGGCAAAGGGAAGCGGGATGATTCATCCCAATATGGCTACTACTTTGAACTTTGTTACAACCGATGCCGCTATTGATGCCTCACTGTTACAAAAAGCGCTGAGCCGTATTGTCAAAATCACATATAATTGTCTGAGTGTTGACGGTGATCAGTCCACCAACGATATGCTTTGTGTTCTGGCAAACGGTGTTGCACAGAATCCAAAAATTGATTCGGAAAATGAAGATTATGATAAATTCTGCACCGCTTTGTACCTTGTTTTGATGAATTTGACGAAAATGCTTGCAAAAGACGGTGAAGGAGCAACAAAGCTTTTAGAATGTGAAGTAAAAGGGTCTCCCAATCAGGATACGGCCATTATCGTTGCCAAAAGTGTCATTCGCTCTCCTTTATTTAAATGTGCCATGTTTGGAGAAGATGCCAACTGGGGACGAATCTTATGTGCCATCGGATATGCAGAAGCTGATTTTGATATTGACAAAGTGGATGTGAATCTGGAATCGGAGTTTGGAAATATTGCAGTATGTAAAAATGGTTCCGGTGTTGATTTTTCGGAAGAGAAGGCTGCCAAAATTCTTTCTTCCGATGAGATATTGATTCAGATTGATTTACATCAGGGTAGTGAACATGCAAAGGCATGGGGGTGCGATCTGACTTACGATTATGTAAAGATAAACGGTGATTACCGCTCATAAAAATCATGTTCTGCCATGTTCATGCATTCTCGGCGTTCAAAAATCAATTCATATGCCATTTTAATGGAATTTCAATCGGAAAGTAAGATGCTTGTTACGATGCTATATTTATGAACTTTAATAGTATTGAGAGAAAATCCTCAAAAACAAATGAAAGATGTTTGTTTTGGGGATTTTTTATTTTTGAAGGAGGGTTATCAAATGAAAAACAAAAAGCAAATACTGGTATTGGATGGGAAAAACAAGCAGCTGAACCGATTACGCAGGCTGATTAAGGAAATGTGTGAACATGCTGAAGTGTTGTGCACAACGGATCCGGAAGAGGCGTATCGGATTACATTCTGCAGAAATATTGAATTGATTTTTGTCAGAGTGTTTATGGAACAACGTTATGACGATTCCAGAATTCGTTTTATTGAACAGATAAGGCAAAAAGAAGAAACGGCATTTGTCCCGATTATTGTGATTACAACGGATGAAGTAAATGTTCAACATTTTCTTGGGGAATTACATTGTTTCGGGATTATGGAACCTCAGTTTGACCAAAACTATGCGAAAGAACTGATTGGAATGGCACTAAAATTTCGTAAGCACATGGTTGAAAGAAAGTTTGCATATTTTAAATCCGGCGGTATCCTGAAATGTGTTCCTATTTCAGATATTCTGTACATAGAACATCACAAAAAATATGCCATGGTCAATACATATACAGAGCGATTTTGTATTACAAATTGTTCTGCAACCGATACTATTCAAAAATTTGGCAATTATGATTTTATGGTATGTGCAAAAGGCGTGGTTGTTAACATGAGATGTGTCACGGGAATTGATCTGAAACAGCATAAACTATTTTTCGCAGATCGATTGATTCCATTTGGTCAGATTTATTATAAAAATATCTGTGCTTATCTGGAGCAGGTTGGAATTGTCTGAAAAGAAATGCTGATACAGCTGAAGAGTTGTGGAGCATGTAAAATGCAGAATAATTTGAAATAATTGTGGTGCACAGCAGGAGAAGGATGATAAAAGATGTGATATCTGATATGAATTAAGATAGGATGACAGATTTGTGTATCTTTATCAAAATAGGTGCTCATGATATCTGAGCATTTTGTAACCCCCCTGCTGTGCATGCATTATGTCAACCACATAAACAGTTTATTAAATGTTACATGGATTAGGGAGTGGATTTATTCCGTATGTATGTGATAGGCGGACGTAATTTCATATTCAGGCCTGTTTTGGAATTTCAGCCTTTTAAAATGTGTTTTGGGATGGTAAAAAGAGGATAAAAATGTAGATAGAAAGTCCAAAATGTAAAAAATAGCAAAGAAAATGTAAAAATTTGCAAAAAAATACAACAGATGCAAAAGAATGTTTTAATGCAAAGATATAAAGAAAGCAAAAAATGAGAATAAAAAAGAAAACAGAAAAAAGAAAGAAAAAAAGCAGAATATGTTTTATTCTGTGAAAAAATTTGATATACTGTATTTATCTATGAAAATCGGAGATGGCAATGATATTTAAACGAATATTTCAATCCAATTTAGCACAAAAAAAGCTGCTTTCCTTTATTTTTTTGTTTTCCTTATTGTTTCTTACAGGATGCGGACAAAAAGAGGGCGAGAATATAAAAGCCGGGTTTGCAGCAATTGAACAATCGGATTATACTACTGCCATGCAGTGTTTTGAAACGGCTGTGGATGCAGGAGAAGATGCACAGTTAGCATACCGTGGAATTGGCATGACCTATCTGGGAATGGCGAAATATGAAGAATCCATTGAAGCATTTGAAACCGCTTTGGCTAATGGTGGATTATTTGCAGGAGATCTGGAACGGGATATCAATTTTTATATGGTCACTGCCATGTACAAAAACGGACAGTATACCAATTCGGGAGAATTGCTGGATATTATTATCGAAAGCGAAAAGGACAATGTAGACGCTCATTTTCTGAGAGGATGCATTGCCTTAGAGACCGGAGATTATGAAAACGGAATCTATCATTTTGATAAAGCCATAGAATATTCCAAAGATCAGCAATCCATTAAAATCCGTGTTTTTGAGGAACTGGCTTCCAATGGATATGATGAAAAAGGCAGTGAGTACCTGACGGGGATATTAGATGACAGTACCAAGTTGAGTGATTATGAGCAGGGTGTTGTATATTTTTATTTGAAGGATTATGACAGCGCCAGAAATCATTTGGGACTTGCCAAGCAGGCCGGTGGGAAAAATATGAGTAGTATCGTATATATGCTGGGAAAAACCTATGAGCAGTTAGGGGAGTATAACTACGCCAGTGTATTATATACGGAGTATCTGCAGGATAATATCGGTGATGCCAATATTTATAATCAATTGGGAATTTGTCAGTTAGAGCTTGGTGATACGGCATCTGCCATTCAGTCCTTTGAAAGTGGCTTATCGTTGGGAGATCCTTCGATGACGCAGACCTTAAAATATAATCAGATTTGTGCATATGAACAAGCAACCAATTTTACGAAGGCAAAGGCATTACTGGATGAATATCTGGTTGCTTATCCGGATGATGAGAATGCACGCAGAGAAGCTGTGTTTTTAAGTACAAGATAATAGATTTGGTAATGAAAATACGCATTTGCCTCTGGTATCATACTATGATGTGAATGTCAAAAGTAAATTTTGCGATTCGCTGATGTATATAGATTGCTACATTGCTATGCAATTCTCGCAACCGCGAAAATCTAATACTAAATTATAAAAGGAGCAGGACAATGATTAATCAGT
>JAEDFR010000104.1 GCA_016297945.1 Lachnospiraceae bacterium | reverse complement strand
GAAAGAAGTACAATACATATATTTTTACATAGGATTGTGAAAGGTGCCAATATGGATAAAAAGATTAGAAAAATCATTACAATTGTTATGCTTTTGTTTGTCATTGCGATTACGGGGATTGTTGTATGGAAATGTACGAGTGTATATTACAAAAAGCATCCGCAGACAGAAGTAAAAGAAGTTGTAAATACACAAAATGTATATATTGAAAAGGATATTATTATTTCAGGGGAAACAATTGAAAAAGGAGTTCGGGATATCGGCAAATTGAATACAGCGGAGTATTATTTTACTCATGTAGAGACCTTTGACAGTACAAAGTCTATCAATGACTGGCCGATACTTGGGACAAATTCTTCCTTTATTTATAGTTACGACGGAAAAATTTATGCCGGTATTGATTTTGAACAGATTAAAATAGAAAAAGATGATACGAAAAAAGAAATTACAATTACCATGCCTGAAGCTGAAATTATTAGTTCAGAAATAGATCCGGATAGTTGTGTGGTCTATGAAGAAAAGAACAATGTATTTAATCCAATTCACGTTGATGATGTAACGAATTCGATTAATGATATGATTGATAATGAAGTCTCAAAGGCAATTGATAATGGAATTTTGGATAGAGCAGAGAAAAATGCGCAGTTGCTTATTGAGAATTTTGTAAAGAGTGGTTATCAGATTGAAGAATACAAAATAAAGTTTGCAAATGATAACTAATATTCTTATCAGAATATTGTTGGGATATCGAAAACAGAATATTGAGATTGATGGATATATTGGAATTGATTGCAACCAGATTGGTTGCAATGATAGGTAGATATATCAGATTCATAAAATTAACAGAATGATTAGAAAGAGGTTCTTATGTTTAAACCGGACGATACTACATATAATGATATCAGAGAGCGTTCTTTTATGCAGTGGCTGTCAGAAATGGAACAATATGATGATGTTGCGGTCAGAGGCGGGGTAAAACTTGCCAGAGAATATATGGAATACTTGAAAAAAGAAAATATGCGTCTGCAGGACGAAAATAATCTGAAAAATGAGTATTTAAAAAAAGTAAAAATGAAATCCATGGCGACAGAAAAAATACAGAGAGAGCCGGATGTTGTGGATTGTGGATGTATTTATGGATAGAAAATGTTTTCATATGGTAACAGAGCAAAACGCAATATAACAAAACGCAAAACAATATTTCTTAGTTGAGAATAATAAAAGAAATACGAGGTGGAAGATTGATATGTATTTGGATATCACATATATTTTAGTCATCATCGGAGCAATTATCAGTATGATTGCTTCTATGAATGTAAATGGCACATATCGTCGTTTTAGTACTGTTATGAATTCTCGGGGAATCAGAGCAGAGGAAGCTGCACAAAGGATTTTAAGCGGTGTCGGGATTTATGATGTGCGAATTGAAAGAATAAGAGGTAATCTGACGGACCATTATTCTCCCGGAGAAAAAGTGTTAAGACTTTCTGACACAGTATACGGCTCATCATCTGTAGCAGCGATTGGTGTAGCGGCACATGAATGCGGACATGCTATTCAACATCAGGTTGGATATGGTCCGTTGGGACTTCGTTCATTATCTGTACCGGTAGCCAATATTGGGTCCAGATTGTCTTGGCCAATCATTTTAATTGGTTTGATAATCGGTTCGACTCCAATTGCAAATATCGGTGTTATCTTATTTCTTGCTGTAGTCTTTTTTCAGCTTATTACATTACCGGTCGAGTTTAATGCTTCACGTAGGGCACTTAAAGTTTTAAATGAAGACCGGATGTTGGATCCGCAGGAATTAAAGGGTGCAAAAAAAGTTTTGTCGGCAGCTGCCATGACTTATGTAGCGGCACTCTTTAGCAGCATATTGCAGCTTTTGCGATTGGTTTTGATTGTAAACGGCAACCGCAGACGGGATTAATTTTGATTATTTTGAAAAATCATTTCATCTTTATATAGTTTAAAATCATATTTACATTTATATTTGTTGAAAATTTTATTCACATTTTATTTGACATTTTTAGATAATAATAGTATTTTGTATGGAAAGAAGCAAAAGAAAAATTGTGGGATGCAAGTCATCCTTACAAAAATATATATCTTTGCCGCCCTGTACTTCGGTTTCTAGATTTTCTAAGCGGCATGCTCACAAAGTATTTATTAAATGCCCGGTTTCAAAACTCAGACTTCGTCTTCAGACAGTTGAAACCGGGCATTATTTTTGCTCGCTATGCCGCAAAGAAAGTCACAAAACCTCGTAAAAGCCGGCGGGCAAAGATATATATTTTTGTAAGGATGACTTGCATCTATTTAAATCACATATGCATACATAAAGATGAAATGGCAGAGGCTTCCGACCATAACAAATAAATGAAATATTTCATGGGAGCCAAAAGCTTTGTGTCTGGCGTTAAAAATGGGAAGCTTCAGTGCGTATATAATTCCCCCGATGGTATAGATAATTCCGCCTGCCAATAGCCAGCCAAAGGCAGCATGGGTAATTGCCTTGATTAACGGCTTCATGCAAAAGATGCATAGCCAGCCCATTGCAATATAGATGACGGATGAAAACCATTTGGGACAGGTGATCCATAAAAATTTAACAATAATACCAATCAAGGCAAGAGACCAGATCGCAATTAGCATCGGATAACCAAATTGAGGCTGAAGAACCAAAAGACAAACCGGGGTATAAGAGCCTGCAATGAGGATAAAAATTGCCGAATGGTCAATTTTACGGAAAAACCTGATTTTATTTCCCGGCAAAATCACGGAATGATAGATACTGCTGGCAGCATATAGTGTCATCATACTCAGAGCAAAAATCAGCATGGCAAAAAAATCGGTATAACCAATAGATGCGGCCTTGATTAATAAAGGGACGGTACCGCCCATTGTCAGAAAAAATGCAATCATATGGGTAATGGCACTTCCCGGATCGCGTAATGAAATATGCATAATATCCCTCCTAAATTTCCTATAGAATAAATATAAATGACTGATACGGCTTGATAAAACTATCTAATGTAGTAATCAAAACTACATGTTGATAAAATGATATTATCAGAACTAGTGTCTTATGTCAAATGTTTTATATGCATTATCATTCCCTTTTTTCTTTTCTTAATTCAGTATGACAATTCCAAAATTCAAATATATGGCAAATGTGCACCAGATGATGTAAGGTAAAAAGAGGAGGCCGGCAGTTTTACTCAAATGTTTATAGGTGTTATAGGTTTGAAAGACAAAATACCATAAAATTGCCAGGATAATCAGAGCCGGAAAGAAGAATTGGAACCGAAAGAAAACCGGGCTCCACATTAGATTGAATGACAATTGGATGGCATAGTATAGCAATCCTTTTTTTGCTTCCGGCAGCGGATCATACATTTTTGTAACGGGCTTTTGTTCTATTGTTGCGATAAAAAGGTAGGTTGCAATGCCCATTAAGATATATAAAACTGTCCATACAATGGGAAAGACAATCGGGGCCGGAGACAGAGGTGGTTGTTTGAGAGTTTCATATAGTTGATAGTTATCACCGGTTAACTGATAAGAAATGCCGCCTACCGCAAGTGCGATTGCAATGCTGAGAATTAGAAATTTGAAATGAGGATTTTTCATATGGATCACATACTTTCTGATGATGCTTTGTACTAATTTATGTGAAAATATGAAAAACATTCGTAGCTCATTGCAGTATTTTGAAGTGATGCGGAATTCCTTAGAATGAAGTAATCTGAAATTCCCTGGAATGAAGTAATGAGGACTGAGGAATTCCAAAGAAACAGTTGGTAATCATACTGAGATATTGTATAATAAAGCAATTCTGTAAGGAAGAAAGCTAATGGCTATCTATGTAAATCAATTAGGTTTTTATACAAATGACAAAAAGCATGCGACCATTTCAGGATGCAAGGGATATGAATTAATCAATCAGGATGGACAAGTAGTACTTAAAAATGAGGTCGATTATTTAACTTTGGATGTGATTTTGGATATTCACAAAACAAAAGGATATATGTTTGATCCGTTAGAGGTTGCAAACGGAGATTTATTTTTCCAAAAGACAGAACTGCAGGATTTCTTTGTTGCACTTTGGGAAGAAATGGCAAGACGTTATGGTCAGTATAAAGACTATGTTGCTTTTGAATTGCTCAATGAAGTGGTTAATCCTGCCGTAGATAAGATTTGGAACGGAATTGCCAAAAGAACAATCGAAGCAATTCGTGAAATTGTTCCGGATGTATATATTTTAGTTGGAGGCGTTTGCTATAACAGTGTTTCCTGCGTGTCCAGATTAGATGATCCCTATGATGATAAGATCGTATACAATTTCCATTGTTATGAGCCGCTTGTATTCACGCATCAGGCAGCTTACTGGGTTGTTGATATGCCTGCAGATATCCATGCTACATTTGAAAAATATGGTATCGGAAGAGCTGTATGGAATTATAAACAGAAGGATTTTGGTATTGTAGATCCGCACTATGAAGAGATTTTGGATGAAGTGGTAAAGAACTTATAAGCAAATCGTTGGTATCGTGGATAAATTTCTTTTGCCTTAACACTATAATTATAGAGAATATAATCATCGAGAGTATATTCATCGAGAGTATAATCATTGAAAAATTTGATTGCTGTAATTGGGATTATTATATGAAAGCTTAAAGGACGACAGATGGTCTATCCAAATCGGAACAGACCATCTGTTTTTCTTTTGTTAAGGATTGATAAATTTTTTTGATAGGTTTATTATGATTTGAGTGTTAGAAGTTAATTATTTCATTCACTAATATATATAGATTGCTACATTGATACGCAATTTTCGCAATCTGCGTCCGGTGTGTCAATAAGCGTTATGAGGAGTAAATGTGAAATTGTTATGGGACAGATGAAAAAAAGAAGCGTGCAGATGGATATGCTACATGGTTCTTTAGTCGGAAAGATGATTTTGTTCTCTTTGCCACTGGCACTGAGTAGTATTTTGCAACAATTATTTAACTCGGCGGATGTTGCGGTTGTCGGACGTTTTGCCGGAAGTCAGGCTTTGGCTGCAGTTGGAGCCAATGTGGCAAATGTCGGAATTTTTGTAAACCTTCTGGTCGGGTGTTCTACGGGACCCAATGTAGTCATTGCTAACTTAATCGGACAGGGCAAAAAGGAAGAAGTCTCTGATGTGGTCCATACTATCGTGGCTTTTTCTATTGTCGGAGGATTGGGACTGATGGTACTTGGGCTTATCCTGTCCGGTCCGATGTTGGTATGGACCGGTACACCGACGGATGTGCTGACAACGGCAAAATTGTATTTCCGTGTTTATTTGCTGGGCATACCTGCTATTATGATGTACAATTTCTGCTCCGCGATTTTGCGAAGCGTGGGGGATACCAAAAGGCCTTTGTACTGTATGTTGGTTTCGGGCGTTGTGAATGTTTTGCTAAACCTAATTTTTGTCATTGTTTATCACATGGGCGTTTTAGGTGTTGCACTTGCTACTGTGTTGTCAAACTTTCTGAGTGTCGGATTCATGATTTGGATTTTGATGCATGAAGATGAAATGATTCGTTTGGAGTTGTCTAAAATAAAGATACATAAACGACATTTGATCCGAATGCTTCAGGTGGGAATGCCCGCGGGACTTCAGAGTATGGTATTCTCTTTGTCCAATATATTTGTCCAGACCGGAATCAACAGTTTTGGAGCTTTGGCGATTGCAGGTTCATCGGCGGCTCTCAATTTTGAGTATTTTACATTTAACATCTCATCAGCCTTTGCACAGGGAGCGGTAACTTTTTCAAGCCAGAATTACGGAGCGGGATATTATGACCGTTGTAAAAAGATATTCTGGATTGCCATGGTTGAAGGCATGGGATTTACGGCAGCTCTCAGTCTGATCTTCACGATTTGGGCAAGACCATTCGTATCTTTATATACGGTTGACGAAGCGGTTATTTTATTTGCACTTGCCAGAATGTATCGTGTCATGTCCTTAGAGGCTTTGACCGAAACATATGAGGTTGCGGCAGCTTCTCTGCGCAGTATGGGTTATGCCATGGTACCGGCGATATTAACCGTGATCGGAACGGTTGGATTTCGATTGCTTTGGCTGTGCACCGTTTTTCAAAGGTTCCATACGTTTGAAACGTTAATGATTGTATATCCGATATCCTGGATTTTTACAGCGTGTATGGTTATCAGTGCTTATTTTATTCTGAGAGGAAAACGGGGATTGTAAAAAGTTTTTCTGTGTTGGAAAATGAGTATGACAAGTTGCAATGGAAACAGAGTGTAGAAAGCAGAAATGTTAGAAAGAGAATAAATAGTAGAAGAGAATAAACAGTAAAAAAGGAGAATTCAATGAAAAAAGGACTGGTTATGGAAGGCGGGGCCATGAGAGGCATGTTTACCGCAGGTGTTACGGATGTTTTCATGGAAAATGGAATAGAGTTTGATGGGGCAATCGGTGTTTCGGCCGGTGCTGCGTTTGGATGCAATTACAAATCAAAGCAGATTGGAAGGGCTTTTCAGTATAATCACGACTATTGTCCGGATCCCCGTTATGGCAGCCTTCGTTCTTTTTTAAAGACCGGTAATGTTTATGATGCGGATTTTTGCTATGGGGAGATTCCCAATAAACTGAATAAATTTGACACGGAAACTTTTCAGAATAATCCGATGGATTTTTACGTGGTCTGTACGGATGTTGAGACCGGATATGGTGTGTATCACAATTGCCTGACCGGTGATGCAAAGGATGTTTTATGGATCCGTGCATCCGCATCCATGCCGATGATTTCTCAGATTGTGGAGATTGACGGATATAAATTATTAGATGGTGGAATTGCCGATTCCATACCGATTCGAAAGATGGAAGAATTAGGATATGACCGGAATGTTGTCATTTTGACCCAGCCGTTGAATTTTAAGAAAAAACCGGCAGGCTATCTTCCGGCTGCCAGAATTGCGTTGAGAAAATATCCCAATCTGATTAAGCGTATGGAAAACAGACATCATATTTACAATGCAACAACGGAATATCTTCGAAGGAAAGAAAAAAACGGTGATATTTTGGTTGTACGTCCACCGATGCTTTTGGAAATCAGCGGAATCGTAAAAGACCCCAAAGAATTAGAACGTGTATATGAGATTGGCAGAAAAACCGGAGAAAAATATCTGGATTCGGTACGCAGATTTTTAGAGATTTAGCGACTCATATAATTTGCAATCGTTGCGATATGTACGTCGTCCTTGCAGAAATGATATATCTTTGTCGCCTCGTACTTCGGTTTTTAGCCCTTCTAAGCGGCATGCTCACAAAATAGTTATTAAATGCCCGGTTTCAAAACTCAGACTTCGTCTTCGGACAGTTGAAACCGGGCATTCCATTTTGTTTGCTATGCCGCTAAGAAAGGCACAAAACCTCGTAAAAGCCGGCGAGCAAAGATATATCATTTCTGCAAGGATGACGAGCTATATACTCACGAGTTGCAAATTATAGATGCATCGACAGAAAAAGAGCCTGTATTTATTCTAAAAATGAAATACAGGCTCTTTGTGTGTTTTTAAATAGTTATTATTTACCAAGCGCAGTTTTTTGTGCAACCGTAGTTTCTTTCTCATAACAAGCGAAAGCACTGTCCACCATTTCCTGCTCGGGTTTGGGTGTAATCAGGCTGACAATCGGAACGATAATC
>JAEDFR010000103.1 GCA_016297945.1 Lachnospiraceae bacterium | reverse complement strand
TGATACCGCTCCTTGCTGAGATTTCCCAGAACAGCGTCCTCATAAATACGTGTAATCAGAACATCCAGGTCATCAAGACGTTTCCTTGCTTTGGAAATTTTCCGCTGATCCTCCAGGATACTTTTCTCCTGATCTGTGCGACGGCATTGCAGCCATTCTTCCTGAAAACCATCCACATCACTGCGAATATTATCGCAGACAGCCCGGATGCGTTCCAGAACAAGATCACGGAGCGTTTCTTCCCGGATGTAGTGTGCGGTACAGGTGCCACGATTGCTCTTGTAATTGGAGCAGACGTAGTGATCCTGCTTGCCTTCAAAGCTCTTGCAGGTTGCGAAGTGCAGCTTGTTCCCACAGTCCGGGCAGAACAGCAGTCCGGAGAATAACCCCTGCCGATCTGCTTTTGTAGGTCGGCGTTTGTTTTTCCGCAGCTCCTGTACTCGATCAAACTGAGCCTGCGTGATGATAGCTTCCTGTGTATTCGGGAAAATCGCCATATTTTCCGGATCATTCGCTATCCGCTTTTTCAGCTTGTAGGATTTGGAATAGGTCTTGAAGTTACAGGTACATCCGGTGTACTCGATTCTTTCCAGAATACCAACCACAGAATTCTCGTTCCAGTGATACGGTTTTTCCGGCAGAGGCTTGCCCTTCTGCTTGGCGTAGAGGGCCTTGGTCGTAAGCACCTGATCCTGTTCCAGAATTCTTGCGATTTGGGTCGGACCTTTACCATCAATGGTCAAATCGAAGATTCTTCTGATAACAGGAGCGGCTTCCTCGTCGATGAGCCAGTGATGCTTGTCCTCCGGATCGGTGCGGTAACCGTAGGGCGGATTGCCCAAATGCTTTCCGCTATTGCCTTTCGCACGCATGACGGAGCGTACCTTTTTGCTGGTATCCTTGGCATAGAAGTCGTTGAACAGATTGCGGAAAGGTGTGAAATCATTGTCACCCTTGGCGCTGTCCACGCCATCATGAATGGCGATGAAACGAACATCATAGCTCGGGAAAACCAGTTCCGTGTACTGTCCGACTTGCAGATAGTCTCGACCGAAACGGCTCATGTCCTTGACAATGAAGTTTTCGACCAACCCCTGTTCCACAAGGGAAAGCGCTTCCTGAATACCGGGACGATTGAAGTTCGTCCCGGTATAACCATCATCCACGAAAATCCGGATGTTGATGAACCCATGTTCCTTTGCGTATTTTGTTAAGATTGCTTTCTGAGACGAGATTTGTCAAGGTGTATTTCTCCAACAAATTTATATCTATAAAATCGATGAAACAGCTCATAAATTCTCCAAAAATAAAATAATCCATAAGCCTTCATCCTAATAGGAAAAATGAAATCTGATGGATTTTTTATAGCTATTTTATTTAGCTTATCTTCGAAATCTCTGAGCGGATGTGATAAAGAATCAAAAAGTCTTTACCGGTTCGTTTCAATACGCTGAATATGTTCCCAGCTTTTTCTGTGCCAATAGTTCATAGCTGTCGCTATTATTTTTATTACAATATTGAGCGGATGAAAAAATACTATCTCAAATATAGAAATCAGAAACAAAATCCATCGCTGTTTGCCGTTAATCGGTTCCACTTTATACCGATTAACAGCACTTACAAGAATTGCCTGTATCCATATAACAATCAACGTATATAGGATAGTTGCCTGTATGGTGAATTGAAGATTCAAAATATCCAGTAAATTGGCTGCGATTAAGGTAGCCACCCCAATGATCTCCAAAAACGGTGCAAGAAGTTCATACAAAATGAAAAATGTACCGGATGTGATTCCAGCCCATCCATAATTTTTATTTCCAAGCATATATTTATGAAATTTCATACTTTGCAGCAGCCCGATATGCCAACGCCGCCTTTGATGATAGTAGTCTTTATATGTAAACGGCAGCTGCGTCATGCACTTTGCTTCCGGAGCATATGCGATGTGATATTCTTTTCCCTGTGAAGCACAAAACGCGTGGAGACGCATGGTCAGTTCCATGTCCTCTCCAATTGTATTTACTTGGTAGCCACCAACCCGTTTCACTAAATCAGTATCAAACATGGCAAACGCACCGGAGACAATAATATTCGCATTGATATGATCGAACATTATTCTTTGCATATAAAATGTCCGATAATATTCTAATATTTGGAAAACAACCAGTGCTTTCTTCAAAAAAGTAAGTTTTGGATAATTTTTCAAATTTTCACTGCCAACAGCACCTGCACAAACAATGGTTTTGGGATTCATCAAAAAGCAACTCATCATTATGCGGATGGAGCCTCGTTGAACTTTTGTATCAGCGTCCAGCATAACGCAGTATGGGCTATGACAAATATTTAGTCCGCAGTTAAGCGCATCTGATTTTCCACCGTTTTCCTTATGTATAAAAATAAGCGTTTTTTCATCAAATACTTTTCGATATTGACGAAGAATCGGTTTTGCCTTCAATTCAAATTCAGACAAAACAGGTTCTTTTATCAGTCCGAATCTCTTTACTACAAGAGATTCGGTGTTATCATTTGAGCCGTCATCTACCACAATAATTTCCAGATTCGGATAATCTTCCTCAAATAAAGCTTCGATTGTTTCTGTTATACAAGCCGCCTCGTTGTATACGGGAATAATAACGCTAACCGGAATCTGCTTGGCAAATGCGGTGGGCAACAGCTTTCGATTAAGCGTTTTATTTTTCTTATATTTTTCAAGGCGATAAATCGAGATACAGAGACTGATTCCCATTTGGAAAAGATAGATTACTGTATATACAAAAAACAAGACAAATAAAACACGTATAATATAAATTAGCATCATCTTTTTATCACACCTTACATACAGCCTTTACAGGAACTTCTTCGGAAACTTTGTTTTCGCTTAAGCCAATTGCTTTTACCCATGCCTGTTCCAGCTTAGATTGCTGACTGCACTTATAGATGAATTGGTTAATTGTATCCGAATGAATTCCCATTTGACATAGGTATTTCAAAATCAAACATCGTGTCTGCACATCTTCTTTTGCCAGAAAATCAATTTTATTTTCTATAAGAGACTGCATATACTTTGACATTTTTTGTTGTTTATGCAATGTATATTGTGGGCTGAGCTTTATGTAACAGTCACAGATATACGCAAACAACAAATCGTCCCGTGCAAATTTTATAATCTGGGATGCTTTTGCAGATTCTTTTTTGGAACGAAAGAGGAAAAAATCACAAATTATTTTTTTCCTTTTTTCTGTCTTCTTTTGTCTGTTACTATTCACAAGCAATTTCGTATTTAAACAAAGCAAAATATATCCACACAGAACATACAATACAACTATATAAAAATTATGAATCACCATATCAGTCACCTCTAAATGCTTCTTGAAGCATATAGTATGATTCCTTTAACCGTTCATGAAACTGCGGCTTTTCCCAGCCCATTAATTCGTATGTGCCGAAATCAGTCACGCTTTCCTGATTGTCATAGTAGACGGCAACATAAATCTCCTCGATTTTCAGACCCTTGATATTAAAATCGTTTTTGTGATAATCATCAATCACCATACATTTAGAAGGATCATAAAAATTCAGAAGTGACCATGGAACTCTGATTTCTGCAATATCGCCGTTGATACAGTAATCTGCGTTGGAATCATAATTCTCACTGTTCGGATTGGCGTTCCCATGCTTTAACACCCCAACCTCTTCAAGAGGCTTTTCATTCAAAAGAAAATTATTTACACTGCCGCTTGCTCTTGAAACAACATGAAATGTGTCGGTATTATTTTTCAGTGACAGCATCAATTCCTCGGCTTTTTTATAAATATCGGTAACTGCCGCACTTTTGTTTTTTATCGCAATCGAATAAACAGCCAAATCCGAATCGTCATGAACCAATAGCTTGCTGCCTTTTTCCGCATTGATTTGAATCAAGAAATCCACTGGCAAAGCAAAGTTTAAGTTTTTTGTGTGGGTTGTCCCTGCGTTTGGCAGAACATCCAGTGCAAGATTAATAGGATTATCGTTTGTAATGTCAGATAACCCTTGCACCATAAAATAAATGTATTTTTCATCCGATTTCATACTGAGTTTTGTATTATCACTTTCCAATAGAAGATCCGCTTCCGACCATTCAGAGATCTTTCCATCCGGATAGTTTTCAGATTTTCCGTCTCCCGGTTCAAATGCAAGCAATCCGTAAAACTGCTCTATACTCTGTGCATTACTCCAGATTGCCCTGCCATCCGGATCGGACAAGTTTTTTTCATTCCATGAACGCTTAAACCATTCATCCTGCCATGTGAATACCATCCCTCCGGCGCAGCCCGCTTTCTGAATATCCTCATACATCTCCAGCAAGGCGATACCCTGTTCGGTTTCGTTATTTCCACCCTGCGATAAATTTCTCCACACATCTTTATATGCCGGACTTCTGGAGGCAGGTACTCCGTATTCAGTGATAATAACCGGACAGGAATGATGCTCTACTAGCTCCATCAAATATTTTCGATAGGGATTTCGATTTCCTTCGTCATCCACATATTCTGTATATTTTCCATACTGAAGGCTGGCTGGGAAATAGGGATAGACATTATAGGAAGCGAATATCCCACTCTCCACCTTATCGGAAAGTTGTAGATTTTCAAGGTCGATAAAGGCCTCTGTATTTTCTGTAACCGATGCAGCTGACAGTTTTGGGGATACCTCATTTACCAGTGGATCTGTTTCCGGCCAGTTGGCGAAGGAGAGTAATTTCTGGGTTCCATAAGTATCCTCTTCATACTTTAAAAGATAATCTCCCCACTGAGAGAAGAAAATCTCTACAGCATTTGCCTCCTGCTTGCTGGATACATAGACTCCATGATAAGGCTCAATCCCTTCATTGAGACGGCATACATAATCAACAAACATTTCGTCCCATTCTACACCCAAAACATATCCTAATACATAGTCGGAAGCATCATAATGGTAGTAACATAGGTCTTCATTTTGTGAATTCAAAGTGATATCTTTTCCATGCAATGCATCAACTGTCTTCTTGGTTTCTTGAAAGACTTTGTTTTTTTGCTTCTGATTCAATAAATTTTCTTCAGAAAACATCAAATCCTCACTAAAATCCACACCTTGAACAAGATAAATTTTATTTTCGTGTGTTTTATTATATTGTGCAAAGGCTTTATAAAACCATGGCGATTGTTTTTTGTAAACCCGAATCGTGTTGGCATTCATCTCCCCGATCAGGTTGAACCATCGAGCATAGGTTTCCTCACTGATACCGAATTCATTTGGAAATACTCCCGGATAACCGGTTCCCATATTGACGCCTTTTATCTCAAATTCTGTCCAACTTCCATCTTGCAGAATTTCTATTTTCTTCTGACTGGTTCTGAATATACTATCTTTTTCGCTTTTATTTCCATCACAATAATGAAACATCAAGTATACACAAGTAATACATAAAACAGCTGCCATGACGCTGATAGTAAATCCTTTTTTCATCTTCTTCATCTTCGCTTACCTTACAATCGCTGTAAGATCCTCAAAATGTTCATCCATCCAATTACCTCTTTCTACCACGAAAGTTTTCATTTTTTCAATATCATCATAGTAGATAGAATAATTTCCATTGTACCACTTATCACAATTACGCAAAGCTGCACTACCTAAATATTTACTGCTATCATCAATATATTGGAGCAGATATTTTTCCGACAAAACCGTCTTACGAAGCTCATCATAGCGTTCATTGCACCTTTCTACAAATTCAGCATTGTGGCAAAGGTAGAAGTAATAAAATGTAGATCTCATCTCTAATATATCAGGAGAAAATTCCACTCCTGTAAAATTATTAAATGCACCGTCAAAATCCCATACCGGTCCTATGGATAATTTTCCGCCTATATTTTTATAAAGATAGGTGGAACGTATTCCGGCATCATAGTTTTGAAAAAATTCATTGATGATATAATAATCTACAAAGCTGTCCAGATCGATATAGCGCTCAACTTTTTCCCAATTATCGGTATATTCAGCATCATAGAGTGCTTTTTCAAGTTGAAGCAGCTCGTTTTTTACATATTGCATGGAATTCTCTGTGATTTTTTCCACATCCGGATATTCCAAATTGGCAGGATACACAGAAACATCATCCGGTTTCAGATGATTAATCCTTGCATCGTCAATCCGTTGATTCATCTGCACAACAAATGAAGTTTCTGTATACTTTGGGTTATAAGGCGCCAGATTCAATCGTTCCTTCGAAACCTTTGGTTTTTCCATCATGGTATACAGTCCCTGATATTCCAACTCGCCGTCTGCATTTGTCAGAAACACCTCGCAAAGTCGGCATTGAGGTGCATAATCCATAATTTCAGAAGAAATATTATACATCATGTAGTTGCGAATTTGGGAATAGTCTATGTAGCTTCCGTTTAGTACCCATGTGGTTTCTGCCGGCATACCAAGAAAAGCTGTTTTCAATGGCAGTCCTGCCTCATCTACCGTTCTGATGGCATATTGTTTTTTGCTAAAATAGCGAGAAGAATTTCCTCGAATATTGATTGCCATTTTTCCTGTTTGAGTTGGAGTATCTGCTGAACGGTTTATATGACTGTCATTATCGATTACAGAAAATTCACAGTACAGTTCCTGATCTGTTGGTATATCGGCGCCTGGGATAACATTTCCGTCCGCTTTCAAAACGATCAGCGGCAGATGGGAGGTCAAAACACCGTTCTCATCAAAGCCGGTAATTTCTTTGTTTTCCGCAGGATAGCTCTGATGCTGATGAACAACGGAAGTATGTACTTTTGGAAAATTGGGTAGAATTGCGGCTACCATACACGCACTGAGTATCACCCCGAACATAATCCATCTTTTTCTCATAACAGAAACTTCCCCTTACATGCTTGCTTTATCTTCCTGTAAAACAAAGTTGGCACACTCAATTTTTTCGCAGGCATACAGTTCTTTGAGAAAATCGTCAGTTTTGGACTTTTCAAATTGCTTTAATTCATAAATAAATTCCGCATACTCGCTGGTGGTATTTTGAACCGAGATTCGGCTGTTATTAAAATAACAATAGGTAACCGATTTCACATATTCCATTGCATCAGCTTCGCAGCGAATAATTAGAATGTATCTTTTTTCCTCTTTGACAGCTTTTGCAAGAATAAAAAATAGAAAGAGAACCACCGTGCTGGCAATCGCAATCACATACTGTGAAACGCCGCAGCAAATACCCACCATAATACTCCAGAAGATGAACATGGCATCACGTGGGTCCTTGATAGCTGTACGAAAACGAATGATTGACAATGCACCGACCATACCCAAAGATAACGCAATATTATTCGTAATAACTGCCATAATCGCTGTGGTAATAATCGCCATGGCAACCAGAGAAAGGTTAAAATTGCTGTTATAGGAAACTTTGCTTGATGTAAAATAGTATGCTATATAGATAGTGGCACCAATAACAAGTGCCATAAAAAGCTTAATGGCAACATCTAAAAAAGACACCGCACTTCCTGCCAGAAAATTTTCAATAATAAATTCTTTCATTTTAATTTAATCTCCTTCTCATATCATGTACTTATAAAACATTCTTCCGTTAAAATATTTACTGATAGATGTGGTAGATTTTTTTACTCCGCCTAATGCATCTTTTATGTATCCGAAAAGGAAGTTATTATATTTTACTTCCATAATCGTCTGATCTGCCGAAAGAATTG
>JAEDFR010000020.1 GCA_016297945.1 Lachnospiraceae bacterium | reverse complement strand
TTTGCCAATTCTATTTTCTGTTCTTTGGTACGATTATTTTTCGATTATTTTTCGCTTGTTTCAAACTCATAATCCTTACCGGGCAGAACAGCATTTAAGATAATTCCGGCGATTGCTGCGATAGCAAGAGATGTCAGGGTAACACTGGTTGAACCAATCATAAATGTGATACCGTTTGTAAATCCCAAACCGCAAACCATGATAACCGCTGCAATAATCAGATTGCGTGACTTTTTAAAATCAACATGATTTTCAACAACATTGCGGACACCGATAGCGGAAATCATTCCGTATAGAATAAAACTGATACCACCAATAATGGAAGCAGGAAGAGAGCCGATAATTTCAGCAACCTTGGGGAAAGCACTTAATACAATAGCGTATACGGCTGCCAAACGAACAACCGAAGGATCATAAACATGAGATAATTCCAAAACGCCTGTGTTTTCTCCGTATGTTGTATTGGCAGGACCGCCGATGATACCTGCAAATGCAGTTGCGATACCATCTCCGATTAAGGTACGGTGAAGTCCCGGTTCTTCAATGAAGTTTTCGCCAACGGTAGCAGAAATCGCTGAAACATCACCAATATGCTCCATCATGGTAGCAATGGCAATTGGAGCCATTACCAAAATCGCCGTAAGATCAAATTTGCAAAGCTGGAAAGGCGGCAATCCGATGATACTTGCACTGGCCACTCCGGAAAAGTTTAAGATTGCACTTCCGTCAGGATTTGTCATACCGACTGCCTGAAAAATGATTGCTACAATATAAGAAATCACAACACCCAAAAGAATAGGAAGAATTCTCAGCATTCCTTTTCCCCAGATATTGAACACTACAACAACTGCCAATGCAATCAATGCTAAAATCCAGTTGGTGGAAGCATTGGAAATGGCAGAAGGCGCAAGGCTTAATCCGATACAGACAATCATCGGACCGGTTACAACAGGCGGCAAGAAACGCATAACCCGCTTGATACCGACTGCTTTGATAATCAGCGCCAGCACGACATATAAAAGTCCTGCAACGACAATACCACCGCATGCATAAGGTAACTTTTCACCCATTGTCATGTCTGCATATTTTCCGGTATCTAATGCTGCCACAGAAGCAAAACCGCCTAAAAATGCGAAGGATGAACCGAGAAATGCAGGTACCTTTAACTTGGAGCAAACATGGAAAAATAATGTTCCCACGCCGGCACAGAATAAAGTAACCTGAATCGATAACCCTTCGCCTTCGAAATAACCATTAACTAAAATCGGAACTAAAATTGTTGCGCCAAACATTGCAAACATATGCTGCAAGCCTAACAAAAGCATCTTGGGAATTCCAAGTTGTTTGGCATCACGGATAGCTGTTTTTTGTGTCTCCACTACTTTTTTCCTCCCATCATGTATGAAAATAATTATGTCATTTAAGGCTTTAAACCCTCTTGAATGACATCATAACACATCATATTGTGTTTTGCCAGCAAAAAATGACTAAATATGCATCCTGCTTGCGAAATAAAAATAAAGTTGATTTTTTCTATAAAATAATACAAACTAAATATTATAATACTTTGTGCGCATACCGCTTAGAAAGTCTAGAAAACAAAGTATGAGGCAGCAAAGATATCTATTGGAAACACAAATCCGAAAAGCAGCCCGATTTGGGCGAGTTTCAAATGATTTAGATGCTGAAAACATAAAATGTGTAGCAATCCGTTGGTACCAAAGAAATAAAATATCTTTTGATTCCCAACATCATTGTACATTTTTGTATGCAATATCTATGTTTTGTGAGTTTATTGTGAAGATGCGCATTTTGACTTAGTATTTTGTTCTTCAGTCAGCAATTCGCAGCATGGATGCTGCGAAAGACGCATTTGAGGCAGGATGCCGATTGTGCGTCGTTTGCGTCCGTTTTATATCCCCTTTCCTACAAAATACTTAGACAAAAAAGCATCTTAGCCTAAACTCCCAAAACATAGATATTGCAAACAAATCAAATGCCAAACAACCCATATCCAAAAGGAGACCCCTATGAAAGAAACATTGTATACCATTCCACTAACCGATGCCTTTTTAGCAAATGACGAATGTCCTTTCTGTTTCATTGAAAGAAATGTAGAACAGGATCTTTTGGACCTTGTCCTTGGCTCCGGCTCATCCTATATGGAAAGCGATATGCGTAGCCAGACTGATCAGGCAGGATTTTGTCGAAACCATTTCAAAAAGATGTTTGAATATGGAAATACATTGGGAAATGCATGGATTTTAAAGACCCACTATGTCCAAATCAACCGCGAACTGGACAAACAGGTTAAAATGTTTTCTCCCGGCAAGGTTTCACTTATGAACAAAATGAAAAAAAGTACAGATAGCACCAATTCCATGGCAAACTGGATTAAAGAAAGAGAACAGTCCTGCTACATCTGCAATTCATTTGCCACGACTTATCAGCGCTATCTGGACACCTTCTTTTATATGTATAAAAAAGAGCAGGAAATGACAGAAATGTTAAAGAAAAGTAAGGGATTATGCCTCCATCATTTTGGAGATATCTGCGCAGAAGCAGACAGACAATTAAACGATAAACAAAAGGAAGCATTTTATCCTCTTCTATTTGAACTGATGCAGGAAAACATGAAACGGGTTGGTGAAGATATTGCCTGGCTTGTTGAAAAATTTGACTACCGCAATAAAGATGCCGACTGGAAAAACTCCAAAGATTCCATCCAGCGCGGCATGCAAAAGCTCTGGGGAAGCTATCCGGCAGATCCTTTTTATCAACAAAACAAATAATGTATATGAACGAACAAAAATAATGACCGGTTTCAACTGTCAGAAAACAAAATCTGAGATTTGAAACCGGTCATTTTTACAAATAATCTTCTTTTGTAAACTGGGAACGCATCATTTCATAATAAGCCACAGCTTCTTTTAAAACAACATCCGATCCCATTCCTGTCACAAGAGCCATTTCCATAAGACCTCTTGTGACATAATACATGGTACGTACCAACAAATCCGTATCAACCCCATCTTTGATACGTGAATAATCCGCACGCTCCATGATTTCCCCCATAATCTGAGGCACCTTATCTACATAAGGTGCAATGGCTTCTTTGATATTTTCATCCGTTAAACTCATATGAGTTAGCAGAAACTTTTGCATATAAGGATAATTACTTAGTAAAACTGATTTTGCTTCTTCCATCTGTTCCAACAGACGAAACAAATCTTTTTCACGCAGACTGACAGCCCTCTCAAGCTCCATCATCATAAAGCGGGAACTGTATTCATACATAAAGGTATAAGCACCTGCCTTAGAGCCGAAATAGTGAAACAGTAATCCCTTAGATATACCAGCTTCTTTAACAATATCATCTGTACTCGCCTTTTGATATCCATTGATAGCAAATACCTTCAATGCTGCATTAATCATGCGATCCTGTTTTTCTTTTTTTAAATCAAAAAATTTTTCGTTCACAAGCAGATCCTCCACAACACTATAAATATCTTATCATAAGAATTTTTTCATTTCAACTCACCTGCCATGATGCCAAAAGCAAAACACCTTTAGCGGATTCAACCACTAAAGGCATTTTTATTATCGCCTTATGCCGCACTTATTACAAAGATTAGCAAATTCCTTACTTCCTGTAAAACCATCAAACACTTCTTTTTTGCTGCTTCCGGATCTTAATTGTCCAAGCCAGTACTGCTTCCCTTCTGCATCCGATGACCGGTCAAAGAAAATCTTATATAAATATTCTACATATTCTTCATCCGAAAGATTTTTACTTTGAAATTCCGGTGAAAATACAAACCCATATGCAATCTCACTTCCGCTCATACTTTGATTCCACAAAAGTGAGCACCAGTAATTTAGTCCTCCCGCATCCGGGGTTCTGTCTAAACAAACACGATACATTCTTCTTACAAATATAGTTACACCATCTTCTGCATTACAGCCGGAACACCTGCCTGTGGGAATCGTACCATAAGCCGGTGCATTTATACCTGCTCCTAATTCAATACCATAATCATTACAGATATTGGAAAATTCCCGGCTCAAAGCAAAGCCATTAAATACCGCCTCTCTGGACTGTCCGCTTTCCAGCTGACCAATCCAGTATGCTTTTCCTTCTTCATCGTAATCCCTGCCCATGAAGGCTTTGTATAAATGCTCTACATAGCATGAATTGCAGTAATTGTGATTCTTAAATTCCGGTGAAAAAACAAATCCATATGCAACCGAAGAGCCATTCGTCGCTTTACTTACCAGCTCATTGGTCCAGTAATTGATCCCCTCCATATCAGATGTCCGGTTCAGACAGACATCATACAATCTTTCTACAAACTGACGAACCGGTCTCACAATATCCTTCGGTGCATTATTATAATCACCCACAAATGTAAGGTTGGAGTATTTATTTGCAAACGCCTCTGCTGCACTTCCCGGCACACCATGTATGGTAACATTTTGTGAACAATATTCGAAACTATTATCCGGGATATAGGTAATAGACGGTGGCAGATATAAATCCTTCAGTGAAGTATTCTCCCGAAACAAAAGTTCACCAATCGAAGTCACGCTTTCCGGTATCACAAGCGTTTTCAGTGCATGATTATGACTAAATGCCCTTGTCTCTATCTTCGTTACCGTACTTGGTATTTCAATATATTCTAATTCTACTCCATTAAAAGACATTTCCTCGATGGTCTTTAGTCCTTCCGGCAAATTTACATAGGAAAGGTCTGCTCCCTGAAAACTAAATGCACCAATTTTTTGAACCGTATCCGGAATATCAATTTCGCACAATTTTTCATTCATTCCAAAAGCACTTTGACCAATGCTTTCCAAATATCTCGGCAGTTTTACTCTTTGTAGATTGGAACAAAAATCAAAACAACCGCTCGGAATTTCCTTTAATGAATCAGGGAGTTCAATTTCTTTCAAGCTTGTACACCTTCCAAAGGCATAATTTTCAATCAAGCTTAAATTATTGGGGAAACGTACTTTTTTCAGATTGCTGCAAAAACAAAATGCATCATTTCGAATGATCGTAATGCTGTCCGGAAGATATATTTCTTCTATACCGCTTCCCTCAAATGCAGAATATGTTATTTCTGTCAATGATGAAGGAAGGGATACTGTTTTCAGATTTTTTAAATAGGCAAAGTTGCCATATCCTATATCGGTTACGCCGTTTTCAACAACACCTTTTGTAATATATTGGCTATATTTTGCATATGGAGCAACCAATGTGGAATTTTCAGGATCATCCTGATTGAAAACAATTTCAGCAAAAGTAGCCTGTCCCGTTCCGGAAATTACCAGTGTATAGTCAGGATTTGCAGAAGTACCGGAATTATAAACAGCCCACTGCACATTTGATCCATTATTATAAGCATGAAGCTCATAATCATATTCGCGTATTCCATAATCTCCTTTTTCTACCAGCGTACCATAGTCAACTTCAACATTTAGTTTATTCTCTTCCTGATCAATCTGATTTTCGCTAAGCGTTGTAGCATTTACCAAAACTGTACTTAGGGAAATTCCTAACAATAGTACACACCCAAAAACAAGTATTTTTTTCATAGTTTTCTTTTTCATACAGATACCTTCCCACAAAATCTTTTTTATAATTAATATATAATGATGCATTTGATATAACAATAAATATAATTCGATGTGACAATAAATATATTCTGTTGTTTTGTCAGATACATTCGCAAATATACTTTCAACACTACTATCATATAATAATTTCTATATAAAGTCTATAAAATGAAGTTTCTTCCCGGGCACCGGATTTGCATGCTCAATCTATAAATACATTCTAAAAATAGCGTTCTGCATCTTGTTTTATAGCAAGTTTTCCATTAAAATAGAACTATCAGTTCACAGATAGGGGTATTACGCAAAAATATGTTCTGTGACAGGCATCATATATGCCGGAAAGGAGTTATACATGGCTAAAAAATTAAATACACTATTGATCTTAGGCGCAACCATCGGTGCCGCAGCCGCAGGAGCATATTTCTACTTAAAGAAACAGGATGAAACATTTTTCGATAACGAAGATGATGACGATGACTTTGATTTCTTTGAAGAAGACAGTGAAAGCGAACGCAATTATGTACAGTTAAATCCCGGTACAGAAAAAGCGGAAGAAAATCCGGTTAAAGAGGAGAATTCTGATGCTACAGAAAAACCGAAAGCCAAAGAAGATGATGTCGAAGAATTCTTTGATGAAGAAGATGAGGATGAAGGCGAAGCAGAAACAACTTCTTTAGAAGATGAAGAAGCTTAATTTTGTTTTATTCATTCTACATTTCATAATTTTGCACTCAAACTGCAAACCGGCCATTTATCATTGTGTGTCCAAGTGAACACAGGTCTTTGATGAAATATTCCAATTTATCAGACACACAATAATAAATGGCCGGTTTTTATTCTATTTTCCACGCCTTTTTTAGTCTTTCAATGCCTTCACAAATTTCATGCTCCGACAAAGCCGCATAACCTAAAATCAACATTGCAAAACTTTTTGCCTTTGCTCCCATTTTCTGCTCCGTCATTTTCGATATTGCCTCATTTTTCATATCATCCAGCCGGTAATGACTCATACAGTAAACGTGACATTCCTGCTCTTTCGCCTGCTTCAAAAGTCTTTCTTCGGTCAGGCTTTGATCTCTGGCAGTCAGGATTACATGGAGCCCCGCCTGCTCACCCGATATATCAAAATACTTTCGAAATGGTCTTAGTTTATCCAAAAGCAGATCGTGTTTCCCTTTGTAGAGCTTTCTCATCTTATTCAGATAACGTTCAAAATGCCCTTCTTCCAAAAAATGATATAGAATAGCCTGATCAATTCTGGAAACTGTTGAAGAAACAAACCAGAGCTTTTCTTCATACAATTTCGCTATTTTTGGCGGAAGAACCATATAACTGACACGTATGGCAGGTGCTATGGACTTGGAAAAGGTACCCAGATATACAACCTTCCCTTTTCTATCGAGGGCCTGCAATGAAGGAATAGGAACTCCCTTATAGCGAAATTCACTATCATAATCATCTTCAATGATAAAACGCTTCGCATCTTCGTTCGCCCATGACAGAATCTCATTCCTTCTTCCTACAGGCATGACAATACCGGTCGGAAACTGACGCGACGGTGTTACATATGCAATTTCTGCCCCCGATTTACGCAACAAATCCACCCGCATCCCATTTTCATCCAGTTCAACAGGACAAACGCAGTCTCCACCGGATGCAAAAATACGGGCCGCCCTCATATAGGCCGGATTTTCTACTGCAACTCTGTGATTGCTTCCCAGTATTTTTTGTAAAAGCATCAACAGATAATCATTGCCTGCTCCGACAATCACCTGATCGGGTGTACAAAGGACCCCACGACTTCCATGTAGATAATGGCAAATGGCCTGTCGCAGTCTGTAATCTCCTCTCGCATCCCCTAAAGCAAATATATCTTTGTCTTCATCCAAAAAAACCGTTTTGGAAATGCGTCGCCAGGTATCAAAAGGAAATGCACTGATATCAATACTGTTTGGTGAAAAATCAAAAAGATACGCTTCTTCTACTTCCTGTTCTGCATCGACAACGGTCATTTCCGCCGGTTGGTAAATACCACTGATTTCACAAACAAAATGGCCCTTATAGGGGATTGATTCAATATATCCCTCTGATAAGAGCTGTCCATATGCAAAATCCACCGTACTCCTTGCAATCTGTAAATGAGCAGCAAGCGCCCGGGTAGAAGGAAGCTTTTGCCCGGCAGGCATGCTTCCTTTCCGGATTTCATTCTTTATATAATTGTAAATCTGGAGATACAGGTGATCATCCGAATCTTTTTGTAACGGAATCATCAGCTCATTCATTGGCTTTTTGCTCTCTCAATTTTTCTAAAATAATCATTTTCAAATCTCTTGCTTTGTCCTTAATACGCGCCGGCGTTGTTTTAGAAGACAATAAAGATGCCACCAGTCTGGAAGCCGTTTCATATTCTTCAAAACGGATTGCCAGATTTGCCAAGAGAAAATCAAGAGTCATCTGATCCATGCCTGCAATCGGAAATGATTCACTTTCTCTTGCGTGAATGAAGCCATCATATGCATTTCTTAAGAATTGATTTTCCGTCTGTTCGTATTCCAGCTTTTTTTTGTCATAATCCGGTGCATCAGGCGAAAGAGCTTCTCGCATACCACGAAAAAGCCATCCGGTCTTCAAACAAATATATGCTTTTTCACTTGCTTTTCCACGCTTTACGATTGCATTGACCAATGCAAGCTTATGACGTTCGAGAGCTTCCTCGTAAGTATAATAGGGAAGCGACGACTCATCTTTTTTGGGTTTAAAGCTACTACAGATATTTTCTTTGACTGCTTTACGCTGACTTGGCGTCAAATATTGAAAACCCTTTCCATGCCCCGCATAACCACAATAGGGACATGCAATCATATCGTATTTTAATGTATCGATATGCTCGTGTCGCGGGCGCAAATCCATATCCGGTTCCATGGCACGCACCCGTCCGGTTCGAACCGCTTTGATCTTGAACTCACGATCGCACACCGGACAGCCATAGGTTTTGTCAAAAAGAAAATCTTCCTCTCTCACAACCGGCTCTTTGTCTGCACTTTCATTTTTGCTGTTTTTTCCATCCTTGTCTGACGAGTCATAGATATCAAGACCCTCTAATTTTCCAAGTCCCATATCACCCAATCCGGACAGTAAGTTTTGATCCATGTAAAATCCTTCTCCTATTTTTCAAACCCCAAATTATATCTTTTGTTCCTGTTAGCATCAACGGATTGCTACATAGTTTGTACTCTCGCAATCCTAAAAACCTTCGAAATCCGTCCTAACCGGGCTACTTTCTCTATTGATATCACATCACTTCGGAAGTTTAAAAGAACTCTTTAATGATACAATTCGGTTAAATACCAGTTCTTCATCGGTTGAATCCTTGTAATCCACACAGAAAAAACCGTTTCTTACAAACTGGAAGCTATCGTATGCTTTTGCACCGCGAATCGCAGGCTCTACATAACAGTTGTCCAATTCTTTCAGAGAATTCGGATTCAAATTCAGACTTCCGTCTTCATTGTAAACACCCTTCTCTTCATCGATAATATTTTCATATAACCGAGCCTTTACCTTGATGGCACTGTGAACGGGAACCCAGTGAATGGTTCCTTTTACTTTCCTTTCACTAAATCCGCTTCCTGCCTTGGTAGCCGGATCATACGTACAATGAACAACCGTTACATTTCCGTTTTCATCTTTTTCAAAACCGACACATTTCACAAAATATGCATGCATCAGACGTACTTCGTTTCCGGGGAAAAGACGGAAATACTTCTTGGGCGGTTCCTCCATAAAATCATCACGCTCGATATATAACTCTCTCTCAAAAGGAACTTCATGCTCACCAAGCTCAGGATTCTCCATATTGTTAGCAGCAGGCAACATTTCTGTCTGTCCTTCCGGATAGTTATCAATCACTAACTTAATCGGATCTAAAACAGCCATCATACGGCTTTTCTTTAATTTTAAATCGTCTCTTAAGCAATATTCGAGCATCGCATAGTCTGCAGATGCATTTGCCTTGGAAATACCACACAATTCCACAAATTTACGAATGGATTCCGGCGTAAAACCTCTTCTTCTGAGCGCTGCAATGGAAACAAGACGTGGATCATCCCATCCGTCTACAATACCATCCTCAACCAGTTTTTTGATATAACGCTTTCCGGTCACAACATTGGTCAGATACATTTTGGCAAATTCAATCTGTCTCGGAGGATGCGGGTATTCCAATTCTCTTACCACCCAGTCATACAAGGGTCTGTGATCTTCAAATTCCAATGTACAGATGGAATGTGTAATTCCCTCAATCGCATCTTCAATTGGATGTGCAAAGTCATACATCGGATAAATACACCATTTGTCTCCGGTATTGTGATGATGCATGTGCGCTACGCGGTAAATAATAGGGTCTCGCATATTGATATTTGGCGATGCCATATCAATTTTGGCACGCAAAACCTTGCTTCCGTCTTCAAATTCACCGTTTTTCATCCGCTCGAATAAGTCAAGGTTCTCTTCGATTGAACGATCGGAATAAGGATCTTTTTTGCCCGGCTCTGTCAGCGTACCACGGTATTCTCTGATTTCTTCTGCAGATAAATCGGACACATATGCCTTTCCCTTTTTGATTAATTTGATTGCACCTTCATACATCTGATCAAAATAATCGGATGCAAAGAAAAGCCGGTCTTCCCAGTCTGCACCTAACCATGCAATATCCTGTTTGATGGATTCAACAAACTCCGTCTTTTCCTTGGTAGGATTGGTATCGTCAAAGCGCATATTAAACTTTCCGCCATATTTTTGTGCCAGTCCGTAATTTAAAATAATACTCTTGGCATGACCGATATGAAGATATCCATTCGGTTCGGGAGGAAAACGGGTATGAACCGTATCATAGACACCTTCCGCCAAATCCTTTTCAATTTCAAGCTCAATAAAATTTTTAGAAACCTTCTCCGCAGTTTCTTCTGTATGATCAACTTTTACTTCATTTTCCATATTATGCCACTCCTGTTGTCACTCAAATTTTTCCAATTAATTTTATCACACTCTATTTTGAGTTTCAATGTTTTGAAAACTCTGACTTTCCTGATTTTGATAATTCTGTTTTTCTGAATATTCGGGAGCAGAAATCCCTCCATTCGGCATCACTTGCATAACCGGCGCCGTATTCGCATTTGGCATCCTGTTTACATCTGTTATCGTTTCCGCATCCTGCTGCTTCTCCAAGTAAATATATAAGAATGAGACACCCAGAATAACCAGACCAACAACCAAAAAGACCACAATTCTGGTCAGTGTTTCCGCTTCTTTAAAATCATATCCGACAAGCTTGAGTGCAACAAAAATCAACAGGCACAATCCGTAAATCCGGATAGGCTTATCCTTTTTCATAAATCCGCCGCCAATCATAGCTGCTGCCAGGATACAAATCAAAACACTGCAGATGAGCGGATACATTCTTTCCGTCAATAAGAACAGCCATGCAAATGAAACAGCAGTATATAAATGATAATTCTTGTATTGCTTTACAAAAAACGCTCCGACAAGGATTGCACAGGCAAAAACATATCCAATCATCCGCAAATCATCACTTCTTGCTGCAAGACAGACACACCATACAGCAAGCATGGTATAGATAGCATCCGGCAAAGCAAATTCTTTTTTGAAAATAGCTAACAGACGGTTAACCACAAAAACAATCAAACCGCATAAAAGAAAAAGAAAATCATTTTCATCCAGCAGGAAAGCCAAAAGGGCATATGCTGCTGCCAGAATATACGGTGCAAAAAACAGTTTTGTATTCCGATATAGGAACATAAAAAGTGCACACATAGCCGCAACTGCAACAATCCCCCAGATCATCCAACCTTCATGGTTTCCCACATAAAGCAGAATGCCTGCAAAAATAACATTTCCAAAGATGTACAAAACCCGATAGCTGACAAGTTCCGTATTCTTCATACAAATCAAATGAAGCGTAACAATATTGGCGCAAACCAAAATATAAAGCGGCCACATTTGCAGACCAGATACATAAAGCAGACGTCCCATAAAAATGACAAGCGGAACCGTACAAACATACTGTACATAATCAATTACCGTATTTCTGTCTTTTAACGGACACAAAAAACCTGCCAGATTTAAAACAAAAATAATGATTGCCGGAATGGCAAACTCATATAAATTCTTCAAGTCGCCAATTGGAATAAGTGATATATAACATCCCAACAAACAGATAATACGAATCATACCGGAATTCTTTTTATAACTCAGCCAGAAGAAAAATGCCGTAATAAGCAGTGTAATAATCAAAGCCACATAAGACGGAAAAATCTTAAGATACAGGTAATTTAAAATGGTGGTAATGTATAACCCTGCAATTCCCAAACCACTTAAGAAATAAGAAAACTTTTCCAGTCTGCTGGATAAAAACAATTCTGAAAATGCAAAAATGGCAATTCCCAGAACATAAAAAACAATTCCCTGCAAAGTCGTACTCATATATTGACGACCAAAAGTCACAAAGGCAATTAAGATAAACAAAATGCCGACCATTCCTAAAACAACAGTACCGAACTTATACTCCAGTGTTTTCTCGCTCTGCACTTTTGCTCCTGAATTCGGCGGCACCGGTGCAGAAGCGCTGGGCTGATTCCATACTGCTGCCTGAGGCTGAAGCGACTGTTGCATCACAGGCTGTGACTGCATCGGCATTGCCTGCTGCATCTGCGGCTGTACCGGTTGTTGCATAACAGACGGTGACTGTGCGGATATTTCATCTTCCAGCTTCAAGCCATTTCGGCGCATATACAACTGATAGTTTTGTTCCAGATGTCGCTCAGCCTTAGTAATGCTCTCCTCCGTAGACTGCAATTGACGCAATACCTGATCTAAATACTGATTGAATTGATAATCCACGGATTCCTTTTTTAATTGTTCAACTCTTTGCCTTAGAGCCTCAATCCTATCTCTATGGATTGAGGGATTTTCCTGATTTAACATATTTTTCCTCAAAAGTAGCCCTTGGCAAAGGCTTGTCGAATAAATAGCCTTGTACCATCTGCACTTTCATTCCTTCCAAAACTTCAAATTGTTCTTTTGTTTCTACTCCTTCAATACACACATTTACATCGATAGCCGCCGCTAACTCTGCAACCATTTTGATGAAGGACTGCGAATACTCATCTTTTGTAAGATCTTTTACAAAAATCTGATCGACTTTAATCACATCAAGTGGTATTTCGCGAATGTGTTTTAAAGAAGAATATCCGGTTCCAAAATCATCCAGTGCAATCCGCACACCCAGAGCACGTATGGAATTTAAGATATTCTGCATACGCTCCATATCATTAATAGCAAGACTTTCTGTCACTTCCAACGTCAAATTCCGCGGAAGCAGTCCACTGTCTGACAATGCACTTTTTACAACATCCACAATATCATTTTGTAAAAGCTGAACCACGGAAAGATTCACATTTACTTTGTATTCAGGATGCCCGCTGTCATTCCACTTCTTACATGCATAACATGCTTCGCGTAAAACATAGGTACCAATTGGCGTAATCAACCCAAGATACTCCGCCAGCGGGATAAAATCTGCCGGCGAAATAAATCCAAGTGCAACTGAATTCCAGCGCACCAGCGCTTCTGCGCCCACACAAGGAGTATCCTCTTTTAACACATCAATAATGGGCTGGAAATAAACGGCAAACTCTGCACAGGAATTAACGGTCGCATCACGCATATTTTTTTCCATATCCAGACGTCTGCTGGAAACTGAAGAGATATTGTCAGTAAATATTGCAACCCGGTTCTTGCCGCTCGTCTTTGCTTCATACATCGCAATATCTGCTTTTTTTATCAAATCTGCCACATTATCTCCATCATCGGGATAGGTACAGATACCCATACTCATAGTACAGTAGTATTCCGCATCTTTTAAAAACCACGGCTTACTAAATATCTTTTTGATTTCTTCTACAATTTTTTCATAGCGCCAATAGTTTTTGGGGGGCACAATGATGACAAACTCATCTCCACCCATGCGATAGCAGGTTTCTTCCACACCTTCAATATCCATCAGGCTATGGGATATTAACTGCAGAAGAACATCTCCATACTGGTGACCAAGTCCATCGTTGATATGTTTAAAATCATCTAAATCCAAATATAACAAAACACCCTTTTGTTTGTTCTGTTTGGCAAGATCGATAAATCTGGCCAGATCTCGCTCACAGCACATACGGTTATATAAACCGGTCAGAAAATCCGTATATGCCTGTTGTTCAATTTTCTTTTGATATAGCTTTTTATCGGTAATATCATAAAGAGCATACAAATGAACCTGTCGGGAATCAATCCATCGAATCAGCACATGGTATAAATCATACCACCGTTCCTTTTCACTATGCCAAATTTCATAATAGCCTTCCTTTAACCCCACAGGTTGTGCAAGTGATAAGAAATCTTCAATTCGGTTTTCTTTCATTTCGGTAGAAAAAACCTGTTTAAACAGTTTATTAGCAAACAAGGCTTTACCGGTCTGCGAATCTTTGACATAAATACAGGTACCGACATTATCTAATATTTCCTGTAGCGATGCATAGGAACCGACCAAAGAATTTTTCTGTATCCGCTTATCCAGTAAACTTTGCAAAACTTTGACCACATCACTGATAAACTTGACATCTTCCTTACACCATACACGATTTTTCTCATGTTCTGTCACGCAAAAATACATAGCAGGCTTTTTGTTGACATATATAGGTACCACTACAACCGCTTTAATATGAAATTGAAGCATTTCCGCATGCATGGTAGCAGAAGCCAAAGAATTTGCTGATAATATCAATGGCTTATTCTCTCCTAAAAGTGCACCACGTTCGATTCCCTTTACCCTGTATCCGTTAAGCCGGGAAATATTCGGGGCCTGATAAAATGAAATCAAATCCACATGTTCTTCATCTCTGGTAATCTGAAACAGACGCACGGCGGTCACATTCAGATATTCTCCAACAATTTTTAATATCTGTTTTGTTGTCTCTTCAAAGCTTTCCGTGCTTTCTAAATACTGGACAACGCCGGTCATTGCTTCTGTACGCCTGAGTGACGAACTCATTTCTGTCTCAGAATATTTACTTTTCCTGCTTTCGGATTTGGCAGCAAGGACTTCTTTTTCATTCTGAGTAAGCTTCCTCTCTACAGTCGCTAACATATCCAGTGCATGATAAAATTCGTCCAGTGTAATCCCCTCTACCGGAATATCCAGAAGCGAATCACCTTCCACATCCTTTAAAACACAACAAATCAGCCAGCAATTAGTCCGGATACCTTCATCCGTCACTGCCACGGCAGCCAGCTTCACATTTTGATAACGTGTAGTTTCCACAATAATATCTTCCAGTGTGCTGTCCGCAATACGCTTATACACCTGATAAAAGTCTTCTTCTGTTATATTGTTCTGAATATAAGCTAAGCCTTTTTCATCCCCTGACATTTCTGTCAGCCTTTGTCCGTCTTTATCGACACAATAGGCAAATAAACGGGATAAGGTGCAGAAATGATTCTGCACCTTCTGAAGTTCTGCTTTGTTGAATAGTTGTTGCATAAATTCTTTCCCTGATTAATAATCCTTAAAATCTGATTATTTGTCATGACATATTGTACTAATTATCTATACTATAGTTAGGTGCTTCCTTTGTAATATGAATGTCATGCGGATGACTTTCTTTTAAGGAAGCTGCGGAAATTTTAACAAATTTCCCGTTTTCTTTTAATTCCTGAATAGAAGATGTTCCACAGTAACCCATACCGGATTTTAAACCTCCCATCAATTGGAAGATGGTATCTTCTACCGATCCTTTGTATGCCACACGACCTTCTACACCTTCCGGAACCAGTTTTTTGGCATCTGTTTGGAAATAGCGGTCTTTGGAACCATTTTCCATAGCTGCAATAGAGCCCATGCCACGATAAACTTTATACTTTCTTCCCTGATACAATTCAAAAGTTCCGGGAGCTTCGTCACAACCTGCAAACATAGAACCCATCATGCACACACTACCGCCGGCTGCAATGGCCTTTGTCAAATCGCCGGAGAACTTGATACCACCATCTGCTATAATCGGAATCCCATATTCTTTTGCTGCAGAATAGGCATCCATAATAGCAGTAATCTGAGGTACACCAATTCCTGCAACAACACGCGTTGTACAAATAGAACCCGGTCCGATACCAACCTTAACAGCATCTGCTCCGGCCTCAATCAAAGCTCTTGCACCTTCTGCCGTAGCAACATTACCGGCAATTACCTGTAAGTCCGGGTATGCATCTTTAATCATCTTGACACAATTTAATACATTCTGGGAATGTCCATGTGCGGAATCAAGAACCACAACATCTACTTTTGCTTCTACCAAAGCAGCAACACGCTCTAAACAATTTGCAGTAATACCGACTGCGGCACCGCAAAGCAATCTGCCCTGTGCATCTTTTGCTGCAAGAGGATATTTAATCGTCTTCTCAATATCTTTGATTGTAATCAGACCTTTTAAATTAAAATTATCATCTACAATCGGTAATTTTTCCTTTCTGGATTTTGCCAAAATTGCCTTGGCTTCCTCCAGCGAAATTCCTTCTTTGGCTGTAATAAGTCCCTCAGATGTCATACATTCCTTGATTTTTTTCGAAAAATCTTTTTCAAACTTTAAATCACGGTTTGTAATGATACCAACCAATTTTTTACCTTCGGTAATCGGAACTCCGGAAATACGAAATTTCCCCATTAATGCATCAGCATCAGCCAGTGTATGCTCTGCTGTCAATGAAAAAGGATCAGTAATGACACCGTTTTCAGAACGTTTAACCTTATCTACTTCCTCTGCCTGAGCTTCAATAGACATATTTTTGTGGATAATACCGATACCACCCTGTCTTGCCATTGCAATCGCCATACGATGTTCTGTAACCGTATCCATTCCCGCACTCATCATGGGAATGTTTAATTTGATTTTTTTTGTTAAATAAGTAGATAAATCTACCTGATTGGGAATAACCTGAGAATACGATGGCACTAACAATACGTCATCAAAAGTAATTCCTTCACCAATAATCTGACCCATTTTTTCTTCCTCCGTTGTCAATAATTTATCGCAAAAAAACGTCTCTGGGGCGAAGTTTGCGGATTGCAACCGTCAGTTCCTCTGAGGTATCAATAATAATACGTACCTTTTCGCCTTTCCCTTCAACGACGATTTCATAAGGTCTTCCTTCTTCCGTACCGGAAGAATAATCAATAGTTTTTAACTGTGTATATCTGTTCAGATGTTCAGAACCTTTAGGTGCCATAATAACCATAGTATCTAATTTGTAATTGGCAACTGTTTTGCGGCTTTCCTGCTTCCTGATCCTGTCAACAGTCAGTTCTTTGTCCAGCAAAAGATATTCGTATTCGATATCATTAAACAATGTGGGCACAAAAGAACCTATCAGAAGGATAATTCCCACAAAAAGCAGCCGAATATCAAGAAATATACCGCCTAAAAATAAAACAGCTCCTACTCCTACCATAAAAATGTGAAGTAATGATGCTGTTTTGGAATCCGGCTTTTTAACCAGAAGTTCAATATACGTATCGTTCATTTTCTTTATGTCCTCTCCCTAAGCAATAATTAACCAAAAATGCGTGCCTCGTTCATGCGGCTCATCTGCATCTGCGTAGCAAAAATAGCGGCAAAATCAGACGTTTCCCCTTTTTTAAGAGGATTTATATTCAAATCCTCCTCTGAAAGTGACGAAAAATCTGTCTTAGCAGAGGTCAAATCATTGTCAATAGCCTGAATCCGGTCCATGCTACGGGCACTCATTGTATTTGTATTATAAACATAGGGCTGATATGAATATGCGCCAATTCCTCCAACCTGCATATACGGTCACCTTTCCTTTTGCCTAAATGTAAGTACTCTTATTTTAATTCAAGATGTTACATACGTCAATAAAAAAAGCCGCATTAAACGGCTTTTTTGTTGGGACTTTTTTGTTTGGACCTTATACCTTTTTTGCTTTTGTCCCTTTTTTCTTTTCGGGCAAACGGATTTTAGCTAGAATATGAAACTTGTCCATATTACCTTCATACTTTAATAGTCCCTGTCCGTATGCATCCAGAAAAGCAATTTTCTGATCAGCTATATCACATAAGGTCTTTGCAGAAGCTGTAATCAAACCGTCCCGGTCATGATAGTCATAAGGTTCTACACAAATTTTGCGCTGGGCAACTTCCAGATAAAAAGCTCCGCTGCCTTCTCCTACAATATTGATCTGAACAGCTATATGTTCAAAAATATCTCTGGCATCAGCATTTTCATATACTGACTGCACCTTTTCAACAACCTCTTCATATCTCATAAAAACACTCCCTTTTACAAACACACCCTTTTTATACTATTAGAATACACCATTCTTAGTAATAAAATCAACTAAAAGACCGGCAACTTTTCTCGCACCTTCATCACTCGGATGAATTTTATCATAGGTATCAAAATAGAAACCTGCCGTTTCCACAAGATACGCCCATTCATACTTTCCGGCAACCTGTCTGATCTGCTTTGCATGTGTCTGTGTAAATGGTACCACACAAATAACCGCCACATCCGGATAATGCTCATGCAATTTATTCAACAATTCTTCATAGCCTTTTGTGAATTCTGTATCTTTTACCGCATAATCATTGGTTCCCGTGTTAAGAACAATCAAATCGCAGCTCGGATAATCCTCTGATGAAATATAGCGTTTTTCAGACAGGTAATCCAAAGAATCGGAAGTCGTACAAAACGTTCCCTGTGTTGCTATACCGGTACCTCCATATCCCAGAAAATAAGGTTCCGCATACAGAGCCCGTGCTGTATACCATGGTACGGAATGAGTCGCACTGTTATGCGCACTTACCGCTTCATTTTCCAAAGTCATACAACCTTCCACAATACTGTCTCCAACAAACAGAATTCTTTTCTGTTTTGGAATATAACCATTCATTTCTCCATCGTGACAGTCTATATCAGAAAAAGCAAATCCAATTTCTTCGCTCCATTTTTCTTCGCCTTCCGACATCCCATCCATAACAAGAGTCACATTATGTTCTTCCGTATCCGGCAATTCCACACTATTCTCCGAAACAGACTGGATTATTGGTTCTCCGTCATCAATAATATAAGCAAAATTAGGTGTTTCCTGATGTGCCCTGTCCACAAATTTGATATCAAAGCTATTCGTCCCACGGATTTGAAAATAAACCATTGCTCCCTGGGTAACCGTATTATAACAAGGTTCGTCATTGATAATCGTTTGAAACCATCGCCCCGATAAAGTAAACTTTTTATCCGTCACAAGAAAATCTGAACTTGAAACGTGAAAGTCTTTCAACAGATCCTGAACATAGGAATTCTCCTCCGCAATCAGTTCCTGATAATCCACGGTTTCCTGATTGTTGGCAAAATGTCCGGGAGAATAAATCTCACTGGAAAAAAGGTGCTGATTTTCCGTATTCCGGATTTCTTCCACCACTTCTTCCTTTTGCTTTTCCTCTTCTATTTTGCGATCCATCCGGCTTGTCACAATGTAGGCAATCAACAAAGTCAAAAGAAGTACAGAAACAATAATACACATAATCTCAATAATCCCAATATTTAGTTTTTTTCTTCGTCCTCGACGTATTCTCATAGTGTCACTTTCTGTTTCCGATCTGTACCGGAAGGGGATAGATGGGTGGGGAGCGGAAAATCTATACAAATTTAATTCAAAATATATACAGATTTGTTTCAAAATATATTACAGATTCAATTTCCAATACAAATCCCATTCTAAATCTAATATAAATTCAAATTCCGATATATGCCTTATTATTAATTCTAATACGAATATTAATTTTATTTTTGTATTAACTCTAATTTTGATGTAGCATCTAATTTAAAAAGAGTGCTTACATGATTGCAAGCACCCCCAAATTCTTTTGTATTATATTACATATTTTCCGGAATGAAAACCTTTTTTTGAAAAACTTAATTTAATTCCAAAATTTTTAATCTTTTTTTCAATTTATCAGGCTGAATAGTTTACATCCATAAACATTCTATGCATATTTCAATTAAAGGATTTCCTTCAGAATTTGATTTACCATGGCAGGATCTGCTTTTCCTTTCATGGCTTTCATGGTCTGGCCAACCAACGCGCCGATAGCCTTTTCTTTTCCATTGTGATAATCCTCAACCGCCTGTGGATTATTTGCAACAACTTCTTCAATGGTCTTTCTCAATGCGCCTTCATCATTGACTGTTTTCAATCCTTTCTCGTCAACATATTTCACCGGATCAATGTCTTCAGAAAACATTGTTTCAAATACCTCTTTTGCAACGGATGAATTGATTTCCTTTTTATCAACCATCGCAATTAACGCTGCAAGATGAGCAGGTGAAAAACGAATATCCTCCGGATCCATACTCTGTTCTTTTAACAGACGCATGGTCTCACCCATCAGCCAGTTAGAAACTTTTTTGGGCTGGGCACCAAGTGCAACGGTTTCTTCAAATAAATCCGCCATTCTCTTGGTATTGGTAATAATATCGATATCATAATCCGGAATATCAAATTCTTCTTTGTAACGGGCCATTTTTTCGGTGCGGAACTCCGGCTGTTTTTCACGGATTTTTTCAATCATTTCTTCGCTTACAACAATCGGAACAAGATCCGGATCAGGGAAATAACGGTAATCCTGGGCATCTTCTTTACTACGCATTGCATAAGATGTCTCTTTGGTATCATCCCAGCGACGTGTCTCCTGAATTACTTTTTCTCCTGATTCAAGCAAATCAATCTGTCTTGCTTTTTCTCCTTCAATGGCACGTGCGATAGCTTTGAAAGAGTTTAGGTTTTTCATCTCGGTACGGGTTCCGAATTCGCTCGCACCCACTTCGCGGACAGACAAATTCACATCGGCTCTCATGGAGCCTTCCTGTAACTTACAATCGGATGCACCAAGATATTGAATTAGCAATCTGAGTTTATCCAGATATGCAATGACCTCATCGGCACTTCGCATGTCGGGTTCGGAAACAATTTCAATAAGTGGCACACCGGAACGGTTATAATCAACTAACGTAGCATCTTCCCATTCATCATGAATCAGTTTTCCTGCATCCTCTTCCATATGGATTTCGTGAATACCGACTTTCTTTTTTCCGCCTTCTTCTGTCTCAATCTCTACATATCCATTGCGACAGATTGGCAGATATAACTGACTAATCTGATAGTTTTGCGGATTATCGGGATAGAAATAGTTTTTACGGTCGAATTTGCCGTTTCTGGTGATATCACAGTTCGTTGCCAGTCCGACTGCAATCGCATATTCCAAAACCTGTTTGTTTAATACCGGAAGGGAACCGGGCATACCGGTACAGACCGGACATGTGTGGCTGTTGGGTTCTCCGCCAAACGCAGTGGAACAACCACAGAAAATTTTGGTTTTAGTCGCAAGCTCTACATGAACTTCCAGACCGATAACTGTCTCATATTGTTTTGCCATTTATTTGCCCTCCTTTGCTCTGAGTGAGAATTTTCCTCTCGCCTGCTCATAGGAGTAAGCGGCCTGAATCAACTTCTTTTCGTTGAAGCAGTCTCCAATCAACTGCAAGCCTATCGGCAGACCATTTTTGTCTACACCGCAGGGAACGCTGATACCGGGAAGTCCGGCCAGATTGACCGAAATCGTATAAATATCTCCCAGATACATCTTCATCGGATCCGATAAAGAAGCACCAAGCTTCGGAGCTGTCGTGGGAGCACAAGGTCCCAAAATCATATCATATTTTGCAAAAGCTTCATCAAAGGATTTTTTAATCAGGGCTTTTACCTTCAACGCTTTCAAATAATAAGCATCATAATAACCGGAGCTTAACACAAATGAGCCAAGCATAATACGACGTTTTACTTCCGGTCCAAAGCCCTGGGAACGGCTGCGTTTATACATCTGATGCAGTTCATCACAATCCTCTGCACGGAAACCGTATTTCACACCGTCAAAACGCTCTAAATTGGAACTTGCTTCGGCATCGGCAATCGTATAGTAGGTAGGAATCGCATATTTCACAAGGTCCAAATCAAATTCCTCAACAATAGCACCTTTTTCCTCTAACACCTTTGCAGCTGCCAAAACCTTTTCTTTTACATCTGCATCCAGACCATCTCCAAAATAAGATTTCGGAATTCCGATCTTCATGCCTTTTACATCATCAACCAATGCTTTCGTAAAGTCAGTTTCTCTTTCTACACTGGTGGAATCTTTTAAATCATGAGATGCAATCGTTTCCAGAATGGTTGCACAGTCTGTCACGTCTTTTGCAAGCGGTCCGATCTGATCCAGTGAAGAACCATACGCAATCAGTCCGTATCGGGAAACCGTACCGTAAGTAGGTTTCATACCGACAACACCGCAGTAAGATGCCGGCTGTCTGATTGATCCACCGGTATCGGAACCTAAGGCATAAAAACACTCATCTGCCGCTACCGCTGCTGCCGAACCGCCGGAAGAACCGCCGGGAACATGCTCGGTATTCCACGGATTTTTAGTTGCGCCATATGCAGAAGTTTCGGTTGTGGAACCCATGGCAAACTCATCCATATTTGTTTTTCCAAGAATAACCGCACCCGCTTTTTGTAAATTGATGACAGCTTCCGATGTGTAAGTCGGGATAAAGTTGCCTAAAATCTTAGAAGAACATGTAGTAAGCATCCCCTCTGTACACATATTGTCCTTGATGGCAACCGGAACTCCGGCAAGTGGTCCTGTCAACTCACCTGCGTCAATTTTTTTCTGAATATCGTTAGCCTGTGCTAACGCGCCTTCTTTATCAAGAGTCACATAGCAGTTTAACTCCGCTTCCTTTTGCTCGATCTGCGCAAGAACAGCTTTAGTAGCTTCTACTACGGTTACCTCACCTTTTTTAATTGCTGCCGAGAGCTCTACGGCAGTGTAATCCAAAATATTCATCTGTCGAAAGCCTCCTTAAAATGTATTGGGAACCAAGAACATACCATCTTTTTCTTCCGGTGCGTTCTTTAAAATATTATCTCTGTCATCACCGTTTGTCACAACATCTTCTCTGAAAACATTGTGAACCGGAAAAACGTGGCTCATCGGTTCAACACCGGTTGTATCCAATTCTCCAAGCTGATCAATATAATCTAACATTTCCGCAAGATCCTTTTTTGCCTGCTCTTTTTCCTCCACAGACAATTCCAGCTTTGCAAGAATGCCAACGTAATCGATTGTTTCGTCTGTAATAACGTTTGCCATGATGCACTGCTCCTTTAAATTTGTCTTACTTAAATCATGCAATTTCGATATTTCCCAATCTTTGGCGGAAAGCAAATATCTTAGAAATAGTAGCATAAAAGTGGCTTATTTGCAAGCAAACAAGCCACTTTACAGGCATTGGACCGGATGTTTTTTCCTTTTTTTGAAAAAACCTTCTTTCCCGGAATTCAGAACAATGAAAAATTCGCCTGCCAAAAGCAGTTCCGCCATTGCAAACAGCGCAATATATTTATAAGTTGAAATATAATAACCATCATACTCCAAAGACAATTGAAACAGCAAAGCCGCATTGCGACCTTTAGAAGCAAGTGCCTGAATTTTTCCTTCAGGGTATGGATTATAGCCATACATATCATAGGTCACAAAGCACAGGCTCTTATCCTTATCTCCATCAATCTTTTGGATCTGTATGGCATATTCTTTTTCATCATCCGGGATAATGGTATCAAACAAATAAATTCCAATTCCCCGGTATGCAGTTTCAGCCGCATAAATATATTCTGTACGGAGCGGTTTCTCATTTTCTAAAACATCTACCTGATATACCGAATTATTATTCTCCAGATAATTCCGCCATTGTAACGCCAACTGGTTACATGGTATATTCAAATCAATCGGCTGATACAGCGGTGTTTCCTCGTCCACAATCATCTTCGCCGTCTCCATCAGCTGATTGACTGCAGTTTTACTAAAATGTTGCTCCGTCCGGACATATAATGGATAGCGAAGAAGCCCATATAGCGGTATCGCTATAAGAAAAACTGCCATTGCAATTTCCACCATCCGTTTGCCGGCAGAATCTTGCAATATCTGCGACTCACTATAACCGGAAAAAGCAAGCGCGCTCATCAATCCCATAAAAGGAATGCTATACTGTGGTGAAGACTCCCAGAGCACATAGAATAAAAATGCACCAAACAGTGTCAACGCCAGACAATACAAGCCATAATCATCCACACGTTTCTTTGTGTTTTTCAGGATTTTCCATACTCCGCACAAAATCCCTGCCATCAAAAACAAATAATATCCCTGATGATACAAAATACACAAATCTTTATGGCTTCCAAACAGCCAATCAAAAACAGCTCCCGTACCATATCCATCTGTCAGAAAATGAGTATATCCATTTGAACCATCCCCAAATGTCCGGTTCACCTTTGTAGCAGCAAGTCTGCAATATCCTGTCACTCCCATGTTCTGCAGCTTTTCTTTCAGACGCTTGGTAACCGCCTCTACTTTTTCCTCATGCGTTGCAAAAGAATCGGTAAATCCCTCGTCTTCAACATTATGACAGCCCGGTGAAGTTGCTGACATCATCAGCCAATGCACCGTTGGATAGGCACTGTCCGTGGTATCAATACCAATGAATTTTACTTCTCCATATGCAAGAATCCCTCCGGTCAATAATGCCGTAATCAGCAAAATGCCCATTTGGGTACAACACTTTTTCCACATAATTTCTTTTTTTAAAAGCAACCGGTATAAAAACGTTATAACGGCAGCCGTTATAAAAATAATAGCAGTGGGTCTGATATCATATCCTATACCAAGCAGACAACCCGCTAAAACTGCTATGCTCCATTTCCCTTTTCCTTCAAGAATACACAAAAAACAGTATAAAAATCCCATGGTAAATGGCAGTGAAAGGGTCAAAGTGTAATAAAAAGATGTCCCCAGATACCAGAATGGATTTAACAGCAAAATAATCAGCCATCTGGCAATTTCCCAATCACTGAGTTTACGTTTTATGACTTTTAAAAATATTGGAATGACGCATCCTATGGCAATATCCATCAAAATCGTATTCACCACATTAAAAAATAAAGGCCGGTCTTCTACCGTTATATGAAAGAAATTGGCTATTTTGATCAAAACTGCGGTTATACAGACAAAGGTATTCTGATTGGGATAAACCGAAACATAGTGATAAGATTCCGGCGAAAGCACTCCCTGCTCTACCAAAGATGCGGCAGCACTGATGACATAACCGGTGTCCCATTTATAATAACTTTTGATATAGAAAAGAAAAAAGAATTGCAACAGAACGCCCGCCATACAGACCAGAACTTCAATCCTCCTGATTGTTTTATCCGATAAACGAGACAGTATAACTCCAAGGGTATAAAACAAAAAGGCAAAAAAAGCAACCATTCCTGCCATTAGAAAAGTTTTCTCAAAAACACCTGCAAAGCGATCCACATAGTCTGCATCTGTATAACCGAAAAAGCCGTGAATAAACAAAGCGGCTACCATGCAAAACAAAACCGCAATCGGGATCATAAAAATATAATTTAATATTCTGTCTTTCCTAACAAGATTTTCCATATTTAAACCCCCGCAAAGATTTTAGCACTTTTACGGAGGTTTATCTACTATCTTTTTGCAATCTGTTTTACCAGATAATAAAATTCATCTTTGTATTCATCATCAATATCTAATGTCCGGTATGTATCCAAAATGTATTCATAATTGGAATCCCCTTTATTGTCACTATCGGATAAAATCATGGCAAATTCCGCAACTAAAGATGCAAAAACAAAATCATCGCTCGGATATTTTACAAACGCATTCTCCGCAACAACGTAGGATTTTTTCTTGGATTCTTTTTTCCCGGGCTCTTTATAGCGAACACTGACGGTTGCATAATCGGTATATAACACATCCTCATGAGCGGTATCATCCTGATATTTTAATTGAATTTCATCCTTTCCGCCCGCCGGAATGATTTCATAAAGAGCAACCACACTATGTCCGGCACCGATTTCTCCCGCATCCTTGCTGTCATCATTAAAATCCGTTGCGCTAAGCATCCGGTTTTCATATCCAATCAGACGATAAGAGTTTACTTTCTGGGGATTAAACTCTACTTGCAGTTTTACATCTTCAGCAATGGTTAAAAGCGTGGAGCCCATTTCTTCCACAAGAACTTTTTTCGCTTCAAACAAAGAATCAATGTAGGAATAATTTCCATTACCACAGTCAGCTAAACGTTCCATATTGTTGTCTTTGATATTTCCTGTGCCAAATCCTAAAACAGAAAGATAAACACCACTTTCTTTCTTTAGCTCAATAAATTTCTCTAACTGATCCGGATCTGAGATTCCAATATTCAAGTCTCCATCGGTCGCCAAAATAACGCGATTATTTCCACCTTTTATATAATTAGCTTCCGCTAACTCATAAGCCCTCTGAATTCCGCCTTCTCCATTTGTACCTCCACCTGCATACAGACTGTCAATGGCTTCGCAGATTGTTCCTTTGTCGTTTCCGTTTACTCCCTCTAAAACCGTATTCACGCCGCTTGCATAGGTAACGATGGAAACAGTGTCATGTTTGCCAAGTTCATTTACCAGTTGCTTAAACGATTTCTGTAAAAGAGGCAGCTTATCGCTCTCATCCATGGAGCCGGATACATCCAGCAAAAATACCAGATTGGAATCCGGTGCTTTGCTAAGATCAATGTCCTCAGTGGTCATTCCGACCATCAACAGCTCATGATCTTCATTCCACGGACAGGTCGCCACCTCAGTTGTTACACCAAACATATCTCCCTTTTTCGGTGCTTTCAAATCATATGAAAAGTAATTGATGAATTCTTCCGGACGGACCGCAGCCGGATCAATCATATCTGCCGAATAACCATCTTCAATCATACGACGGACATTGGAGTAGGATGCCGTATCCACATCAGCAGAAAAGGTGGATAACGGTTCTACCGCTGTAATACAAAATCCGTTTTCTTCCGCCTTTTCATACTCTTCGGAATTCACGGGTTCATAATAATCCGGATACAGATAAGAACCTTTTACTTCATCCATCATTTTTTCTGATTGCAAACCTCTATCGGCGCTATCATTCCATTCGTATAACTCATCATATGCACTTGACTCATTTTCTACATATTCCATTTCCGGTGCTTCTTCTGCCACTTCATATCTGCCAGTATCGGAAGCGCTTTCTGCAGGCTCTTCTGTAGCCACAACCCCCTCTTCATAAGCCGTAGTCTTTTCCTCTGCGGCTCCGCATCCGGCAAGCATTCCGGCAAGCAGGGTTGTTGATAAAACCAATGAAATCCCTTTTAACACATTTCTCCTCATAAATTTGTCCTCCTCTGACTTTTCATTCTTTTGTTTTTCATACTCTGATTTTCATACTCCGTTTTTCATTTGCTATATAAGATAAATGACTGCCTTTAGCTTCTCATATCGCAATATTTGTATGCTTTCTAAAGTATATACGTAAAAGCTTTTGGAAATTTATGGGAATTTTTTAAATTTTTTTATTTTTATTTTCGGATTTGCGTCCCCGCTGCTGCAAGAATGCGAATTTGTTTTGCTTGTAGACCGCTTTTGCAAACGCTCTGCCGTGTTTCTTACAAAGTTCGCAATCTTTGCGGGATGCCAGTCACCCTTACAAAAATATATATCTTTGCCGCTTCATACTTCAGTTTTCGGCATTTCTTAGCGGCAGCGGGGACGCAAATCCGAAAGGTAACTCAAAACAATTACACTAGTTATTTGCAGCTTGTATATCTTGAAGAATGCAGTCAGCTAAATCATCTTCTTTATCCTGATCGGAATATGGTATGATATCCAAATCATATTTTTTCTTTCTTGCAATAACAAGTTCTGCTTCTTCTATATTCTGACACAGTTCTTCTGTCAGATAAACCCGGATTTTATTGCCATCAGCCAGGATAAATCGATAAATATAGACATAACCCTTTTCTTGCATTACTGCATCCGCTACTTCAATTCCGTTAAGTACAGCACCTTTTATTGCAACAACATCCTGACCGGGAATGGAAAGTCCGGCATCAGACTTTGATGCAGATTCATTTTCTTTCACAACATCCATGGAGTTTTGCAATCTCCCATCCCCTGCCTGGGTTGCTTCATCTACATCTCCGTCAGGCTCTTCAGCAACTGCTTCTTCACTCTCAGCCTCAACAGCCTCTTCATAGAACTCTTCTTCTAATACTTCTGTTTCTGCAATAGATTCATCCGATGCTTCTTCCGCCGCTTCCGCAAAATATTCTTCGTTCGTAGCTTCTGCAGGTGCACAATCGGTTGCAACAGCCATCTCGCTTTCATTTTTTGCATATCGGGAAGTCTGTAATACACCTACCCCGATTGCCAGTACCAGGATGGCAGCCACCGCAGGAAGTGCTCTTTTTGCAAAGATATAAATTTGATTCTTTTTTGTCCCTTTCTGATGATTTGTTACTTCATTGATTATTTTTTCCTGACAATCAGCTATCGGAGCATCAGTTTTATTATTATCCGCAATTTTATCCTGAAGCTGTGGTTCAATACGACTCCAGAGATCCGGAACTTCTTCGTTTATGTAATTTTTGTATTCTTCTTCGAAATTACGCATCAAATCCACACCTCCTTAGTTTTTTAATTGCTTCCCGATAACGCCACGTGACCGTTCCCATCGGTTGTCCAAGAGCCTTGGAAATCTCTTCGAATGTCATATCACCTATAATTTTCAAATGAATAATCTCGCGCTCCGCAGGCTTTAATTTGGCTAACATCTCTTGCAATGAAATATCGGATATCACCTCATTTGACGTGGTATCTCCACGATTACTCTGCGCATCCAAAAGCTGTTCAAAACCATTCTGTTCTTCATCATCGGAGCCTTCATACAAAATCTCTTTTTTATTTGCTCTCAAAAAATCGATTGCCATGTTGTGGGCAATTCTCCCAAGATAAGCTCTGTGCCCGCCTCCGGGCGTATAGCGATCTGCGATGCCCCATAGCTTGATAAAAAAATCACTGGTAACATCCTCCGCATTTTCATGACTTTGCACTACACCTTTGATTAAATGAAAAATATATCCGGCATAGGCTTCATAAATTTCCTTTAACGCCGTTTTATCCCCACGTTTCATACGGTCCATGCAAAGGTCAAATTCACGATCTTCCATGTGTTTCCCTTTCCTCACAAATATGAAATATGAAAATTTCATACGTCATACGAAATTCCTCATTTTTCATACTCACAATGTATATACGTTTTTTACATGCAAAAATTATGGTAGTTTTAATCTAGCACAATAAAAAAAGCGAGACAATGCTTTTTTTGATACATTGTCTCGCAGATTACAAACACATTCATGCCACGATTCGTTCAAAATTTCATTTATTATTAATCTAAAATTCAAAATGCATTGCATCCGGTGTTCTGTTATAGCCAAGCCACATTAAATGATATTTGCCATATAAAACTTCATAATAAGGTGATCCTTCATATATCGTGTATTCCTTCTTCTGCATTTGTGAAACAGTCCCCTGGGGCATAGCATTCCATGCATCTTTGGTAACCATAGCCTTTTTATTAGGATTCTCACCCGGATTGATATCAATCGCCGTTCCATAGGAATGATTGGATAAAACCGAAGGATTATTTACATTTGCACGATAGGAATAAGCGTAAAATGATCCCGGATGGATTACAGGCTGGGCCGGATGTTGGAATAACTCTTCAAATGCCATTTTGAAATAGTCCGCAACATATTTATTACATGTAAGCGTTGCATTTTTCTGACTTTTGTCATACTGTTTGTATTTAAGAAATCCCACACCGGAACGGTAATCGTTGTCATCAACGAATTTGCCTGCGCCTTTGTTAATGTACCCTGTCCATAATATTCTCCCAAAATCAGTCGTTCACGCGCTACATAAGACATTTTTGCAACATAGTCAGGAGTCAGTGCATCATCCACCGGTGTGTATGTACCTAGTGTTATTCCATACTGCTGGCAAAGTACACTAAACTCTTTGCTATTTACAAATCCCGCAAACACATGACTTCTGTTCATTCCATCATACATTTCCCACAACCAGTATGACTTTCCCTCACTATCATACTCCCGGTTAAAAAACGCGCGGTACATATATTCAATGAATTCCTCATCACTTAAATCTTTATTTTCAAACTCTTCAGAGAAAATAAAATACGAGGAAATATCTGCACCGGTTCTGGCATGCGTCCATAATAAATATCTCCAATAATTCAACCCTTCCTCATCCGGTTCTCGGTCCAGGCAGACATTGTACAATCTTGTAATAAATGCTGTTACTCCGTCCTGTTTTCCGCAAACCGTACATTTATCACGCGGAACAGTCCCATATTGAGGAACTTCTACGGCAACGCCCACCGCAATTTGATAATCATCACATAAGGCAGCAAATTCTTTGCTGGTTGCAAAACCATTAAAAACCTCTTCGCGGGAGGTTCCCAAATTAAGCAAACCAACCCAGTAATTTAAGCCTTCTACATCATATTCACGCCCCATAAAGGCTTTGTACAAATATTTTACGTAATCATCATTACATAAATTTTTATTACAAAACTCTTCCGAAAAAATGAAATCAAATGCTGTATGAATTCCATTTTCCTGTCCCGTTTCCAGCAAATTCACCCAATAATTCATACCATCATTATCCGGCTCTCTATCCAGGCACACATTATACAGTCGCGTTACAAATCCTTTAATTCCGGCATTTGCTTCTACTGTTAATTCATTCTGCACAGTTTCATCAGACGCAACATCAGATTCAGCATCATTTTCAACATCTATCTCATCATTCATCACGGTTTCTTCCACAACGGAATTATCCGATACCGCCGGCAATTCCGTTGCATGGATGTTCATTGATGTCATTACAAAAGCCAGTGTTGCTGCAAATATATAATTAAATACTTTCTCCTTATCATCGGTACAACTCCTTAATCCATCAAAACGTTATGTTCAATATATCATCTGTTTACTAAGTTTCGCTTTTTATAATCCATACTGTGCCATGATGGTATTAAACTCCTGTGAGTATGCAAACTCACTCAACACCCAGTCGCGGCTTTTTCCACTTGCTAACATGGAAAGCCAGTAATTTTTACCCGTTTCATCAGATGCTCTTCCAAAATAGGTTTCATACAGCACTTCCACATAATCTTCATCATTCAGATTTTTGTTTTTAAACTCCTGTGACTGGAAGAAATCCATGGCACAATCCAGTGCGGATTTCTGTTTTGTGTTAATCAGATGGCTCCAGTATTCTACTCCTTCAACTTCTCCATCTCGTCCCAATGCTTTGGTATAATTACGAAGTACAAAATCATGTACTCCGGCATTGTAAATGCTTGAGCCGTCATTTTCCATGGTTCCTCTTGCAATACCATAGCTTTCACAGATTGCTCCGAATTCTTTGGAATTAACAAATCCTGCCAGTACCGTATTTCTGCTCATGCCGTTCTTTATTTCGGACAACCAGTAATTCTTGCCGTCCGAATCAGCAATACGTCCAAAGAATGTATTATAGAGTACATCCAGATAATCAGAATCATTTAAATTACGATTAGCAAATTCTTCACTATTAATAAAACCGTTAGCCAGTGCTGCTCCGTCCTGCTTCTGATTTAATAATTCCTGACTCCAGTAATCCAGACCGCCTGCTTCAGCCTCACGATTTAAAACAACGGTATACATGCGGGAAACGAATTGTTTTACTTTTGCATTTCGAATTTCATCGGGATTGTCTACAACCTCAAAAGTCAGATCATTAAATCGTGTATCGCTCCCAAATCGATTCATTTCATAAATTTCTTTTCCATATCCACAATCCAATGCGATATGACTAAACCTTTGCTCTCCAATAGCATTATTAATTAACGAATCCTTTATGCATTTTAAGGCTCCTTCAAAAATACCGTCATTGTCCTGATCTGTAAGAATTCCGTAATATGAAGCTACCGTTGTATTCATTTCCTGAGAGAAATATGAGAAACCAAGCATAATTTCTTTGTTTTTTAATTTTTTAACAGCCTCACTGCATGTAACATATACTTTTACCAGAACTTCTTCATCTATAGGCACTTTGTTTTCAACAACAATTTTTTCAAAAGTTGCACTATAACTCTGTGTATCAGAGACAGTAATTTTTGCTAATGGTTCTGTAAGCGAAACCGTGCTTGAAATATTTGGTCCGGAAAAATAAATATATCGTAAAGTAATATCTCCTTCCTTACTTCCGCAGGTACAGATAGTTGTTTTATATACATAAAGCTTTTTCCCATCTAAATCTTCTTTACGCTTCAATTCCACAATGGGTTCACAATGCGCATTTATCAAACTCGCAGCTTGAATCATAGCATAATCATACAATTCTTTTTCTGATACAACCTGTATTTCCAGAGTCAATGTTTCCCCTGCAACAACTTCGCTTTTATCAACGGTCACAGATTTCACAGTAAGTCCATCATAAGTTTCCCCTATGGTCAACTCCGGAATCATTTCATTGTCACTGACAGATGCTTCCATAACATCCACATTAAACTCTGTTGCACCAATTGCAGTCGTTGCAGCCGTAAGTGCAATTCCCAACGCCAGGACCCCAAATATTCCCTTCCTTGCTATCTTTTTCATTTTCTTCCTTCCCTTCTTATAAAAAAACATGCAATAACAAATATCCTTTTTTCAAAGGTCTTTCATTATTGCATGTATCTATTTAGTAATCAACTTCGAGGGTAAAATCCAACATTTTATTAATAAGCCGGTGTAAGTAAACGAATATATTCATTATCATGTTACCATATACCATTTTGATAAATCCCCCTTCGAAATCCTCAAAAAATTATAACATTTATGTCATATTTTGTAAATGACCAAAAGTTATAAAGGAAATCAATCAAGGGAAAAGCAGTATCATAATCCATACTGCGCCATAATGTTTTTAAATTCCGGTGAATGTGCAAACTCACTCAATACCCAGTCACGGCTATTTCCACTTGCTAACATGGAAAGCCAGTAGTTCTTGCCCGATGCATCGGATGCTCTTCCAAAATAGGTTTCATATAACACTTCCACATAATCCGCATTATTCAGATTCTTGTTCATAAACTCCTTTGAATGGAAGAAATCCATGGCACAATCCAATGCGGATTTCTGTTTTGTATTAATCAGATGACTCCAGTATTCAACTCCTTCTACTTCTCCATCTCGTCCCAATGCTTTGGTATAATTACGAAGTACAAAATCGTGTACTCCGGCATTGTAAATGCTTGAACCGTCATTTTCCATAGTTCCTCTTGCAATACCATAGCTTTCACAGATTGCTCCTAATTCTTTGGAATTAACAAATCCTGCCAATACCGTATTTCTGCTCATACCGTTTCTCATTTCGGACAACCAGTAATTCTTGCCGTCCGAATCGGCAATACGTCCAAAGAATGTTTCATAAAGTACATCAAGATAATTCGAATCACTCAGTCCGCGATTTTTAAATTCCGGGCTATTGATAAAGCCATTAGCCAGTGCTGCTCCGTCCTGCTTCTGATTTAATAATTCCTGACTCCAGTAATCCAGACCGCCTGCTTCAGCCTCACGATTTAAAACAACGGTATACATGCGGGAAACGAATTGTTTTACTTTTTCTTCACGCGGAGCTTCACCTAAACTAACAAATTTAAAACCTTTCTTTTGAGCAAACTTTTCAGCCTCAGTATCTGAATAACCATATATGGTAAGATACTTTGAATCTTCAAACTCATCCTCATTAATCTCCTGTACGGATGCGGGAATTGTAGCACTAATTAAGCTCGGACATCCACAAAAAGCCCAATCAATTTTCTTAACACTATTTGGAAGCACTATTTTTTCTAATGAATTACAACCACAAAAAACTACACTTCCAATTTTTTCAACCTGATTTCCGATGGTTACATCCATCAACTTATTACAATATTGAAAAGTTCCATAGCTTATTTCCTTAAGTCCATTTCCTATGACTATCTTTTTTAAATTATCACAGTCACAATAAACCTCTGGTCCCATCGAAGTCACACTATTTGGTATTACAACGCTTTCCAATTCGTCACAATTCTTAAAGGCCTGCCTGCCAATTGTATGAACACTTTGAGGGATTACGATTTCTTTTAATCCAGAACATTCCTTGAATGCTTCTTCCCCAATTATTTCTACACTGTCAGGAATCTGTATTTCTGTCAATTTATCATTATTGAAAAATATGCCATTACTTAGTTCTTTCAAATTTGAAGGTAACTCTATAGCTGTCAAATCACAATTCAGAAAAGCATTTTTTCCTATGCTATCTATCGTTTTCGGCAAAGTAATTGTTTCCAATTTACTACATTCAAAAAAGGCTCCATCGCCAATAAATCTAACACTATTGGGTACAACAATGCTTTTCATATAGCAACAATTATAAAAAGCATTATCTCCGACACCTGTTACTCCATCTGAAATAATGACATTTATAATGTCATATCGACTTCTAAAACTTTCTGCCAAAATATTTCCAGTACCGTTAATTCTTAATGTTCCCTCTGAGTCTAATGTCCATGTCAGATTAGTACCGCAGGTTCCTGATGTTTCAGCTTCTGCTTCCATTGCAGTTTCATCAGCTTCTGTTATTTCTTCTGTTGTTTCAACGATTTCTTCTGTTTCTTCAACCGTCTCTTCCGTCGTTTCCATAGAAGTTTCTGTCGTTTCAACAACTGTGACCGTTTCATTTTCGGTCACATCACTTCCGTTCATTTCTGTTGCCTGAACAGGTATTGCAGTTATTGATAAGCCAATCGCTAACGCAATACACCAGTTCATTCCTTTTAGTTTTTTCCTTTGCATTTTCTTCCTCCTTCTTAATAAAAAAACCATGCAACATGGCCATAAATGATAGCTAAACTATCACCTATAGTCAAATTGCATGGTTATTATTATCTGTCAGCAATTTATAATGAAGGATTTAATCCGTTACGAATGGCGTAAGTAAGTAAGTTTACTATTTGCCACCATTCTCCGTCAACTCCCCTTCATAAATTTCATGTTGAATCATAGCACAAATTGTAGGTAATGTAAACATTCGGCCCGCGAATTACCTTATTTGCTTCTCTTACCAATGAGCTTTCACTTTTTTCTTGCTTCATCTTCGCTCAGTCCATATTTCAAAGCAATTTTTCTACTACATCTGTAATTGAGGCTCCCATTTCTTTACACAACTCTGCAATTACATTTATCTACAACGCCTTAATTCTTTCAATTGCCTCTACCGTATTCTCATAAGAGCCAAAA
>JAEDFR010000019.1 GCA_016297945.1 Lachnospiraceae bacterium | reverse complement strand
ATGCTCACAAAGTATATATTAAATGCCCGGTTTCAAAACTCAGACTTCGTCTTCAAACAGTTGAAACCGGGCATTATTTTTGTTCGCATATGCCGCTAAGAAATGTCAAGAAACCTCGCCAAATTCCGCAGCAAAGATATGTATTTCTGTAAGGACAACCGGCTATATCTCCAAAGTTGCGAATAATAAGTGAGAAACGGGGCGGAGAATTAGGATTAAATGGTTATAGCATAATCGGAAGAAAGATTCAAGTATTGACTGTAAAAATGAAGGATGACTATAATATGATGTAGGCTCAAAAACAGAACATACTAAATATTGCTAATAGATGTTGGTAGTAAAAGGTGTTTTGTCTTAAAGATACCAATGGATTGCTACAGATGCTTTTTCGAAAATAGAAAATAGAATAAAGAATATAGAATAAAGAATATAGAATATAAAATAAAGAATAAAGGGGTAAATAACATGTATCGAGATGAAACCAAAGTCATAAAAATCGGAAATAAAATTATTGGTGGCGGAAATCCAATCCTGATTCAGTCCATGACCAATACCAGAACGGAAAATGTCAAAGATACGGTTGCGCAAATTAAACGGTTAGAAGAGGCCGGTTGTGATATTGTGCGTAGTACGGTCCCGACTATGGAAGCGGCTAAAGCCTTCCGGGAAATCAAAAAAGAAATATCTATTCCGTTAGTCGCAGATATCCATTTTGATTATCAAATGGCCATTGCTGCCATGGAAAACGGAGCAGATAAGATACGGATTAATCCGGGCAACATTGGTGGCAAAGAAAAGCTTTGTGAAGTGGTTGCCTGTGCAAAAGAAAGAAATATCCCGATTCGTGTTGGCGTAAACGGTGGTTCTTTAGAAAAGGAACTGGTGGAAAAGTATCATGGTGTCACCCCGGAGGGAATTGTTGAAAGCGCTTTGGATAAGGTTCATATGATAGAGGATGCCGGATATGACAATATGGTAATCAGTATCAAATCATCCAATATTCCTATTTGTGTTAAAGCCCATGAAGAACTGGTAAAAAGGACCAATTACCCGCTTCATATTGGTATTACAGAAGCAGGTACTCTGTATGGCGGCAATATCAAATCGGCAGTAGGACTTGGCATTTTACTGCATGAAGGAATTGGTGATACCATGCGTGTTTCTTTGTCGGGGGATCCGGTGGAAGAAATCCGCTCGGCGCAGACGATTTTACGTTCTTTAGGACTGTATCATAAAGGAATTGAGGTCATTGCATGTCCGACCTGCGGTCGTACTAAAATTGATTTAATTGGACTTGCCAATAAAGTAGAAGAAATGGTTGCCGGTATGCCGCTTAATTTAAAGGTGGCCGTTATGGGATGTGTGGTAAACGGACCCGGAGAAGCGAAAGAAGCGGATATCGGAATTGCCGGTGGAGACGGTGTCGGTTTGTTAATCAAAAAAGGTGAGATTATAAAAAAAGTTCCGGAAGAAGATTTGCTTCATGTTTTGCGTTATGAACTTGAGCATTGGAATGCATAATAGGTAATTATATATGGATAAATAATATCATAACGGAACAATGATATACGGATGAATGCTACATGGAACCAAAAGATTTTTTTGCGGCCTTTCCAACCCTGCAGCTAAAAGAAGAATTAAAGAATGAACTGGCAGGAATTAAGGTCACACATATCACAACAACAAGAAATAAGGACATTCTGCGTATCTATATTGCAGCAGACAGATTGATTGCAAAAAAAACAATTATTGCGGTGGAAAAGCAGATTAAGGAGCAACTGTTTGAACAGACCAATATTGTAATCAAGATTTATGAGCGTTTTACGCTTTCGAAGCAATATACACCACAGAATTTGTACAGAGAATATCGGGACAGTATTTTGCTGGAGCTTAGAAATTACAGTCCGGTTTTATTTAGTATGCTCAAAAAAGCGGATGCGGAATTTTCAGAGGAACATTTGTTGTTGACGGCAGAGGATATTCATGTCTATCATGACCGTGCCACAGAGCTTACGGATATTTTAAACAAGATTTTTACAGAGCGTTGCGGTGTTTATGTGGATATCGAGATTGCTTTTAAGCCGGCAGAAGAAAGTGCTACCAAAAAAGATGATGAAATTAAGCTGAAAAGACAGATTGAAGAAATTGAGATGCGCTTAACATCATCTGCACAAAATGATTCTTTGGATGATAATTCTTCTATGAGTGAGACCGATGAAGGTGCGAAAACAGGTCAAATGGCAGATGTAAAAGAGAAGCAGTCTGAAAAGACAAAGGTTGCATCTGCTAAAAATGATGAAGGAAGAATTTCAAATGATCGAAGTGCCGGTCAGACGAAAGCACAAAATGGCAGTTTTTCGAAATCGGAAGGAAGAAAATATAATAAAGATTATCCCAGGAAAAAAGATTTTTATCCCCAAAAATCAGATGATCCCAGTATTATCTGGGGTATGCATGATATTGAAGAAGAACCGATTCCGATTGAAGATATTGTTGGAGAAATTGGAAATGTTGCCATAAGGGGAAAGGTTATTGGTGTAGATACAAAACCGATTGCCTCTTTAAAAAAGACGATAATGATATTAACTGTGACCGATTTTACGGATACGATTATGGTCAAACAGTTTGTGGAAGATGAACGCATTGACGAAGTACTCAAGCGTTTTGATACCAAAAAAGGAACCTTTGTAAAAATCAAGGGTGATGTTTCCGTTGACAAGTTTGATCATGAACTGACGATTGGCGGTCGTGGACTGATTATCAAAGAAATCGATGATTTTACGACCAAGCGGATGGATTACTCTGCTAATAAAAGAGTGGAACTGCATTGCCATACCAAAATGAGTGATATGGATGGTGTTTCCGATGTTGTTGATATTGTCAAGTGTGCCTATAAATGGGGACATCCTGCGATTGCCATAACAGACCACGGAGTAGTGCATGCGCTTGCGGATGTGTTTCATACCTGGTGTGATTTGTGGGATGCGGAAAAGAAACGTTGCAAAGAAGCAGGTATTGTTCCTGACAGACAGAATTTCTTTAAGATTATTCTGGGTGTAGAAGGATATCTGGTTGATGATTCCAAACAAATCGTGGATAACCCCAAAAATCTGGATATTCACCAGGATTATGTGGTATTTGATATTGAGACTACCGGTTTTTCGCCGGTTAAGAATAACATTATCGAAATTGGCGCTGTAAAGGTGCAAAACGGACAGATTACAGAGAGGTATTCAACTTTTGTAAATCCGAGAGAACCGATTCCTTACCGGATTACCCAGTTGACATCCATTACCGATCACGATGTGATGGATGCTCCGGGCATTGAAGAAGTACTTCCTGCGTTTTTGGAATTTTCCAAGGACTGTGTCATGGTTGCTCACAATGCATCGTTTGATATGAGTTTCATCAAGGAAAATGCTGCAAGACAGAATCTTTTGAGAGAGTTTACCATTGTTGATACGGTAGGAGTAGCCAGAATCCTTTTGCCCAATCAGGCAAAGCATACCTTGGATGCCTGTGCCAAGTCCATGGGTGTGTCTTTGGAAAATCATCACCGGGCAGTGGATGATGCGGAAGCGACAGCAGAGATTTTTGTGAAGTTTTTACCATTGTTAGAAGCAAAGGGTGTAGAAAAACTGATGGATATCAATCTGTTAGCTGAAGATAACAAGGATACCGTTAAAAAGCTTCCATATTATCACATTATTATTCTGGCTAAAAATGAAGTGGGACGTATTAATCTTTATCGATTGATTTCCGAATCCCATATTGATTATTTTTATAAAAAACCAAGGATTCCCCGCAGTCTTTTGCAAAAATACCGGGAAGGTCTGATCTTGGGCAGTGCCTGTGAAGCGGGCGAATTGTTCCGCGCCATGTTAGACGGAAAAAGCGATGCCGAATTGTATAAGATAGCAGGCTTTTATGATTATCTGGAGATTCAGCCGCTTGGTAACAACAAGTTTATGATTGAATCAGACCGCCATGAGAATATTGAATCCATGGAAGATTTGATGGAATTAAATCGCAAGGTTGTAGAAATCGGAGAAGCACTTCATAAACCGGTCTGTGCAACCTGTGATGTCCATTTTCTGAATCCGGAGGATGAAATTTACAGACGAATTATTCAGGCCGGTCAGGGGTATAAGGATGAAGAGCAGGCTCCTTTGTATCTTCGTACGACAGAAGAGATGTTGGAGGAATTCCAGTATCTGGGAAGTGATAAAGCAAGAGAGGTTGTCATTACCAATACCAATCTGATTGCGGATTGCATTGAATCGATTGATCCGGTGAGACCTGATAAGAGTCCGCCTATTATTCCAAATTCGGATGAAATACTGACCACAATCTGTCACAATAAGGCGCATGAGATATATGGCGAGGTTCTTCCTGAAATTGTTGAAAAACGAATGGAAAAGGAATTGAATGCCATAATCAAAAACGGATTTGCCGTAATGTATATTATTGCCCAGAAGTTGGTGTGGAAGTCTGTGGAAGACGGTTATCTGGTTGGTTCGAGAGGATCGGTTGGATCTTCTTTTGTTGCCTACCTTTCCGGAATTACAGAGGTAAATTCTCTCAGTCCGCATTATTATTGCAAAAAATGTCATTATTATGATTTTACTTCTGATGAAGTCAGAGCATACTCCGGTAAATCCGGGTGTGACATGCCGGATAAAATGTGTCCGCAGTGCGGAGAATTACTGGTAAAAGACGGATTTGACATTCCGTTTGAAACCTTCCTCGGATTTAAGGGGGATAAAGAGCCGGATATTGACCTGAACTTCTCCAATGAATATCAGAGTAAGGCACATAAATATACCGAAGTTATCTTTGGATACGGACAGACTTATCGTGCCGGAACGATTGGTTCGGTTGCCGATAAGACGGCATATGGTTTTGTGCGTAAATATTTTGAAGAGCGTGGTATTTCAAAACGCGGATGTGAAATTGACCGTATTTCCGTTGGCTGTACGGGAGTAAAGCGTTCTACCGGTCAGCATCCTGGAGGTATTGTTGTTTTGCCGGTAGGTGAGGATATCAATTCTTTTACACCGGTTCAGCGTCCGGCAAATGATATGACAACCGATATTGTTACCACCCATTTTGATTATCATAAAATTGATCACAATCTTTTGAAGCTGGATATTTTAGGACATCTGGATCCAACCATGATTCGTATGCTTCAGGATCTGACCGGTGTCGACCCGGTTAAGATTCCGTTGGACGATAAAGACGTCATGTCCCTGTTCCAGAATACGGAAGCATTAAAAATTACACCAGATGACATCGGCGGTATTTTACTGGGCTCTTTGGGAATACCGGAATTTGGTACGGAGTTTGCTATGCAGATGCTTTTGGATACCAAGCCGACTTCCTTTACCGACTTAGAGCGTATTGCGGGACTGGCACACGGAACCGATGTATGGTTAAACAATGCCCAGACCTTGATTCAGGAAGGGAAAGCTACCATTTCCACAGCAATCTGTACCCGTGACGATATTATGATTTATCTGATTGATAAAGGATTGGATGAAAGTACCTCCTTTAAGATTATGGAGGCCGTTCGTAAGGGAACCGTAGCAAAAGGCAAGTGCGCCAACTGGGCTGAGTGGAAAGAGCTGATGAAGGAGCATGATGTTCCTGATTGGTATATCTGGTCCTGTGAACAGATCAAATACATGTTCCCGAAAGCACATGCGGCAGCCTATGTTATGATGGCATGGAGAGTTGCTTATTTTAAGGTAAATTATCCATTGGCTTATTATACGGCATATTTCAGTATTCGTGCGAGCGGTTTTTCCTATGAAATCATGTGCCAGGGAATTGGGAAAATCGATGCAACACTCGAAGACTACAATTCCAGAAAAGACGATTTGTCAAAAAAAGAAGAGGATTCGTTAAGAGATTTGCGTATTGTAAAAGAAATGTATGCGCGTGGCTTTGAATTTGTGCCGATTGATATTTATAAAGCACATTCCAGATTGTTCCAGATTGTGGACGGAAAAATCATGCCTTCCTTTAACTGCATTGACGGAATGGGTGACTCGGCAGCAGAATCCTTGATGGAAGCCGCCAAAAACGGACCCTTTTTGTCCCGTGATGATTTATGTGAGCGTGGTAAAATTTCCAAGACGACGGCAGAAAAAATGGCAGAAATGAATCTGCTCGGAGATATTCCGATTTCCAACCAGTTTAGTTTGTTTGATTTTATGTAAGCAGAGGTGTTTGTGGATTGCGAGAATTGCGTAGCAATGTAGCAATCCACATACATCATTCTATGTGTAAAGTTGCTGTTTGTTGAGATTTGTATGGGAGAAAATTGATAAAATTTTATAATCAGATGAGCAGTGTAAATAAAAGATGATAGGACGAAAATGAATCAGTTAGAAGAATACTACAATAAATTTAATGAAGAGAAGCGACTGAATTCCAGACATGGTCAGGTAGAATATCGTATTTCCATGCAGTATATTCATCAATATCTTCCCAAAGACAGGGAACCGGAGAAAATCAAAATTTTGGATATCGGAGCCGGAACCGGCAGATATTCTATTCCGCTTTTTGAAGAAGGATATGATGTGACAGCTGTAGAACTGGTACAGCACAATCTGGGTATTTTAAAACAGAAGAAACCGGAAATCAAAGCATACAAGGGAAATGCTCTGAAATTGAAAAGATTTCAGGATGAAACATTTGATCTGACGCTTTTGTTTGGGCCGATGTATCATTTGGGTAGTTTTGAGGAGAAATTACAGGCACTTTTGGAAGCCAAGAGGGTTACGAAAAAAGGTGGCATGATTTTGGTTGCCTATTGTATGAATGAATACAGTATTATTACCTATGCCTTTAAAGAAAAGCATGTGTTGGAATGTCTGGAAAACGGGATGATTGATGAGGATTTTCATACCCGTTTTATGGAAGGACATTCTCTTTATGATTATGTACGGACGGAAGATATTGAAAGATTGAATGCGGTAGCAAATCTTACCCGGATAAAAATCATTTCTCCCGATGGTGCTGCCAATTATATCAGGCCGTTTCTGAATGCTTTAAGCGAAGAGGAATTTGAAGCTTTTGTACAGTATCAGAAGACTGTCTGTGAAAGAGCGGATTTACTTGGAGCAGGCGCTCATGTTGTGGATATTTTGAAAAAATAGCAAAAAGTTCTTGCATTCTTTTGCATAATTTAGTAAGATAGCAAAGGACGCGTGAGTGTCCTTTGTAAATGGCTTGTTGGTCAAGAGGTTAAGACGCCGCCCTCTCACGGCGGAATCAGGGGTTCGATTCCCCTACAAGCTGTTTTTTAAATTTTTAGTATTGACATTCCTAAAACATTAGGTGTAAACTAATTTAGGATAGTAAAACGATGATAGAAAGTGGGCTTGCAAGTCCACTTTTTTCTATTGTTGGAATGAAAAACAGAGGTGAATCTATGTCAAAACGCGACACGTATGAAAGCCGTACAGAAGCATTGCTTTTACCGATTATGGAAGCCAATCAATTTGAGCTGGTGGACGTGGAATATGTTAAGGAAGGAAGCAGCTGGTATTTACGGGCTTATATTGACAAAGAAGGCGGCATTTCCATTGATGACTGCGAACTGGTCAGCAGAGCCTTATCCGATCTTTTGGATCAGGAAGATTTTATTGAAGAAGCTTATATTTTGGAAGTCAGTTCTCCCGGTTTGTTAAGACCGATTAAAAAGGATAAGGACTTTCAGAGAAATGTTGGAAAAGAGATTGAAGTTCATTTGTTTAAAATGATGGATAAGAAAAAGGAACTGATTGGTATTCTGACCGCATTTGATGCAGATACACTGACACTTCAGACAGAGGAAAAAGAAATCAGGCTGAACCGAAAGGAAGCTGCGCTGATCAGACCTTATATAGAATTTGATTAACATTTATTATCAGGAGGAAAAAGGAAAAATGAACAAAGAATTATTATTGGCACTGGATATGTTGGAGAAGGAGAAAGAAATCAGTAAAGATGTTTTGTTTGATGCAATCGAAAATTCATTGATTACAGCATGCAAAAATCATTTTGGTAAATCTGACAATATTACCGTGGAAATGGATCGTGAGACCGGTGATTTCATGGTATGGGCCAACAAAGAGGTCGTTGAAAGCGAAGAAGATGTAGAAGATGATGTATTACAGATTCCTTTAGAAAAAGCGCTGGAATATGATAAAAAGGCAAAGGTCGGAGACACTGTTAAAATTGAAGTCAGAAGTAAAGAATTCAGCCGAATTGCCGCACAGAATGCAAAAGGCGTGATTGTTCAGAAAATCCGTGAGGAAGAGAGAAACATTCTTTACAATCAGTATTTTGAAAAAGAAAAAGATGTGGTAACCGGTACATTCCAGAGATATCTCGGAAGAAATGTCAGCATCAATCTTGGTAAATGTGATGCCGTTTTGGATGAAAAGGAAATGGTTCCCGGTGAAACCTTTAAACAGGGCGAAAGAGTTAAGGTTTATGTGTTGGAAGTTCGCAATACTTCCAAAGGACCGCGCGTACTTGTCAGCCGTACTCATCCCGAACTGGTAAAAAGACTGTTTGAAGAAGAAGTTGCAGAAATTGCAGATGGTACGGTTGAAATCAAGAGTATTGCAAGAGAAGCCGGAAGCAGAACCAAAATGGCAGTTTATTCCGAAAATCCCAATGTGGATCCGGTTGGTGCCTGTGTTGGTATGAACGGTGGCAGAGTAAATGCCATTGTCAATGAACTTCGCGGTGAAAAAATTGATATTATCAACTGGGATGAAAACCCGGGTGTGTTAATCCAGAATGCACTGTCTCCCGCAAAAATTGTTGCGGTATTCGCAGATCCGGATGAAAAAACAGCTAAAGTCGTTGTTCCGGATCATCAGTTATCATTAGCGATCGGTAAAGAAGGACAGAATGCCCGTCTTGCAGCCAGACTTACCGGATATAAGATTGATATCAAGAGTGAAACTCAGGCGAAAGATGCTCCCGGCTTCCATTATGAAGATTACATCGATGATGAAGAGTATTATGAAGACGGTGAGTATGAAGGCGAATATGAAGATGGTGAATATGAGAGCAGTGAATATGACGAAAATGCCGAATATTCAGAGGAATCAGAAGTAGCAGATAATTCAGAAGTAGAGGAATAAGTGGTTTTATGGCAAAAAAAATTCCGTTACGGCAGTGTGTCGGATGCGGTGAAATGAAAAGTAAAAAAGAAATGATGCGTGTGATAAAAACACCGGAAGATGAAATCTTACTGGATGTTACAGGAAAGCAAAACGGACGGGGGGCATATTTGTGTAAAAATGCAGATTGTCTCAAGAATGCCCAAAAGTCCAAAGGATTGGAGCGTTCCTTAAAACATGCCATTTCTAAGGAAGTATATGACAACCTGTTAAAGGAGTTTGATAAGCTGAATGAGTAAACCCGACAGAGTTTTATCCATGATGTCCATTGCGGCAAAAGGACGCAATTTGGTAAGCGGCGAGTTTGCTGTTGAAAAAGCGGTTAAGACGGGGATGGCCCATCTGGTCATTGTTGCAGAGGACGCATCGGATAATACGAAAAAGCAATTTAGAAATATGTGTGAATTTTATGAGGTTCCAATGGTCGTTTACGGAAATAAAGATGTTTTAGGCCATTTCATCGGAACACAGATGAGAGCGAATGTTGCAATCACGGATGCCGGAATTGCAAAAAGCATCTTAAAATCGGTAAATAACGGCAAATGAATTTCGGAGGTAGAATATGGCGAAAATAAAAATACATGAGCTTGCAAAAGAACTGGATGTATCCAGCAAAGAGGTAATAACATTTTTAAATGATAAAGGCATGGAAGTAAAAAGCCACATGAGCAGCATTGAAGATGATGCGATTGCATTGGTGAAAAAGCAATTTGGAAAACATGCTGAAAAACCGGCAGAGAAAAAGGAAGAAAAGCCGGAAGTAAAAGCAGAAGCTCCAAAAACTGAAGAAACAAAAGCAGAAGCTCCCAAGACGGAAGCTCCAAAAATCGAAGATTCAAAGGCAGGAGTACCTAAGACAGATGCAAAACCGGAAGCTGCCAAAACCGGTGAAGCTCCAAAGAAAAAGAAAAATATTATTTTTGTTTCCAATATGCAGAACAGTTCCATGCAACAGCGCAATGGAAACCGCCCCCAGAATGGCGGAAATCGTCCGAATGGCGGTAACGGCAACAATGGACAGCGTCCCGGAAACGGAAAGCCGGTTATTCAACAGCAACAGCAGTACAGACCTTTACCGAAACCGGTTATCAAACCTGCAGTCCTGCCGAGTTATGAAGAAGAATTCGGTGTACCGGAAAAAGCTCCAGTTACAAAACAACAGGAAAATAAAAAAGAAGGTTTTAATCGTAACGATAATCGGGATAATCGAGGCGCTAACAGAAATGATGGACGAAATGAAAACAGAGGCGATTTCAAAAATAACCGAAACGATGACAGAAGAGGAAATGGTCAAAATTATGCCAAATCCGGAAACGGAGAAAGACGTCAGGGTGGTTATCATGAAAATCGCCAGGATAATCGAGGCGGGGATGGTTCTCGCGAAGCTAACCGCGATAATAAGAGGCCTTTTGGCAATAATGAACGCCCTAACAGAGGAGATGGCAAACCGGGGAACAACAATTTCAGAAAGCCTTCTTCCGCAAATAAAGGCTTCGTTCCGGACGCTCCAATCAAAGAGCAGGAAAAACACCGCGATGAGGAAAAACGCCGTCAAAGCCAGGAAAGAGATAAACGTTCCAAAAAAGACCATCTTTACGAAGATGACGAAATGATGGGCCAAAAGGGCAAGATGAACAAACCAGGCAGATTTATCAAACCGGAAAAGAAAGTGGAGGAAAAAGAGGAAGAACAGATTAAAGTAATCATTATTCCCGAAACACTGACCATTAAGGATCTTGCCGATAAAATGAAAATCCAACCTTCTGCAATTGTCAAAAAGCTTTTCATGCAGGGACAGATTGTAACAGTAAATCAGGAAATTTCTTACGAAACTGCAGAAGAAATTGCAATGGAATATGAAATCCTTTGTGAAAAGGAAGTAAAAGTTGATATTATCGAAGAGCTCTTAAAAGAAGAAGAGGAAGATGAAGCAACATTGACACAGAGACCTCCGGTTATCTGTGTTATGGGTCACGTTGACCATGGTAAAACTTCTCTTTTGGATGCTATTCGTAAAACCAATGTTACGGATAGAGAGGCCGGTGGTATTACACAGCATATCGGTGCGTATACGGTAACGGCAAATGGTCAGAAAATCACGTTTTTGGATACACCCGGACATGAAGCATTTACAGCCATGCGTATGCGTGGTGCCAATTCAACGGATATTGCTGTATTGGTTGTAGCTGCTGATGATGGTGTTATGCCACAGACAATAGAGGCGATTAATCATGCCAAGGCTGCAGGTATTGAAATCATTGTTGCGGTCAATAAGATTGATAAGCCGAATGCCAATATTGACAGGGTGAAACAGGAGCTGACCGAATATGAACTGATTCCGGTTGATTGGGGCGGAAGCACCGAATTTGTTCCCGTGTCTGCAAAGAGTGGCGAAGGAATTGCCGATTTGCTGGAGACCATTATATTAACTGCAGAAATTTTAGAGTTAAAGGCAAATCCCAATCGAAAAGCAAGAGGTCTTGTTATTGAAGCTGAGCTTGATAAAGGAAGAGGACCGGTTGCAACGGTTTTGGTACAGAAAGGTACGTTAAAAGTGGGAGATTTTATCTCTGCAGGAGCAGCCCACGGTAAAGTTCGTGCCATGATTGATGATAAGGGACGTCGTGTAAAAGAAGCTACACCTTCTACTCCGGTAGAAATCTTAGGTTTATCCGATGTTCCGAATGCAGGTGAAATTTTCATTGCACACAACAGCGATAAGGAAGCCAGAAACTTCGCAGAAACCTTTATTGCACAAAATAAAGAGAAAAAACTGGAAGAAACCAAGGCTAAAATGTCATTGGATGATTTATTTACCAAGATTCAGGAAGGTAATCTGAAAGAGTTGAATCTGATCATCAAAGCTGATGTTCAGGGTAGCGTGGAAGCTGTAAAACAGAGTTTGGTTAAGCTTTCCAATGAAGAGGTAGTCGTAAAATGTATTCATGGTGGCGTAGGTGCCATTAATGAATCGGACGTTTCCCTTGCTGCCGCATCCAGTGCGATTATTATCGGTTTCAACGTTCGCCCGGATGTAATGGCAAAGGCGACCGCCGAACGCGAAGGTGTCGATGTGCGTCTGTATAAAGTTATTTATCAGGCAATTGAAGATGTAGAAGCTGCTATGAAGGGAATGTTAGATCCTGTCTATGAAGAACAGGTTATCGGTCATGCTGAAGTGCGTCAGCTCTTTAAGGCATCTGCAGTTGGTAACATCGCCGGTTCTTATGTACTAGACGGCAGATTTGACAGAGGATGTAAGGTTCGTATCTCCCGTGGAGAGGAACAGATTTACGAAGGAGAACTGGCCAGCTTAAAACGTTTTAAAGATGACGTAAAAGAAGTTAAAGCAGGCTTTGAGTGTGGTCTTGTATTTGAAGGTTTTGATCAGATGCAGGAAGGTGACATTGTAGAAGCATATATTATGGTAGAGGTTCCCAGATAGTATGAAAAAAAACAGTATTAAAAATACTCGTATCAATAATGAAGTTCAGAGAGTACTTGCAAACATTATCAGAGGTGAAATCAAAGATCCGCGTATTTCACCCCTGACAAGTGTTGTTGCGGTTAACGTTGCGCCGGATTTAAAGACGGCAAAGGTCTGGATTTCCACATTGGGTGACGAGAAAGCGCAGGCAGATACGTTAGCCGGATTAAAAAGTGCTGAAGGTTATATTAAAAACTGTCTTGCAAAAGAAATCAATTTAAGAAATACACCACAGTTACATTTTGTCATGGATCAGTCCATTGCCTATGGTGTGGATATGACAAAGAAAATTGATGAGGTAAATAAAAACTTATGATCAATTTATTGGAATTATGCAAAAATGCAGATGCCATTGGTATCAGTGGGCATATTCGTCCGGATGGGGATTGTGTCGGCTCTACCATGGCACTTTGGCAGTTTTTAAAAAATGCCTATCCCGATAAGCAGATTCATGTCCGTATTGAAGAGGTTCCCGAAGCATATGCCTTTATTAAGGGAGTCTCTGATATTGTGACAAAAAAGGACGGACAGCATTACGATGTCTTTATTGTTGCGGATTCTGTTCCTGAAAAAGATAGAATTGGTGATGCCTATCCTTATTTTGCGGATGCAGATTTAAAAATTAATATTGATCATCATATTACGAATGAAGGAATTGGTGATGCTTGTTATATCGATGCAAAAGCAAGTTCGGCAAGTGAACTTGTGGCGGATTTAATCCGATATGCAGATCCGGATAATTCTTTTATGGACATCGATATTGCTGAGACATTGTATTTTGGTATTATTCAGGACAGCGGCGTTTTTCAGTATTCCAATACATCACCGAAGACTTTGGAAATTGCGGCATGGCTGATTTGCTACGGATTTGATTTTCCAAAGCTGATTGAAAAGACGTTTTATGAAAAAACATATGCACAGTCAAAGCTGTTGGGATATGTACTTCAAAATTGCGAGCTTTCTTTAGATGGTCAGGTTTGTTTCATGGTTGTAACGATGGAAGATATGAATCGTTTACAAGTAGATGCAAAGGATTTTGAAGGTATTGTCAGCCAGATGCGGTACGTCAAAGGTGTTGATGTTGCTATTTTGCTAAGAGAAAATGAGAATGGTACTTTTAAAGGAAGTCTACGCAGCAAGGAATATGTTGATGTTTCAGCAGTTTGTTCAGCTTTTGGCGGCGGCGGACATATAAGAGCTGCCGGATGTACGGTGTCCGGTGATAAAAATTCTATGATTCATAATCTGCTGACCGAAATAAAAAAGCAAATTTAAGATACAACTAAAAATTTCACAAAGGGTCGCTTAAAACCGACCCTTTCTTTATAAAAAGGGATGTTGTTCTGTTTTTATCATTGTGTGCATCTGAGAAATTTATATATTCTACTAACAGACTGTATGACAACGTCAGCACTTAATGAGCAATTTATTGCGAATTTAGTACTGTTACGTTGTCATCCAAGTGAGAACGCGTCTGTGAGTAGAATATATAAATTTCTCAGATGCACACAATTGGCAAAGAACACAATTGGTAAAGAAAAATGAAAAATACAGGAGAGAAAAGATGTTAAAAGACGAAATTGGGAAATACTATTTTGACGGAAATTATAATTGTGCGGAAACTATCATCCGTGCGGGAAATGATTACTATCATCTTGGTCTGCATGATGAAGATATGAAAATATTGGGCGTTTTCGGAGCCGGTATCCAGTGTGGTAATACCTGTGGTGCTATTTTGAGTGCTGCTTCCATTTTATCTATGAAATATATTGAGAAGAATGCGCATGAAAGTGAGGATATCAGACCGGTTACAGTTTTGCTTATGAAGAAATTTCAAGAAAAATATGGTTCCCATTTGTGTAAGGATATTAAACCGCAGTCATTTAGCAAAGAAAATCGTTGTTTAAATACTGTAGAAACAGCATGTGAGATTTTAGAACAGACAATTTCAGAATATGAAGCTTCAAAATCATAGGCAGACAGAGAGAAACGATGATCAATGGAATTGTAATTATCAATAAAGAAAAAGGTTATACCAGTCATGATGTATGTGCAAAGGTCCGTGGGATTCTACGCCAGAAAAAAGTCGGACATACCGGCACACTCGACCCGGATGCAACAGGAGTTTTGCCGGTTTGTCTGGGCAATGCAACCAAGCTTTGTGATGTTTTAACGGACAAGACCAAGGAATATGTTGCAACGCTTCTGTTAGGGACGGTTACGGATACGCTGGATATCGGAGGAATCGTTCTTTCTCAAAATCCGGTATTGGTGTCCGAGGAAGAAGTAAGAGAGGCTGTTTTGTCTTTTTTGGGGAAATCCATGCAGATTCCGCCTATGTATTCGGCTTTAAAGCAAAACGGGAAAAAATTGTACGAGTTGGCCAGAGCAGGAATTGAAGTCGAACGCCAACCCAGACCGATAGAAATATTTGAATTAGAAATATTGGACATAAATCTTCCAAGAGTTGAGATTCGGATTTTGTGTTCGAAGGGAACCTATATTCGTTCGCTTTGTGATGATATCGGAAAAAAACTTGGCTGTGGTGCATGTATGGAAAATTTACAGCGTACCAGAGTGGAAAATTTCTATTTAAAAGATGCTTGTCTGTTACAGGAATTGGAACAGCTTAAAAAAGACGACAGACTTTGTGAAGTGATCATTCCGGTGGACCGGGTTTTCAATGATCTATGTAAGGCTACAATAAAGTCTGAATTCAATAGAATTCTGGAAAATGGAAATACCTGCACCAAAGAGATGTTGTTATCGGAATGGGATCTGAATCTGTTAAGAAACGGGCAGCGAATTCTCGCATATCACAGCAATGGTGAATTCTACGGAATATATGAATATTTTGAAGGGGAAAATATTCTGAAACCATATAAAATGTTTATACCCGGATAGAGGAGAAGTATTTTGCAAATTATTGAGCAGACTACAGAATTTCATATAGAGGAGCCGACTGCTATTGCCATTGGAAAATTTGACGGCATCCATCGTGGTCATAAGGAAATCTTTTCCAATCTTTTTCAGGCAAAAAAAGAGGGGTTAAAGACGGCTGTTTTTACATTTGATCCTTCGCCGGAATCTTTTTTTTGTAAAAAGCAGATACCGGAACTGACAACACGTGAAGAAAAGAGAAAATTGTTTGAAAATATGCAGATTGATTATCTGGTGGAATATCCTTTTGCACAGGCTACGGCGGATGTTTTACCAAGAGATTATGTGACGGACTTTTTATTGCATAAAATGAATGGAAAACGAATTGTCGCCGGAACCGATGTCTCCTTTGGAAAAGGTGGAAAAGGTGATGCGTCTTTATTAAGAGCTATGGAAAAGGAGTATCATTTCCAACTTGTGATTATTGATAAAATACTTAGGGGGCAGAAGGAAATCAGTTCTTCGTATGTGCGAGAGGAAGTTGCAAAAGGCAATATGGAGCTTGTGGAAGAATTGCTGGGGACACCATATTTTATAAGCGGAATCGTGGAAGAAGGCAAAAAGCTTGGACGGACTTTGGGCATCCCGACTGCGAATATTTATCCTTCCAATGAAAAACTATTACCTCCCAACGGGGTCTATTTTTGTAATGTTCTTTGTTGTGGCGAAAAATACCACGGAGTTACTAATATCGGTTGCCGACCGACCGTACAAGATGGAGAGCGGATGAGTGTAGAGACCTATCTGCTTGATTTTGACAAGAATTTGTACGGCAGTGAGCTTTTGGCCGAATTGTTACATTTTTCCCGCAAAGAAGAGAGGTTTGAATCAGTCCGTGAATTAAGTCTTTATATTAAAAATGATATTTGTCTGGCAAGGGACTTTTTTGAAAAATGAATTTCGAATAAATTGATTAATAAAAATTCATCAGATATATGACAAAAAATTTAGCAAAATTTAAAAATAAATGTTGTATCTTGTTTTTACATACTTTATTATTTATTTGTAAAACTCTTGTAAGGAAAAGGTAAAATATATGAGTAGCTCAATCTTATTATCTATGGCCGGTGGGCTTGGTCTGTTTTTGTTCGGAATGCATACAATGAGTGAATCCATTGAAAAAGCAGCCGGTGCCAGATTAAGAAGTATCTTAGAGTTTTTTACAACAAACCGTTTCACGGGTATGTTGGTTGGTATGCTTTTTACCGCCATTATTCAGTCTTCATCAGCCTGTACGGTAATGGTTGTCAGTTTTGTTAACTCCGGACTTATGAATTTGTATCAGGCGGCAGGGGTTATCTTTGGTGCCAATATCGGCACCACCATCACATCGCAGCTGGTTTCCTTTAACTTATCGGAATATGCTCCCATCTTTTTGCTGGTCGGTGCTGTTTTTGTCATGTTTTGTAAAAATCCCAAAATTGTGAAGATGGCAGAAGTGGTTTTGGGATTTGGTGTTTTATTTACCGGTCTTAGTAGTCTGAGTAGTGCTATGAGTGCGTTGAGAGATGTTCCTGTTGTTGTAAATATGCTCAGCACCTTAAAGAGCCCTTTGCTTGCTGTATTGGTCGGCACGCTATTAACTTCCATTATTCAGAGTTCTTCGGTAACGGTCAGCATTGCACTACTGATGTGTAATCAGGGGTTACTCAGTTTGAATATTTGTTTATTTATTATTCTTGGATGTAATATCGGTGCCTGTACGCCGGCGGTTTTAACATCCATGACCGGTAAAAAAGATGCAAAGCGGGCTGCTATGATTCATCTTTTATTTAATATTATCGGAACCATCATTGTATTCTTTATATTCCTGTTCGGTATGGACTTTGTATTGGAATTATTGCATGGAATATCAGGAGATAATCCGGGACGTTGTGTTGCAAATGCACATACGGCTGTTAAGATTTTCCAGGTTATTATTTTGCTTCCTTTCTCAACATGGATTGTAAAATTGACGTATTTGGTTGTCCCCGGAGAAGAAAAATCGGTAAATTACCGCGAAAATATGCAATTAAAATATATTGGAGAAAAAGCCGTATTTAATCCTGCAACTGCCGTAGTGGATGTATTAAAAGAAGTAGAACGTATGGCATGTCTAGCAAGTGAAAACTTAAATCGTGCGATGAATTCATTTATTACTCTGGATGAGGATGACATGAAAGAAGTATACGAAGTGGAAAAGAATATCAATTTCTTGAATAAGTCCATCACAGATTATCTGGTAAAGATCAATCAGACGACACTTCCAATCGAAGACTTAAAGAGTTTGGGCGCCTTATTCCATGTCGTCAATGATATTGAGCGAATTGGTGACCATGCAGAAAATTTTGCAGAAGCGGCTCAAAGAAGAAAAGAAGGAAAATTAAGCTTTAGTAAAGAAGCCATCAAAGAGCTTGGAGATATTTTGAATATGGTTAATACCATCATGCAGTTTTCCATTGATACCATTCATGATTCGGGTGATGAGCATATGGAAGATATTATACGGTTAGAGCAGGCGGTAGATGAAAAGGAGAGAGAACTCCAACAGGCACATGTGAACCGTTTGACAAGAAACGAATGTACACCTGAGGCCGGTATGTTGTACTCTGATGTGGTATCCGGATTAGAGCGTGTTGCAGATCATGCAACAAATATTGTTTTATATCTGAATAATGTTGAAACGACATAAAAAAGATGAGAGCTTGTCTCTCGTCTTTTTTGTTACAAAAGTTTTATTGCTTTTATATTTTGGTGATTGTATTTTGATGCAATTTTATTGCAAAAATTGCGTTATTTGCTGATTTTCAATATATATAGTATTTTTTTGGAATATATTAGTATATATTTTGTGGTTGACGTAATATTATTATGTGCTATAATTAGTTTGTAACATTTTTGTAACAAATTATGTTAGATATAAAAAAGGACATGATATGAAAAATAATATTATAAAATTGTTAATTGGAGTTGTGGCAATTTCTACGGTTGCAGGTACTACGGTTGCAGCACAGAATTATATTTCCGGTTTGTCAGTCGGAGGTGCAACCTTGATTGAGGGAGGTATCGTATGTACCACATCCACGCCTCAGGAAAACAAAAGTACAAAAGCTTCCACTACTGTTTCATCAGATAATAATAGTGTGGGTGTGGCTGGAATGTCTGTTGCAACGGATGCATCGATTACAATGAAAGGATCTGACGCTCAAAATATAGTTGTACAGGATAGTGTTTCTTTAGATGATGTAGCACAGAATGTTTCAGAAGATAATATTACAAGTGAAAATAACAGTGTCATCACGATATCCGGTGATGTTACAACAGAAATATCAACGGATACATTGGCAGATACATCAGCAGATATGATAGAAGAACAGCCTGAGATGATAATACAGACGGGATCAGCTCCGGAAGGATCCAAAATTGCAGCTTTGGAAGAAACATTAACCGCTGAAATCGAGGCAGAAGCAGAGGCACAGGCTATAGCTGATTCCATTTTGATTTCTGCAGGCGCAACAGATAACGGTTTGGAAATCTCGCTTCCGGCGGAAGGCGAAGAAGAGGATGATGTTGATACCCTTTATGGATATACAAACTTAGGTATTGCCATTGTTGATGATCATTTAAATGTTCGTGAGACTGCAGATGACAATAGTAAAATCGTTGGCAAGATGTCAAACGATTCCGGTTGTGAGATCTTAGAGGTTGTTGGAAATAAAGCACATATTGTTTCCGGTTCCGTTGAAGGATATGTTTCGACCGATTATATTTTGACTGGAGAATTAGCAGCTACTTATGCAAATCAGATTGTTAAAAAACTGGCAACTGTTTCTGCGGATGGATTAAAGGTCAGAACTGCTCCGGATTTGGAAGCAGAAGTTGTGAATATGGTTGCATATGGTGAAGAGCTTGAAGTTGTTGAAGAGCTTGATGGCTGGGTAAAGGTTTTATATGACGGTCAGGAAGCCTATGTAAATGCAGAATATGTTACTGTCGGTGAAGATTTAAAGACTGCATTAAATATGAGTGAATTCTTATTTGGTGAAGGAGTATCCGATGTCCGTGTATCTCTTTGCGAATATGCAAAAGAGTTCCTTGGTAATCCCTATGTATGGGGTGGAACAAGTCTTACAAAAGGTGCTGACTGTTCAGGATATGTTCTCAGTATCTTTGGAAAATATGGATATTCACTGCCTCATTCATCCAGAGCACAGGCTAATATGGGAACAAAGGTTACACTTGCTGAAGCAAAACCCGGTGATTTGGTATTTTATTCAAAAGGCGGCAGGATTAATCATGTTGCTATTTACATCGGTGGTGGACAGGTTGTTCATGCGAGCAGCCCTAAATATGGTATTCGTATTACCAGTGTGTATTACCGTACACCTACCACGGTGCGTCGAATTATTCAGGATTGATGTTTTAACGATTACAAGATAAAACGCTTAGGAGAACATTTCCTAAGCGTTTTTTATGGCATAATTCGGGAAACAGCTGATAAATACTGTTCCCATTATACGACTATGTTGTTATACTGATAACATAGTTTTGAATTAGCAACAGGATATGTTGGCATTTTAATATGTATGAATGATGTGATATAGAAACAATTGTTGTAAAGAAGGAAATGAGAGTGAGTAAAAACAGAGATTATCATTATACACCCGAACAGCTTAAGCGTATGGAAATGCGAAAAAGGAGAGTGGCCCTGCGCAGAAAGAAGGAACGTCAGAAACGAATACTCTTTGCAATTGGATTTCTGATTTTTGTATTGCTTTGTATCGGTGGGATATCAGCATTGCGCAAACCGGATGACAAAGTAAAGGAAAACGGGCGTGCGGATGCGGCGACGATGGTGGATGCAAATATCGGAAATACAGGAAATTCGGATAAACCAGGAGAATTAACGGATGTTTCTCAATTGAATCAGACGATGGATGGTATAGAAGCAGAACCGATGGTAGCGGAAACAAATAGTACGGTAAACAGTGCGGTATATCAGTTAAAGACGGATGCGGCGACCGGATTAAACAGTCCGGAGGTGACCAGTACGTATGCGTTGATGGTGGATTTGTCCAAAAAAGAGGTTGTTGCACAAAAAAATGCATATGAGCGGATTAATCCGGCATCCATGACAAAGATTTTAACGTTGTTGGTTGCGAGTGAACATGTGAGCAATTTGGATGATACCTTTACCATGACCTTGGATATTACGGATTATTCCTATGTGAATGACTGTAGCAGTGTCGGATTTCTGGATGGTGAAGTAGTTACGGTAAAGGACCTTTTGTATGGAACCATTTTGCCTTCCGGTGGAGATGCGGCTGTGGGTTTGGCTACCTATGTTGCCGGCTCACAGGAAGCTTTTGTTGATATGATGAATCAAAAGATAGAGGAACTTGGACTCGCTGACAGCGCCCATTTTACCAATTGTGTCGGATTGTATGATGAAAATCATTATTGCTCTATTTATGATATGGCAGTTATGCTCGAAGCGGCGATGGAAAATGATTTATGCAGACAGGTTTTAAATACACGTTCCTATACGACTTCCCTGACAGAGCAACATCCGGAAGGGATTACTGTTTCCAATTGGTTCATGCGTAGAATTGAAGATAAGGAAATGGGCGGCACAATTCTTGGTGCCAAGACAGGATATGTGGTTCAGTCAGGTAGCTGCGCGGCCAGTTGTTATGAAAGAAATGATGGGACCGAATTTATTTGTGTGACGGCGGATGCACATAGCAGCTGGAGAGCGATCTATGACCATGTTGCGGCATATAACATTTATGCTGCCGGAAATACTTCCTATACGAAGCAATAAATGATAAATCAAAGTATTCAATGAATGTGATGAAATGATATTTGATGCTTTGAAATGTGTGATAGTTGTAAATACAACAGTTGCAATACGATAAATGTGAACAGTTACGAAATGACAAATATAGTCTTTACAAGTTCTGTAAACCATGGTAAAATACGATTTGTATGAATTTTAGCCGATACTCGGTTTCGGGAATGCCTAGACCCGATACTTAGATTGGCCATATGAAAAGAACAGGAGGATTTAGAAATGATTTCTAAAGAAAAGAAACAGGCAATTATCAACGAATATGCAAGAACACCCGGCGATACAGGTTCACCGGAAGTTCAGGTAGCTGTATTATCAGCTCGTATCAAAGAATTAACCGATCACTTAAAAACACATCCGAAGGATCATCATTCAAGACGCGGTATGTTAAAAATGGTAGGTCAGAGACGTGGTCTTTTATCTTACTTAAAGAAAACAGATATCAACAGATATCGTGCATTGATTGAAAAACTCGGTTTAAGAGATTCCATTCAATAATTCTAATAATAATCATATCGGGGACGGATATTATCAGTATCCGTCCTTTGTATGTTTATTAACAGGCGGAAGGTTCATTCCGAGACCACTGACGGGAAGATTGAAAATGATTAAAAGATAAATTGAAAAAAAGATGTATAATCTTTCGGTCAGTAGTTTCGGCATCTTCTGCCTGATTATAAAATCAGAAAAGGAGAAAAAAGAATGAGTTACAAAACATTCAGTATGGAGCTTGCAGGACGTACTTTATCCGTTGATATCGGAAGAGTTGGTAAGCAGGCAAACGGATGTGCATTTATGCACTATGGAGAGACGACAGTGTTGTCTACCGCAACAGCAAGTGAGAAACCCCGTGATGGAATTGATTTCTTCCCCTGCTCAGTTGAGTATGAAGAAAAGTTTTATTCCGTAGGAAAAATTCCCGGAGGCTTCAACAAACGTGAGGGAAAGGCTAGTGAAAACGCAGTTTTAACAAGCCGTGTAATCGACAGACCGATGCGTCCGTTATTCCCCAAAGATTACAGAAATGATGTTACCTTAAACAATATGGTTATGAGTGTTGATCCGGAGTGCAGACCCGAACTTGTTGCCATGCTTGGTACATCCATTGCAACCTGTATTTCAGATATTCCGTTTGACGGTCCTTGTGCCATGACACAGGTTGGTATGGTAGATGATGAATTTATCATCAATCCCAGCCAGGAAGTATGGGACAAAGGTCAGATGAGACTGACGGTTGCATCTACGAAAGAAAAAGTAATCATGATTGAAGCAGGCTGTAATGAAATTCCTGAAGCAAAGATGATCGATGCGATTTACAAAGCGCATGAAATAAACCAGACAATTATTGAGTTTATCAATAAAATTGTTGCTGAAGTCGGAAAACCGAAACACAGCTATGAAAGCTGTGCGATTCCGGAAGAATTGTTTACAGCAATCAAAGAAATTGTTCCTCCAGCAGAGATGGAAGAAGCTGTATTTACCGATGAAAAGCAGGTTCGTGAAGAAAATATCCGCAATATCACTGCAAAATTAGAAGAGGCATTTGCAGATAAAGAAGAATGGCTTGCTATTTTAGGCGAAGCGATTTATCAGTATCAGAAAAAGACTGTTCGTAAGATGATCTTAAAGGATCACAAACGTCCGGATGGCAGACAGTTAAATCAAATCCGTCCTTTAGCTGCAGAAGTTGATATTATTCCCCGTGTTCATGGTTCTGCCATGTTTACACGTGGTCAGACACAGATTTGTAATGTTACAACTCTGGCTCCGTTATCTGAAGCTCAAAAAGTAGACGGACTGGATGAAAATATTACAACAAAACGTTATTTACATCATTACAATTTCCCGGCATATTCTGTTGGAGAAACAAAGGTGAGTCGTGGTCCCGGCCGTCGTGAAATCGGACATGGTGCTTTGGCAGAAAGAGCGTTGCTTCCTGTTTTACCCAGTGAAGAAGAGTTCCCTTATGCAATCCGTACTGTATCTGAAACATTCGAATCAAACGGTTCCACATCCATGGCATCTACTTGTGCATCCTGTATGTCTTTAATGGCTGCCGGTGTTCCGATTAAAAAGATGGTTGCAGGTATTTCCTGTGGTCTTGTAACCGGTGATACAGATGATGATTTTGTATTGTTGACAGATATTCAGGGATTGGAAGATTTCTTTGGAGATATGGACTTTAAGGTTACCGGTACAACTGAAGGAATTACAGCCATTCAGATGGATATCAAAATCCATGGATTGACCAGACCAATCGTAGAAGGCGCAATTGCAAGATGCCGTGAAGCAAGAGAATTTATCATGGACACTTGTATGAAACCTGCCATTGCAGCTCCTCGTGAAACTGTTGGCAAATATGCACCCAAGATTGTTCAGACAAAGATTGATCCTGAAAAGATTGGCGATGTTGTTGGACAGCGCGGTAAGACAATTAACGCAATTATCGATCAGACCGGTGTTAAGATTGATATCACAGACGACGGTGCAGTTAGTGTATGCGGCACGGATCAGGCTATGATGGACAAAGCAATTGAGATGATTCAGATTATCACAACTGATTTTGAAGAAGGTCAGATCTTTAAGGGAAAAGTTGTAAGTATCAAAGAGTTTGGTGCATTTATTGAGTTTGCACCCGGCAAGGAAGGTATGGTTCACATTTCCAAGATTGCGAAAGAGCGTATTAATCATGTGGAAGATGTCCTGACTTTGGGCGATACTGTTACGGTTGTTTGCTTAGGCAAAGACAAAATGGGACGTATCAGTTTCTCAATGAAGGATGTTCCGCAATCATAAAAAGGTTTTGAGTTTATTTTAGAAAAAAGACATTTGGAATTTTCTTTTCCAAATGTCTTTTTTGCTATTTTTATTTTTTTCTCTAAAAGAAGGGCAATTCTCTAAAAGAAGGTTAATTCTAATTTGTCATAAAAGAAAAGATGTGATAAAATAAACCGTAGTGCGTATGGAAGCGGGGAAATTGAATGGCAAAGCAGGATGTAGACAACCTGCCCGAAAATCGGCGTAAAAGAATAAAACGCCTAAAAAAGCTCATTGTAGGAACCGTTATTGCTGCAATTGTTATTCCGGTTATACTTTGTATCTTTTTTGGAGTTCGTTTGCATATTGTAAAAAAGGATTTAGACAATTCAAGAGCACAGATGGAAGCAATGCGAGAAGAACTTGAGCAGTATTCATCTGAAGTGGAAGATTCCGTATTAGTAGAAGCTCCAAATAATATGCAATCTGCAACGCAGAATTTTGATGGAGAAGGTTCAATTATAAACAGCAGAACAACATTGACGAGTACCGGAAATGAAAATGCAAATTCCAGTCAGGACGCAGAGACAGCCGATGGGAAGAAACGGGTGTATTTAACCTTTGATGACGGTCCGAGTGATAATACAGAAGAAATACTGGATATCTTAAAAAAATACGATGTGAAAGCAACATTCTTTGTGGTTGGAAATACTTCCGAACATGGACAGGAATTGTTAAAAAGGATTGTTGAAGAAGGTCATAGTATCGGTATTCATTCTTATAGTCATAAGTATTCGGCAATTTATGATTCGGAGGAATCTTTTTTTGAAGATTTTAGCAAAATATCTGATTACATATATGATGTAACCGGTGTCAGGACACAAATATGCAGATTGCCGGGAGGAAGTAGTAATACGGTCAGCAAAATCAGTATGGCAGAACTTGTTCGTTCTTTGAACGAACAAAATATTGAGTGCTTTGACTGGAATATATCCGGTGGTGATGCAAGCGGACAAAAACTCTCTGCAAGTGCAATTTCGAATAATGTATTAAAAGGGATTGATCGTTTCCAAACTGCAGTGGTATTGTTGCATGATGGTGCAGATAAGGATAGTACCGTTGAGGCACTGGATATAGTTTTAAAAGAATTGACAGAAAATGATGAAATAATTATAGATAAAATTACAGAAAACACCCCTGTAATTTTGCATATTTCTTTGTAAAAACCAAGGAGGAAAAGCGATGGGCTTTTTTCAGGATTTAAAAGAAGATTTATCGTTGGCAATGAATGAATTGCTTCCAAATGAAGATATGGATGAAGAAATCATCAAACCGGATGCTAAAGACACAGATTTGAAGGCAGAAGTCTTTGAGGATAAAGGTGAAAAGGCGTTAGTGCAAGAAAATGATACGGATGCAGATGCATTTGCAAGAGAACTGATTGATGCAGCATTGCAACCACAAGAATCAAAAGAGACGGAAACGTTGACTGTGGAGCAACTGGTGGCTGCAGTTGAGCAGTCTGTATCCAAAGATGTATCTGATATGATAGAGGATGAGGTTTCTGCGGTAGTATTGGAAGATATGGAAGCAGAAGAACCGGAAGAAGTGGCTGTAGAAGAAACACAAGCAGTAAAAGAACCGGAAGCGATAGAAGAGCCGCAAGAAGAGGTTGCAGAAGGACCGGAAGCGATAGAAGAGCCGGAAGAAGAGGTTGCAGAAGAATCGGAAGCGATAAAAGAGCCGGAAGAAGAGGTTGCAGAAGAGACGCAAGCAGTAAAAGAGCCGGAAGAAGAGGTTGCAGAAGAGACGCAAGCAGTAAAAGAACCGGAAAAAGATGTTGACACAGAAGAAGATATAGAGAATGAAAAATCACAAGAAAAAGTGGCAAAAGAGCCGGAGGTAAAGGAAATGCTAATTCGAAATGATAATTCCTTTGAAAAAGAAGTATATGAAGAAATTATGAAAGATGACACCGGAAAAAATAGTGAAAATAGAAATGAATTAGAAAGTGCTGTAAATGAAGTTGTGGATGAGAGAGTAGAATCTGTTATGAGTCAGGAAGTTTTAGATGAGACGGCAATAGTAACAAAAGGAATGAAAGTAAATGGTGATATTTCCAGTCAGGGATCCCTTGATGTACTGGGTAGTATAAAAGGAAATATTGAAGTTTTAGGAAAGTTAAATGTATCAGGACAAATTGAAGGAAATTCCAATGCAGCTGAAGTTTTTGCAGATGCTGCCCACATTACAGGCGAGATTCATGCAACCGGTACGGTAAAAGTTGGAATAAATTCGGTTATCATCGGTAATATTTTTGCAACGAGTGCCGTGATTGCCGGAGCCGTGAAAGGTGATATTGATGTGCATGGACCGGTAGTTCTTGATTCCAGTGCAATTGTTATGGGCAATATTAAATCGAAATCCGTACAGATGAATAACGGTGCCGTGATAGAAGGTTTGTGTTCACAATGCTATGCGGATGTTAGTCCGGCATCATTCTTTAAAGATATAAAATAAATATGAGATGTACGCCATTTTATTTCATATTCGGGTTTGATTTATTAAAAACTATCAGATAGAAGAGGATAAGGCATATGAAGAGAATTATGTTAAAGCTCAGTGGTGAGGCTCTGGCAGGTGAAAAAAAGACCGGTTTTGATGAAGAAACAGTAAGAGGAGTTGCCAAGCAGGTAAAACAACTGGTGGATGATGGGATTGAAGTCGGAATCGTAATTGGCGGAGGAAACTTTTGGAGAGGACGAACAAGTGAAAACATTGATCGTACCAAAGCGGACCAGATTGGTATGCTTGCTACAATTATGAATTGTATATATGTTTCCGAAATCTTCCGGTCTGTTGGAATGGAAACAGAAATATTGACCCCATTTTCTTGTGGATCGTTTACCAAACTGTTTTCCAAAGACAGAGCAAACAAGTATTTTAAGCAGGGAAAAGTAGTGTTCTTTGCAGGTGGAACGGGTCATCCCTATTTTTCAACGGATACCGGTGTCTTGTTAAGGGCGATTGAAGTGGAGGCTGAGGTTGTTTTACTGGCGAAAGCAATTGACGGTGTGTATGACGCGGATCCAAAGCTCAATCCGAATGCTAAGAGATATGAAGAACTTTCCATTCAAGAGGTGGTTGAAAAGAATCTTCAGGTTGTTGATATGACAGCTTCCATCATGGCAAGAGATAATAAAATGCCGATGTGGGTTTTTAGCCTGAATGAAGAAAATAGTATTGTAAATACCGTAAAAGGAAAATTTAACGGCACAAAGGTGACGGTTTAGGAGGATATTAAAAATGGATGAAAGATTAAAAGTTTATGATGAAAAAATGCAGAAAGCGATTGATTTTCTAGCTTCGGATTTTGCTTCAATTCGTGCCGGAAGAGCCAATCCTCATGTACTTGACAAAATAAAGGTCGATTATTACGGAACACCTACACCCATTCAGAGCGTAGGCAATATCAGCGTTCCCGAACCGCGCATGATTCAGATTGCGCCTTGGGAAAAGAGCTTAATCAAAGAAATTGAAAAAGCCATTATGATGTCTGATGTAGGTATTACCCCTTCCAATGACGGAAATGTGGTTCGCATCGTTTTTCCGGAATTGACAGAAGAGCGTCGTAAAGATTTAGTGAAAGATATTAAGAAAAAGGGTGAAGAGAATAAAGTTGTGGTAAGAAATGTCCGTCGTGACGGTAATGATGCCTTTAAAAAGCTTGGAAAAGGCGAAATATCTGAAGATGAAGCTAAGCAGCTTGCCGATGAACTACAGAAATTAACAGACAAATATATTAAAAACATTGACCAGATGGTGGATGAAAAGTCAAAAGAAATTCTGACAGTGTAATAAAATATAACAAATGGGGGCGCTTTGCCCCTTATTTTGTATTTGTTAACAAAAATACAGAAAAAGCTGTTTTTTATTATGATTATGAATGCTCTCCAATGTGTATTTCTGTGGAGGTTAATAATTAACAAAATTGTCATATTAGAAGAGGAAGCAGAATATGAATGTACCGAATCATGTTGCAATTATATTGGATGGAAACGGAAGATGGGCGAAAAGCAAAGGCATGCCTAGAAATTATGGGCATGCACAGGGCAGTAAAAATGTAGAGATTATATGTGAAGAAGCATATAAGATGGGAATACAGTATTTGACTGTCTATGCGTTTTCTACCGAAAACTGGAATCGACCCAAAGAAGAAGTCGATGCATTGATGAAGCTTTTGCGTAATTACATGAAGACTTGTCTGAAAACGGCTGAAAAAAACAGGATGTGTGTGCGTGTCATCGGTGATAAGAGTGGATTGGATGAGGACATCTGTAATCGGATTGATGAATTAGAAAAAGCAACCGTAAACAATGACGGTCTGCATTTTCAAATAGCACTTAATTATGGAAGCCGTGACGAAATCATCCGGGCAGTGAAAAAAATCATGCTGGATACAAAAAATGGCATGATTGATTCGCAGGATATGACGGAAGAATTGTTCTCAACTTATCTGGATACCAAAGGCATTCCGGAACCGGATCTTATGATTCGAACCAGTGGCGAAGAGCGGATATCCAATTTCCTTTTATGGCAGCTTGCATATACCGAATTCTATTTTACGAATGTGCCGTGGCCGGCATTTACAAAAGCGGAATTAGAAAAAGCAATTGCGGTCTATAATGAAAGAGATCGTCGGTTTGGAAATGTTAAGGAGGAGTAGAAATGTTTAAAGCCAGATTTTGGAGCGCTGTTGTTTTGGTGCTTATAATCGGAACAGTTCTGACTTTAGGAGGTCCATGGTTATATCTTTTTACTTTGGCGATTTCTGCCATTGCATATTTTGAAATGACAAAGGCTATGAAGGTCAGAGGAGAAATGAAAAAGTCTTGTCTGATCGAGTGGTTTGGTTTGTTGGGGATTATTGGATATTATTTGATTATTTATTTTGCGAACACAGAAACGTTTGTTATGTTAACCATAACTCTGACGATTGTTTCCATTTTATTTGTATATGTATTTACTTTTCCGAAGTATGAAGCAAAGCAGATTATGGCTGCCGTCTTTTCTTTTATTTATGCACCGATTATGCTGTCATATTTATATATGACACGATGCCTGGAAAATGGATTTTATATTGTTTGGCTGATTTTTATCAGCTCCTGGATTTGTGATACCTGTGCTTATCTGGTGGGAATGGCTATTGGCAAGCATAAATTGGCACCAATTTTGAGCCCGAAAAAATCAATAGAAGGAGCTGTTGGTGGTGTAATCGGCAGTGCTGTTGTAGGACTTCTATATGCGTTTGTACTAATCCGCATCGGTACAAGTAATGAAAATATGCTCTGGGTATTCCCGGTTATCTCGGCAGTTGGAGCGATGATCAGTCAGGTTGGAGATCTTGCCGCATCTGCGATCAAAAGGAATTTTAACATCAAGGATTATGGCAAGCTTATCCCGGGGCATGGTGGCATTATGGATCGTTTCGATAGTGTGATTTTTACTTCGCCGATGATTTATTACATGGCAGTTTTATTATTAAAATGATATCGGAAAGTAGCTAGGTTAGGGCGGATTTCGAATGTTTTTGGATTGCGAGAGCACAAAGTGCGTAGCAATCCATTGATATCATTAAGGGCAAAACACCTTTTTGCTCTACAATATCATTAAAATAAATACGTATGAAAAAAACAAAGAAAGATAAAATAACATTATACTGTGACAGAAGCATAATGCTTTGTCAGATAAGGAAATAAAATGAAAAATATTGTTGTTTTAGGATCGACCGGTTCCATAGGAACGCAGACATTGGAAATTGTTGATGCATATCCGGATAAATTGCAGGTTGTTGCTTTTGCAGCCGGAAGCAATGTGGAAAAAATAGAACCGCAGATACGCAAGTATCATCCGAAAAAAGTCGTTATGTTTGATGAGGCGGCTGCAAAAGCTTTAAAAACAAAGGTGGCAGATCTCGATGTGACGGTTCTTGCCGGAATGTCCGGTTTAATTGAAATTTGTACCATGGAAGAGGCGGATGTTGTATTAACGGCTGTTGTGGGAATGATAGGTATTACGCCGACAATTGAAGCCATAAAAGCCGGAAAGGATATTGCGTTAGCCAATAAAGAAACCCTGGTTACAGCGGGACATATCATTATGCCATTGGCAAAAAAGATGGGAGTATCCATTTTGCCGGTTGACAGTGAACACAGTGCTATTTTTCAATCCTTAAACGGGGAACCGAAAAACAGATTAAAGAAAATTTTGTTAACGGCATCCGGAGGACCCTTTAGAGGAATGTCAAAAGAGCAACTGGCAGATAAAACCGTAAAGGATGCACTAAAACACCCCAACTGGTCAATGGGACCCAAGATTACCATAGATTCTGCAACGATGGTAAATAAAGGATTAGAGGTTATGGAAGCGGGCTGGCTTTTTGATGTGAATTATGATCAGATTCAGGTTGTAGTTCATCCGCAAAGCATCATACACTCTATGGTAGAGTATGTGGATGGTGCTGTTATTGCACAGTTGGGACTTCCGGATATGAAATTACCCATTCAATATGCGTTGTTTTATCCGGACCGTTTACCGATGAATACAACAGGAATTGATTTCTTTCAACTTGGACAGATTAGCTTTGAGAAACCTGATTTGGAAACATTTCAGGGATTAAAACTGGCCTATGAGGCATTTGAAAAAGGTGGAAGTATGCCTACAGTATTTAATGCTGCCAATGAGAAAGCAGTCAGTCTGTTTTTGCAGGAAAAAATCAGATTCCTTGATATTGCGGATATAATTGCAGAAACAATGTCGAGACATCAGGTGATTGCAAAGCCAGATGTTGAGCAGATTTTGATGACAGAACAATGGTGTTATGAACAAATAGCAGAAAGGTGTTGCTGATTTGGGAATTGTATTTTTTATTTTAATTTTTTGTGTTGTAGTCGTTGCACATGAATTTGGACATTTTATTGTTGCAAAGGCAAACGGAATACATGTTGTGGAGTTTTCCATCGGAATGGGACCAACGTTATTACATTTTGATAGAAACGGCACCCGATATTCATTAAAACTACTGCCTATAGGCGGAGCATGTATGTTTGAAGGTGAGGACGGAATATATCAGGAAACTGCCATAGAGGCAGGAGAGACAAAAACAGAACAACCGGATTTTATTGTGAAAGGGAAATACGGAAAAGCTTTTCCGGATGCGCCGGTATTTGCCCGAATGGCAACGGTCCTTGCCGGTCCGATTTTTAATTTTATTCTTGCTTTCTTTTTATCTCTTTTTATTGTCGGCAGTATTGGAACGGATCTTCCGGTTGTGGGAAGTGTTTTGGAAGGTGGAGGTGCTGAGGCGGCAGGTATGAAGCCCGGTGATGTAATTATAAAGCTGAATCGTCATAATATTCACCTGTTTCGTGAGATTTCAATTGAAGCCATGCTATCGGATGGCAGTCCGGTGCATGTCACATATGAAAGAGACGGAGAATTGTATGATACGGTTTTAACACCTGTATATTCACAAGAGGCAGGACGATACTATTATGGGATATCCATGGCCGGCGGCTATACAAAGCTTTCTCCTCCCAAGGTCATTTTATATAGTGGATATGAGGTAAAATACTGGATTGATACGACGATTAAAAGTCTTGGCATGCTTCTTAGCGGAAAAGCCGGAGTAAAAGACTTATCCGGACCGGTTGGCATGGCGGATACAGTAGGAGATATTTATACCGAATCAAAAGCAGACGGTGCATTTTATGTGTGGTTGAATATGTTAAATTTTGCCATATTATTAAGTGCCAATCTGGGTGTTTTAAATCTGATACCGTTTCCGGCTCTGGATGGCGGAAGACTTTTCATATATATCATTGAATTGATTCGGCGAAAACCCCTGCCGCTGGAAAAGGAAGGAATTATCAATTTTGTTGGTTTTGCACTTTTAATGTTATTGATGGTGGTTGTATTATATAATGATATTGCAAGGATTGTTACCGGAGGGTAACAATCCTTTTTTGGTTCTATTTTCATTTCTATCTCATATATTTAAAGGACAAACATAGTTTGTACACGGAGGATATATGAATAAATCAGATCAAATCAGAAATATGTTTCCTACACAGTTTCACAGTATGCTTTCCACTTTAAATCAGATCGAAAATAATCTGCAGGAAATCAGGATAAGAGTCAATTGTCCCTGTATCTTTGTGATTGGTAGAATGGAATTTTTTCCGGATAAAAACGGAAGACTGCATAAGGAAATGGAAAAAGGGTTTGTTTTTTCCAAAGAAGATATGGATGTTTTATTTAATCACATGTGTAACTATTCACCTTATGCATATGAAAGTCAGCTTAAGCAGGGCTTTTTAACCGTTGCGGGTGGTCACAGAATTGGTGTATGTGGACAGGTTGTATTACAGGATGGAAGAATTGCTCTGATGAAGCAGGTGCAATTTTTGCACGTCAGAATTGTACATGAAATTCCTGGTGTAGGGGATGGGATACTGCCATATTTGTTTGATAACGGACAATTTCTTAATACATTAATCATATCTTCTCCGGGAGTTGGCAAGACCACGATGCTGCGAGATATAACGAAAAGCCTTTCAGATGGTAACCGATTTGCTGACGGGAAACAGATTTGCATTGTTGATGAGAGATCAGAACTGGCCGGTTGTTATATGGGAGTCCCTCAAAATCATGTCGGAAAAAGAACCGATGTCTTAGATGCCTGTCCAAAGGCAGAGGGAATGATGATGGCAATACGCTCTATGGGACCTGAAATTATTGTTGTGGACGAACTTGGACTACAACGTGATTATGAAGCAGTAGAGAAAGCTTCGGTATGTGGAATAAAAATTCTGGCATCGGTGCATGGTGATAGTCTTAACGAGATTTATTCGGAGAAGAATGCTTTTTTTTCAATCATAAAAAAGGTATTTCGCAGACTGATTTTTCTTCGTTGGAAAAAGGAAACGGACGGATCCAAAAAACAGGTATGGAGCATTTATGATGACAATCAAAAGCTTTTGGCTGAGAAAGGATGAAAACAATGCAATTGGTCGGAGGAATACTGGTTTTATTTTCCGGTGTATGTTTAGGATTTAATCAGGCTTTTACATATGAAGAAATGCAAGGGAATCTGCATCTTTTTATGAAAACTATTGAACTTATGATTGCCCAAATCAAGACGGAAGGAGCGACACTTCCTGAAGCAATTTGCAAGGTTTCTTTCAGGCAGGATGGAGAAATCGGAAAAGCTTTACAGGATACTGCAGAAACTATCAAATTAAATGAAGGAAAAGAGTTAAATTTGATTTGGAAAGAACAGATGAAGCATATACCAATGGTTCTGCCGACAAAAATCGAAAATGAATGGATACATTTATTTGATCAGACCGGTTTTTATGACAGAGATGCACAACTGAAGCAATTGCAGTATGTGTACGAGATGATGAAAGATGAATACGAGCAAATGGATAAGCAAAAAGAAGAAAAATGCAGATTATATCAGTCAATGGGGTTTTTAATCAGTTTATTCGTGATTATTTTGCTTTGGTAAAGGAGTGTTCCATGAGTGTCGGAATATTATTTAAAATTGCAGCGGTGGGAATACTGGTTACTTTGTTAAATCAGGTTTTAAAGCATAGCGGAAAGGAAGAACATGCGTATCTGGTAAGTCTGTGCGGATTTATACTGGTACTTACATGGGTGCTTCCTTATCTGGTTGATTTGTTTCAAACGATGGAAGAATTGTTTTCATTTTAGGAGACTGCTTCATGATTAAAATTGGTTTGTTAGCGATTATCGCTGTTGCAATCACAATGTTTATAAAGCAGACAAAACCGGAATTTGCATATGTTTTTTCGGTATGTGTCGGTGTTTTTCTTTTTATGATCTGCATGGATTCATTTATTCATATTGCAGATATGATTCGATTGGTTTCTTCAGAAATTAAAAATGCAGATGCTTATATTTATACACTTTTGCGCATTGTCGGGATATCTTATATCAGTGAATTTTGTGGAGAAATCTGTAAGGATGCAGGATATGTGTCAATAGGAAAAAGTGTGGAAACAGCCGGCAAATTCAGTGTGTTGCTGATTGGTATGCCCATTTTTCTGAATTTGATTGATGTGATAAAGGAGTTTTACTGATGACTGATACATTAGTAGAAGGAATGGATTTTCGGAATATTGATCGTTTTTTGGAACAGATTTTTGGACATCAGTTTATTTCCTTTGAAGATTTACTGGAAGAAATGATGCATGGTGATCTGGAGTCACTGAAAGAAATTTCTTTACAGTATTTTAAAGATACTATTTTTGGAAATATAGAACAATGCAAAAGCCTGTTTCTAGGTATTTTTTTGCTCGGAATTTTTGCATTACTGTTACAAGGATTGTCAGATTTGTTTTCTGATAAGAAAATCACGATTTTTTCAAGCTATTTCATTTTTTTATTTGTCTCGTTGATTTTAATGAGATGGTTTTTGCAATCCTATGAGCAATGTCTGTCATTTCTGGATGAAATGAAAAGTTTCTGCGCAATTCTGATGCCATCTTTGTGTATGGTGTTGGGAATGTCAGGTGGTCCGGTCACGGCTACTGCATATTATGAATTACAATTGCTCCTGCTTTTTATAATTGAAAATCTCATGACCCTATTTGTGATGCCGATGGCAAGGCTTGTTTGTATACTGTATGTTTTAAATCAGTTACCCGAGGGGAACCGTTTTGGTGGGGTAATTGCGCTTTTGAAAAAAATCATAATATTTCTGACCCGTTCCGCTATTTTTGCGGCGATTGGAGGAAGTATGCTGCAGGCAGGATTGATGCCGGCCATAGACGGGGTACAAAGTAAATGGATTATCAAAACGGTTTCTTTGATTCCCGGACTGGGAGATTATGCAACAGTAATCACAGAAACGGTTTTAAGAGGAGCAATTCTGGTAAAAAACAGTATTGGAATTATCGGTATTTTTATCTTGTTTATTATGTGCTTTAAGCCTGCAATCACAACACTGATGTATGGATTTATCGTTCGTTTAGCATCTGCTATTTTACAAATATCGGGTGAAAAAAAGTTTACTGCACATGTTTGGAAAATGGCAGACTGCTTTTTTTTATTATCACGTATCCAGTTGTTTTCAAGTGGGATGTTTTTCATTGCTATCGCAGTCGCAACCTTAGGAATGAATTCCGGATAGTAAGATGATGTATAAAAAACGTGCATGTTTATAGCCGGATTTGTCGGATATCTGTCATTAAGGAGGTTAT
>JAEDFR010000102.1 GCA_016297945.1 Lachnospiraceae bacterium | reverse complement strand
ATAAGGATTCCGATCGTATTATCCGTTCCATGTATGTAGCTGCCGGAATCGGTCAAGTAATAGCCCTTAGAGCATCCATCAGTGGTGCACAGGGAGGCTGTCAGGCAGAAATTGGTTCTGCAAGTGCCATGAGCTCAGGTGCACTAGTCTATCTGGAAGGAGGAGATTGTAATCAAATCATACATGCTGCAGCAATGGCACTCAAAAATCTCCTTGGACTGGTATGTGATCCGGTTGCTGGACTTGTGGAGGTACCCTGTGTCAAAAGGAACGTTATTGGCGCTGTAAATGCCGTTTCCAGCGCTCAGATGGCACTGGCCGGTATTACAAGCCGAATTCCTCCTGATCAGGTCATAGACGCTATGAGAGAGGTGGGAGATAAGATGGATGTATCCTTACGTGAAACAGGTCATGGAGGGCTTGCTGCGACACCTTACGGAAAGGGCATTTCAGAAAGGCTTTTTTCTGACAAATAACCCGTTCAGATTGAACTTTTCAAGAAATTTGTGTATAATATAACTATATTATTACAGCTGAACGGGAGGTTTACTTTATGAATACAGTGATTACAATCGGTCGTCAATTTGGTTCCGCCGGACGTGAAATAGGAGAGAAGGTAGCAGAGTACTTCGGAATCAAATGTTATGATAAGGAGCTTTTAAGCAGGGCCGCCAAGGAAAGTGGTTTCTGTGAGGAAATGCTGGAAAATCATGACGAGAGACCAACCAATTCGTTTCTATATAACCTGGTCATGGATACCTATTCCTTCGGCTATAATGCATCACATTTTGTTGATATGCCCATCAGCCATAAGGTATTTCTGGCACAATTTGATGCAATCAAGAATCTGGCTAAAGAAGGACCTTGTGTTATTGTTGGAAGGTGTGCCGACTATGCATTAAATGATATGAAGAATTGTGTACATATTTTCATTTACGGTGATGAAGAAACTAAGGTCAATCGCATCATGAAGAAATATGATGTAGATGCTGCCAAAGCAAAGGATATGTGCATTAAGAAGGATAAACAGCGTCAAAGCTACTACAACTATTATTCTTCCAAAAAATGGGGAAGAGCTGACAGCTATGATCTTTGCATTAACAGCAGTATTCTCGGTGTGGAAGGTACTGTTAAGCTTTTAATCCAATATATTGAAGACTTTGAAAATCGAAATAGATAATTGATAATGCCTCTTTCTTTTCCAAATTGACTTAAAGAAAGGGGCATTCCTATGATAGCAATTTATTAACGTGAATTTAACTATTCGCAAAACATCCACGGTTTCACGAATGGTCGGAGCATTATCCAGTGAACGGATGATGTGTAGACCCGATAGTGGAACGGATATAAAAAATACCTACCGCTGACTAAGCATTTTCGTTTCCTTTGTTTTGCCCTCGCAAAACTCCAAATCAAGACGAAAAAGCAACCAGTGGTATTTTTTATGCAGTGGAACGGAGAGTTGCCACGTAGGCGGATTTACTCCGCCGTAGTTCTTGAGCAACTATTCGTGAAACATTGCGTTTTGCGCCCGCTGGGCTACGAATAGTTAGGGACTGTGTAGCCAATGAGGTGAAACGGGAAGTATCTGAACCTTTCAACTGCTTGCAGTGTAGTGGGTTGCGTGGAAAGCGTAGCGCACGCACCCACTGCCTACGCCTGCCATATCGTAGTAGATATATGACAACGTAAAGCTATTGTCAAGGGCTTGAAATCCTGCAAGGCATAAAAAAAAGACCCTACAGCGGTTAGGGTGAGTGCCATAGGGTCAATTAAGGGTTAAAATCAATATAAGCAAAAGCAGGAGTAAAGTCAAGGGAAAAGTCGAACAAAAAGAAAAAGGGCTTTTAGCCTGAACCAGATAAAAAATCAAAAAATTCATTCCACCTATACTTGACTATAGCGACACTTAACACCCACAAGGGGGAAAGGGGGTGCTGATTAATGTCTGAAAATAAGCTCTACGACTGGCAGGATTTTCACGTAGTGACCCTTGACAATATCCGCACACCCAGAAACTTGTCCTGCGGTGCTGTCAGAACGCAGTTCCTCTGACAGTGCTTGTCTACGTGCTGTGTAACGTAGTGGCTGTGATGTGTCGCTTTCTATGCCTGTAACGTGGAAATTGCCACCTAGGAAGCTTTCCAAGCGTTAGCGCGGAGAGGTAGCCGTCCAGACCTAACTATTCGCAAAACACAAGTTTAACGAATAGTTATACCCATGCGTATGCCGTGAGGTTTACATAATTATTTTATGTTAACTCCAAGGTGTTTCCTTGATTTTTTCTATGTTTGCTGTTTTATGAGCTTCCTCTATGAATTCTGTACGTTCGATATAATCCGTCGGTCCATTTTTATTAACGGATGTTTTTTTTCCCTTTAGATATTTTTCATTAAATTCCGCAACTGTATCAATTGTTTTATTCTTTTGTCTTTTATACCTGATATAGCTATATACATATACAACTGCTAAAAATGCAATCATAATACAAATAATAAGCTTCATAACCATACCTGCCTATCTGTACATCTATCTGCATATTTCATCTGAATCCAGCAATATTGTAAAAGGACCATGATTTATCAGCAAAACATCCATATGGGCGCCAAATACTCCCTGTGCAACATTTGAAACATGCTTAGAACATTCTGAAATCACATATTCATAAAGTGTTTTTGCAAGATCAGGATTACCGGCATTCACGAATGATGGCCGGTTTCCCTTACGGCAATCTGCATATAATGTAAATTGTGAAATAATTAACAAATCTCCATTTACACTTTTTAGATTAAGATTGGTTTTTCCTTCAGAATCTTCAAAAATACGAAGATTAAGCAGCTTATTGATCATTTTGTCTGCAATTTCATAGGTATCCGAATTACAGACGCTTACTAATACCATAAACCCTTTATCAATCTCTCCTACAACCTTCTGATCCACGCTGACGCTTGCTTTTGATACTCTTTGAACAACAAATTTCATCGCTATTGCTGCTCTCCTTTACTATTTTCTTCATCTGACTGGCTCTTTTTTACCTTAAAAAAGCTTTTCTTTCTCTGCTTTTCAGTCCTTGTTACAAAAATATTGTTATCCTCAATATAATCTACATCCAGATATTTAGTTGTCTCAGTTGGTAATCCTCTCTTTTCCAATAATCTGTTTGCAAAGCGTCGAATCATTGCATATAGAACCGCAAAAAAGGGAACACCAATGATCATGCCAGGGATACCCATAATTCCACCAAAAATTGTAATGGAAAAAATTACCCAGAAACCTGACAAGCCCGTAGATTCACCCAAAATTTTAGGCCCGATTAAGTTTCCGTCAACCTGCTGTAAAACAAGAATGAATAAGATAAAATAAACACATTTTATTGGATTTACCATCAAAATAAGGAAAGCGCTGGGAATTGCTCCAAGATAAGGGCCGAAAAAAGGGATTACATTAGTAACTCCCACGATGACACTTACAAGCAATGCGTAAGGAATTTCCATTACGCTTGTGCCGGCAAAGCAAATACAACCAATGATAAAGGAGTCCAATATTTTACCGCTAATGAAACCGATAAAAGTATCACTGGTAAAACGGACATCCTTAATTAACTGATTTGCGGTATTTGTATTGAAAAGCGCAAATACAAGCTTTTTACCCTGACCTGCAAAGCTCTCCTTATTATACATTACATAAATGGATATGATAAAACCTATGATAAAGTTCCATAATGCTTTTAATAGACCTATCATACTTAAGGATACCTGTCTTACAATTACTTCCATTTGAGGAATTATGCTATGATTTAAAAAGTCTGTAATTTTCTCCGAGTATTCATCAAATAACCGAAATACAACTCTCTCAATATCAGGATTGTCGTCCAAAAACTTTGCAGACCATTTTGTGAGGTTTTGAATATAATATGGAAATTGATAAGAAATGCTTCTTACACTCTTAACAATATTGGGGATAAGAATGGAAAAGAATCCATAAATAAAAAAGAACACAAGTATAATCGTAAATAAGATTGAAATAACACGAATGTGTTTTCTGTTATTATCTGTAACAGCGGATTTCTTTTTCAATTTAATTGTGAGTGGTATTAAAAAACTGTTTTCAATTGTGTTTACAAGTGGTGTTAATAGATAAGCTATGATAATTCCATATAATACAGGACTGACAATTCTTGCAATTTCCTTTATCTGTACTGAGAAACGGTCTCCGTGAAAAATTAGATAATAAAAGCAAATAGATGCTGCAATAACAAGAAATGCAATGAACCCAATTTTAAGATACTTTCTATCAATACGGAATTTCATAGGCTGCTACAGGGTATATCCCCTTCCTCCTTATAGAATTGAAATAAATCCTTATATACTTAGTATAGCATTTTTTTTAAAAAGATACTATGGCATAATCATGAAATATGATAGAATTAATTGAATTTTAACGAAGGATGGATGCTAATATGAAAATGCAACAGGTGCTCAGCTATATACGTAGAGCGGTTGATGATTACCATATGATTGAAAAAGGTGATAGGATTGCAGTCGGAATTTCCGGTGGAAAAGATAGTCTGACACTTTTATATGGTCTTCACGGTCTTATGCGCTTTTATCCTAATACATTTAATATACATGCAGTAACTGTTGATCTTGGCTTTGATAATTTAAATCTGGACAAGATTAAAGAACTCTGCGAAAACCTAGAGATCCCTTATACCATTGTTAAAACCGATATTGCAAACATTATTTTTAATGAAAGAAAGGAAACAAACCCCTGTTCACTTTGTGCAAAAATGAGGAAGGGAGCACTAAATGAAGCAATTAAGTCTGCCGGATGCAATAAGGTGGCTTACGCTCATCATAAAGATGATGTTGTTGAAACCATGCTCATGTCCTTAATCTTTGAGGGAAGATTTCATACCTTTTCTCCTGTTACGTATCTTGACAGAATGGATCTAACAGTCATCAGACCACTCATGTATATGAATGAAGCGGATGTTATTGGTTTTGTTAATAAATATCAGGTTCCGGTAGTAAAAAGTCCCTGTCCGGCAGATGGATATACTAAACGTGAATACACCAAAGAACTCCTTAAAAAACTCAATCAGGAAAACCCGGGCGTAAAGGAACGAATGTTTACTGCAATTCAAAACGGGAATTTGAAAGGCTGGTGCTTGGAAAATGGAAAACAGTAAAAATTATCACGATGAGCAAAACAATTTAAATACCATAAAAATGCGCCAGGTAGTCGCAACACTTCCTTCTTTCTGCAAGCAGTTTTTTCGTGGCATACAGGAATATACTTCATCAAGAACCAGGCTTGCATATGCATATGACTTACGTGTGTTCTTTGAATTTATTCATAGTTATAATAGTGTTCTTGGGAAAATAGAAATTACTGATTTCCCTATCTCCGTACTTGATCAGATTACCAGGGAAGATATTGAAGAATACCTTGATTATATTTCTTATTATGTAAAAGACGGTAAAGAATATACGAATAATGAACGTGGTAAAAAAAGAAAGCTTTCTGCACTGAAAAGCTTTTATAATTACTACTTTCGAGCAGAACAAATTACCACTAATCCAGCTGCTCTTGTTCCGCTTCCAAAGCTTCACGAAAAAGAAATCATCCGTTTAGACGCTGATGAGGTAGCCATCCTTTTAGATCAGGTTGAAGATGGTGACAAGCTTACGAAGGATCAGCTTAAATATCATAACAAGACAAAAATACGTGATATTGCCATTCTTACTCTTCTTTTGGGTACCGGAATACGTGTTTCAGAATGTGTCGGACTGGATATCAAAGATGTAGATTTTAAAAATAACGGGATCAAAATCAGACGAAAAGGCGGATATGAAACAGTTGTTTATTTCGGTGATGAGGTTGCAGATGCACTTCATGATTATCTTGAAAAGCGTTATCATATTGTCCCTCTTGAAGGTCATGAGGATGCATTATTTCTTTCCATACAAAATAGGCGTATAACCGTTCGAGCTGTTGAAAATTTGGTCAAAAAATATGCTGCCAACGTAACCGGACTTAAGAAAATAACGCCGCATAAGCTTCGTAGTACTTACGGAACTGCTCTTTATCAGGAAACCGGTGACATATACCTTGTTGCTGATGTACTTGGTCACAAAGATGTCAATACAACCCGTAAACACTACGCAGCATTGGAAGATCATCGCAGAAGGATGGCTGCTAAGGCAGTTCAACTGCGTGAAAAACCTAATTAATATCAATTAAGTTCATGCTATGAGAATTGAGGGCTGTAATAGGGAAGAATAATATGTTGCCCAGCCGTGATATTTTCATCTGTGAGTGAATTCATATTCATGACCTCATCAATATACTCCTGATGGCTGTCATAATGGCTTTCTTCTCCATAAATTTCTGCATAGCCCCAGAGAGTATCACCCTCTTCCACCACTATGCTCTTATAATATTTATAAAGAATCTCCTCATCATTACTTTGAGCCTTCGTACCGAAACTGAAAAAGATGAAGGAAAGGCAGATAGCAAATGCAATTGCTGAAAAACAAATAAGTATATGACGTCTTAATTCACGTTGTCTTCTGATTCGGTTATTTCTGATTCTTCTTTCGCTTACTCTTGCGTTCATCTTCCGCCCCTCCGTTTACTTCATTCAATAATATAGATTTACCAGAACAAATGTTGCAAACGTTTGTTCTTTATATGGATTATACAGAACATGCATTCGAATGTCAATACAAAAAGCACAAAAAATCGAACAAATATTTGGAATATATGTTTGCTTTTTTATTTTTTATATGATACAATAAATAAAACGTACATAATATCATCTATTATTAAGGAGGTATTTCATGGGCTACGGTAAGATCAGCAGCAAACAACAGGAAATTTTAGATTATATTAAAGATGAAATTTTAAAAAGGGGATATCCGCCAGCAGTGAGAGAAATCTGCGAGGCTGTTAATCTGAAATCTACCTCTTCTGTTCACTCTCATCTTGAAACGCTTGAGAAGAACGGCTATATCAGACGAGATCCCACTAAGCCTCGAGCAATTGAAATATGTGATGATAATTTTCAGATGGTTCGTACAGAAATGGTAAGCCTTCCTGTTGTAGGACGTGTTGCTGCCGGAGAACCTATTCTTGCTGAAGAAAATGTTGAAAGCTACTTTCCGGTTCCCGCTGAAATGGTTCCTCATGGAGAATCCTTTGTACTAAATGTAAAGGGAGATTCGATGATCAATGCCGGTATTTTCAGTGGTGATCAGATTTTTGTAAATGTATGCAATACAGCAAAGAACGGTGATATGGTTGTTGCACTGATTGATGATTCAGCCACTGTGAAGACTTTTTATAAAGAAGACGGCCATATTCGTCTACAACCGGAAAATGATACTATGGATCCTATCATTGTAGATGATTGTCAAATTCTTGGAAAGGTTTTTGGTGTGTTTAGAATTTTCCATTAGTTTTTTCATATGAATAAATAAACCCTCCGGTTCTTTAAGAATCCGAAGGGTTTTTATGTTCATAACACTATTATTTGAAACGGACATTTATGTATGCAATGATTTCTTCCACACATCTCTCATAGCCTAATTTTGAACTGTCAAGACATAAATCGTAGTTTCTGGAATCTGTCCATTCTCTGCCGGTATAATACTTGTAATAATCGGCTCTATGTTTATCAGTTTTCAAAATGAATTTTTCCAGTTCCTTTGAGGGCATACTGTGCTTCTTTGCTGCCTGTTCCATACAATATTCATGTGGTGCATGAATAAATACACTCAGGACATTGTCATAATCCTTCAGAATAAAGTCGGCACAGCGTCCGACTATCACGCAGGATTCTTGATCAGCAAGTTCTTTAATAATTTTTGCCTGATAATTAAACAAATTCTGAGTAGAAACAAAATCATCACTCTCTGGTGAAATCAGTTCTCCATGATAAACGCGATGAGCGATCTTAAAAAGATTAGAACTTTTTATCTTCTCATCCGCATTGGCAAACAAAGCTTCATTGATTCCGCTGTCATCAGAAGCCAGCTTCATCAGCTCCTTGTCGTAGTAATGAATGCCGAGTCGTTTTGACAGCATTTCCCCTATG